>JAEWLN010000164.1 GCA_023457535.1 Bacteroidota bacterium
GTCCGGATACGCGCCCAGGTCGACCTCTGGATCGCCAAACGATTTAAAACGCGCCCGCGCCAGTTGCGTCGATAAACGTCCGGATGACGAATTGGGATCGACATTGATGGCCAGGTCGTAGGTTTGCGCGCGCAATGCAAACCATTTTCCAAAATACGACGCCAGATGGCTGAACGGTCTTTTTGGAAGCATGAAAATGCGGTTCACAAACCGGTAACCTTTGAACACAATCGGCGCCGCACTGCCACGTACAAATACATCGACCGTTGCCCCCGGAAAAGTGTGTTCGATTTCCTGCAGCAATGGCGTAATGAGCAGTAGATTGCCCAGGCGGTCGTTGGGACGGCAAATGAGGATGCGTTTGATTTCAGCGGCATCGGACAGTGAACCTGCGTGTGCCTGCGACTTTCCGATGTGCCGCGTCAGGCCCTGCATGAAACGCCTGCGGACAAGGTTGATTTTTTTGAATTTTGCCATCAGGCTGTGTGGGAATTGGGGAAAAACGCGCAAACCAAATGGATGCGCGTTGCTGGATTAATGTTATTTCTTCTTATTTTTTAGCTCTTTTTTGACTTTGACCTTTTTGGCCTTGACCTTTTTGGTTTTGTCTTTTTTGGAATCTTTCCCGGTCTTCGGCTTTGCTTTGAGCTTGTCTTTGACTTTTGCTTTCTCTTTTTCTTTTGCCTTCTTTTTCTCTTTTTTTCTTTTTTCGTCGGCTTTAAGTTTGGCTTTGGCTTTGTCTTTTTCTTTTTTCTTTTTGGCTTTGTCCTTTTCCTTTTTGGCTTTGTCTTTTTTAAGTGCTTTTTGTTTTTCGCCGGGTACAGGCTGCGCGCGTCGGACATTTAATAACTCGGCTGCTGCAGCGCTTTCCAACGACAGGACCGGGGTGACGGTTTGCGGCTTTTCAACAGCCGGCGTAATCGCAGGTTCCGGGGCCGATTCGGTTCTGGCAGAACGCGCCGGTTTGACAATTGCTTTACCAGTTGATGCGCTTGCTGCACGTGTTGTTGTGCGGGTTTGGCGGACCAGTTTTTGCGTTGGCGCCACAGCATCTGCCGCGGTTGCTTTTACCGATCCGGTCTTGCCGGTAGCTTTTTTAAGCGTGGTTTTTCTGGTTTTTACGGGCGTCGATTTGGCCGGGTTTGTGGGAGTGTCTGCCGCGATCTGAGCCGATGGTTCGGCAGTGGTTGATCCGCGCTTAACCGACGGGCGTTTAGTGGAACCTACCGTTTTGGCGTTCGGCGATTTTGGTTTTGCGGTTTTTGCGCCTGCTGTGCGCTTTGGTGTTTTTGATGGAGCTCCGGCGTTCTCCGCCGGTATGGTCAGGCTTGCCGCATTTTGCTCACTTGGCTCGGGTGTTTTCTTTGCCGGGGTTGGCCGTCCAGCGGTTTTTTTCGTTGTTTTTCGCGCGATGTCGGTGCGGGTCGCGGTATTGCGGGTATCGGGAATTGCATTTTCATCCGATGGCTTTGGAGCGCGCCTTTTTTGACCGGCGCCCGTAGCCGCAGTTTTGCCGATTCGCTTTTTTGACGTCGCCGGTGTCGGATTTACGGCGGCGGTTGCCGTTTGCACCGTGTTGCCGTCTGCCGACGCCGTGGTAGGCTCTTCAGGTGCGGAGGCGGCTTTGCGGGTTCTGGTTGTGGTGCGTTTGGCGGGTTTTGCTGAACCGGACACTTTGGTGGTATTGGCCGGTTTGGTTTTTGCGGGTTGCTTCATGGAAATGAGCTTTAGGTTGATCTCAAAGGTAAGATTTTAACGCGTTCGGCCGCAGAGACAATGGCCGAACACAAATTAACAAAAAAAAGTGCAATTTCCGCGACAAAATGTAACACAATGCGCATTTGGCACACCAATACATGCCCTGTTGGCAACGTTTACGGGAGGCGCAGGTTTGCGAGCCGCTGAAATTTTGCCCGGGTCATCAATCAATCACCAATCATCCGATGTTGGTTTTGCCTCGCATCGGACAATACCAATCAAATGTCAACACCTTTCTCTCAGGGCGGGTTTCGCGCGTCGGCTTCAATCAAAATTCGTTTCATCCATCGTCCGATGCCATGATCAAAGTAGTGATCGTAGAAGACGAAACCAATGCGGCGCAATATCTCAAGCAGGCGCTGCACGAGGTGGCCGACGACATGCGCGTGGTACAAACCATTGACAATGTCGGGAATGCCATCCATTGGTTTTCCCAAAATGAAGCAGATCTGATTTTTCTCGACATCCAGCTCGGCGACGACCTCGCATTTTCCATTTTTGAGCGACTGCACATCAAAACGCCGGTCATTTTCACCACGGCATATAACCAATACGCAATTCGGGCGTTCGCGCTCAACAGCATCGATTACCTGCTCAAGCCGTATTCTGAAGCCGATCTCAAGCGCGCCGTGGACAAGTTCCGCGCCGATTATCCGCGTCTGGGCGTTGACGTAAGCACCACATTGCGCGCGCTCAAGGACAAGGATTTCCAAAGGCGGTTTCTGGCCATATCGGGCAAAAAGATCAAAAGCGTTCCGGTATCGCACGTAGCGTATTTCCTGGCGCACGGCCGGTATACGCAGCTGGTGACCAAGGCCAACGAAAAGTACCTGCTTGACCACTCGCTCGAGCATATTACCGGCCGCGTCGATCCGCTGCAATTTTTCCGGGTCAACCGGCAGGTGGTCGTGGGATTCGACTCCATTGCCAGCATGATGGCCTGGTCGAGAAGCCGCATCAAGATCGAGCTTTTGCCCGCATGCGAATCGGATGTCATATCAAGCATCGACAACACCGCCGAATTTAAGCGGTGGCTCGACCGGTAGTAATTGCCCAAACACGGTTCTTCCTTTTGGATCCACAGGGAAAAAGCCGCCGATGATTTCCAAAGGCGGCCTCAGTTGCGGTGTTGGGGCGATATTGCATTTGATGTTTGCCGATGGCGCAAATTGTTCAAAGCGTTGTAGAATCTGACCGGAGTCGAGCGTGCGCGCTGGGTGTCATGACCATTTTTCTGGCCGATACAGAACTGTATCAAAAACGCTCAGCACGCCGCATCTGCCGTTCAATACATTAAAAAACGCGCTGGTAGCCCCGGCCGAACCAAACGGAATTTTATGCCTTAGGTTTGTCACTCGGATTAATTGACGAATGGATTAGCCACTAGGTTCGTTGATGGGCCGGTCGTCATGGGCCGGCCTTTTTTTAGAGTTTATGCCGCAATACGCTGATCAGTGAATTAAAGTTGGCCGGTTTGATCCAATACTCATCGGCGCCCAGTGTAAGCGCTTTTTGCGCACTGTCGGGGCGGCCGCACGTGGAGAAAATGATAACCGGAACGTGTTCGAGATGGACCATGCGCTTAACTTCAGACAAAAATTCCATTCCATTTACCGTGGGCATGTTTAGATCTACGATGATCACATCGGGCGAAACTTGTTGGGCCTGCAGCAAATGCAACGCGGCGACCGGATCTGTAAAGGCGGTGTAGCGCGCGTTCGAAAATGATGACAGTGCGTCGTGAAAAAGTTCACAATCGTCCAGATCATCATCGATGTGCAGAATATTTTTGTATTTCATAATGTCTCGGGATCAGACCGTATACGTTGTTAGATTATTTTTTAACTACCGCCTCTTACCGCGGCCAACGGTTTGCCGGGATGCGGGCCCATTTCCAACCACTCAAAATTTCTGGCGGGCGCGGCGGCTGTAAAAGTCCGGTACGCTAAATAAGTCGCGTGGCATGAATAATTGTATTCGTGTTATGAGAATACTATCGCACACTTCATCAAGATGCGCCCCAAACACAAGGTGGTCGTTAACTCCGGTAATCTGCAAAATATTCGCCCAGCCAGTGGTTTTGCAATGGTATTGATCATCGTAAGATTGTCGTAAAGTGATCTGGCGGGATCCGATTAAACCTTAGATGGCGGTGTGGTATGCCGGAATAATCGGAATAGCAAAGGTACACATTCGCATTTTGAAAGTTTATATTTAAACCATCGAACGTTATAGAATCTCCATAAAAAAAGCTCCCGGTGTGGGAGCTTATAGGATTTTGTAGCCCGGATTATGCCGCATCGCGTAGGGCGCGCACTCTGTCGTGGTCTGCGCGCAAAGCGGTTTGTTGTTTTCTGATCATGTCCAACTGCGCATCAGTCAGTACATCGGTATGATTTTCAAAAACGTGCTCGTAAGTTTCCAGCGCTTTGTCTTCTCCAAATTCGCAAGACCCCAGAATAGCACCTCTGTCATCGCCCGTCAGTGCCGCTTTAACGTCCATCCAGGCGCGGAAAAATTTTCCGGTCACGCGCGTACCTTCTTCGGGTTGTCCACCCAAACGGTTTACTTCGGCACGCAATTCACGCAAATTTTCGTGGCTCGTACGACTCAGTTCAGAAAACAGCGCTTTAAGATCGCTTGATTTGGTTTCACCAGAGGCTGTGTCATACCCTTCCACGCGGTCGTTGTTGATTTCGATCAGCTCGTTGAGCGCATCGATTGTTTTTTGATTTTCCATTTTTCAAAGAATTTTTAAGTTGGGTGCAAGTTCCTGAAATCCGGACATTCCCATTTACGCTATTTAGATGGGATTTTACACCTTTCCAATGCTACGCAAGATTACCGCCTGACTCTGCGGACTTTTTGAGCCTGAGCCGTAACACATTGACAAGCTGAATGCAAAAAAAGCGCTCAAGCGGGTTGATCGGGATCTGGATCCAGCCTTGATCGCGCGTTTCGATATTGAGGTTGTAATGCATGGTGCGCGTGCGAAGCAATTGGCCCATTAATTCCTGAAAATAACCGGATTTGCGTTTGGAGATATGAATGCGCATAATGTTGCGCAACGAAAGGTAGTAGTGTGAAGTGCCGCAATCAATGCGCACTTTGTCCTGGTCGAGAGCGACATACGGGTTGTTGGCAAGTGCAGGTTTCATGATATGGAAGATTGAAAATGCAAAATTAGCATGCGTGCTCATCGCGGTGTTGTACGATTTGCACATCGGTTTATAAAATTTCAATAAGGCAAATTTGCCAATGCGTTCAAAACCATGGAAATGCCATAAACCCAAAATGTAAATTTTGTAAGACTGTTCTCGCCAAACCGAAATATTTTTACCAATAGAAGGCAAAATAAGCCGCGGCGCCACTGCGGTCACTAGCGCCCGATCGATGTCCAAATCCAGGACATCCATAAGGTTTGTTAGATTACCTTATTTTGTCTGGGAGGCCTGCCTGTTTTGGGCGGGCTTCCTTGTTTTTGGACCGCAGGTTCGCATCGTATAAATTTCAATGCCAAATCGTGTAAGCCGCGCGCCAGGTCAAACGCTAATTTTACATTGTGCCCAGCCAAAGATGACGGGTCGTCAGGTTTTGCCGAGGAGGCTGTAAAAGGGACAAACGCTTTCCACCCGTTCGCGTTTGTGGCATACCCCAACGCCGGCGCTTTATGCGGAAACCGGTCAGCAACACGGCAATTTTGGGAACAATAAAGGGCGATCTCACCGATGGCCCTTTTTTTTATCCGGGCGTGCCGGCGATCGGACACCCGTATTGAAAATCAACGCCCGCGTCGCCGTCGGGCTATCGGCTGCACGCGGTGCCTGCCTCTATCCCTCACGCAAACCCGCGGTTCCAAAACTATTCTTCGCAATCAAAACTCCCCGAAACGCTCACCCCGGACGCACCGCCCGCAATCAGTTCGCCAAGTTCTTTCACCGTCAGTTGAAACGACACCTTGTTTCCGGATTTAGAAAAAGAGCCGCCTGTGGCCACATAAATGGTAGAAGAAGCCATATCCTGCACCTGAATGGCCGGGCACGAGGTGCATCCACTGGTGTAAAAATCCGCATTCACCGACACATTTCCTGAAGACGGCACATTGTTGAACATCACCATTACTGATTCATCGTCGGCTGTGACCATCGCCACGCCTCCTGTCGGGCAATCGCCGGAGGCGGCAATCCGGTTGCCGTTGAAAACGATGGAACCTTGCGGGGCCTCGGCCGGTGGGGCGTCGGAGGTTGTTTCCGGCGCACGCGATTGCAAAGGCGCATCGCCGCTGTTGCACGCCCAGGCAAAATTCGTAGCGGATCGTCCGTTGCTGCGTTGGCGGCATTCCCGCGTAGCGATCGCATCGGCCTGTTCTTTTGTGGCGGCAATTCCCCAGCCATAAGCCGTTCCCACATTGCCCTCGACAGTACGGTAGGCCGCACATCCGGCGCCGCTCCACCACACTACGACGGCGCATTGGCCACCGCGGCTGCGGCATTCCTGCAGCGCGCGTGCATCGGCTTCTGCCTGCGTGGCGTGATCGTAGGCAAATCCGTAGTAAAATCCGTTGTTGCGGTCAATGGCCAGCGATCCGAATTTGCTCTGGGCGCCAACGCTCGCAGAAAGTGCAATCAAAAAAATAGAAGTCAATAAAAGTTTCATCGCAATGGGTTTAGGGTGAGCGACTAATATACAAAAACCTTTGTCGGTGACGGAAAATTTTTAGTACGAAGCGGGCAGCACCGCGTTTTTTCGCCATTGGCTCGGCGACATGCCCATTTTTTGTTTGAAGATGCGGTTGAAACTCGCCTTGGATTGAAATCCGCAATCGAACGCGATCCCAATCAGGGTGTACTTATCGGCATCCGGCGTTGAGAGCCGCTCGACGACTTCGCGCACGCGGTATTCGTTGATGAAGTTATAAAAATTGGTGTTGAGGTGCTGGTTGAGCAAATCGGACAGTTTTTTGGTGCTGATCCCGAGCGAATCGGCAAGTTCCCCAAGCCCGAGCGCCTCGTTAAGATACGGTTTTTGCGTTTCGATCACATGCAGCAATTTGGCCTTGAGCGCATCGATCTCGGTGTTTGAGTAACCGTCGAGCGCGCGCGCGATTTTGGGTGGCTGTACTTCGGTGTGTGGCGCGCCGGATGTTTGCGCATCGGGCCGCAATTGACGGAGCAAAAAGTCGGGCAATAATATAGGCGTCTGGAACAAGCCTTTGTAACCCAGATAGCTGTACAATGCCACGAGCGAGAACGCGATCAGTGTTCCAATATTCCACGGGATCATCGGGAAGTAAAATTCGTAGAACGTGCAGGCGGTGTCGAACAAAACAACAAACGCTAGTCCGTACAAAAGCTGGCGGTACCAACTTAAATCGTCCCTATCGGCCGCCGAATTCTCGTGAACAAGCGCGCTTATGCGCGAATGCAACCGCAGCGAAAAATAAATGTAGACCAAAAAAAATGCGTTTTCAGGCAAATTGATCAGGTAATCGTGTTGGGCGTACCAGGCGCCGAACGCCCTGAAATATGGCGTCGCGATACTCGCAGCCAAAGGCAGTGAAACAAAAAGCCACACCAACGCAAACGGGATCAAATGAACGTAAAGCCGTTTGAGAAAGCGCGCCTTTGGCAACACAAGCGATTGCAACAAAAAGTACAGCATCGGGCCGAGCAAAAATCCCATGCCATGCCCAAACAAAACGGCAATGGTACCCAACACGCGCGAGCGGTGAAGGAACGAATAGTAATAAAGCAGAAAGAACAGCGCGCTGGCAAAGAAGACCATGAGCATGCGGCGCGTAACGTCTGGTTTGGATTTGGCGAGCAAAAGTACGCTTATGGCCAGAAACACCATTCCGGCAATCAGGATGAAATCTGCAAGCATCGCCCAATTTTCCATGAGCGGAAAAGTAGGGTATAATCGCAAGAAATACAAACCGATGGCCGGAAAAGTCCGTTACTGTTTGATGATTTTATAACATTGGCCGCCGGTGCGCAAATGGTACACGCCGGTATGCAATCCGCTTAAATCGATCGACCCCGACTGGAATTCGCCGTTTTGGACCGCGCGCCCGAGATGATCGAACAAAATGAAATCGGTGGGAACCGATGCGTCGTTTGCCGTTACATACAATCTGTCGCGCACCGGATTGGGATGAAACGACAATGCGCCGGGGTTTTCATGTGTGGACACAGCCAGCGAATGATCTGAAAGTTTGACCAAAAACACATCGCGGAAATCTACCGATGCCGCCGTGAGCGCAGCCGCGCCCGGATCCAGGTCGACCGTGCCTTCAAACGCCGATCCCAGCAAAATGTTGTCCTGCGGGTCGATGCTCATGGCCGCACGGTCTACGGTGTTGATGCCGCCCAGTTGCGCTGCCCATACGAACTGGCCGTCGGTGTGCAATTTGGCTGCGAAACTTTCAGTGTCGAGCGCACTTTGTTCCGTTAGCACCACATCGCCAAGATTCATCGTTCCGTTGAAATAGCCGCTCACAAATACGTCATCGTGGCTGTTGACGGCGATGGCATATCCGGTGGTAACGCCCGTGCCTTGAAGGTGCCGCGCCCACGCCAGGGTGCCATTCGGGAAGATCTTGGCGATGTAGCCGTTGATAAAGTCGGTGGGCGTCATGGTAACCGTGCCTTCTTCCGTTTCGAAAGTGCCCTCGCCGTTGAGGTAGCCCGTTACAAACGCATTGCCCTGGCTGTCCGTCGCAACCGACAGGCCGTAACCGCCGTTTTCGACCTGTGCGACTTTTGTGGCCTTGAGAAATTGGCCATTCTGGTCCGCGTGGCATACAAAAATGCCGTCGAAACCATCGTCGGCCGATAGGGTGACCAAGCCGTCCGGCGTATCAAATTCGGCGGTTTCCCTGAAGTTGCCGGATAAAAATGTGTGTCCGTCCGGGCGCGTGTGCATGCCCGTGACCAGATCGAAATCCGATCCGCCTATCGCCTTAACCCATACAAATCCGCCGTCTTTGGTCAGTTTGACCAGGAATCCGTCGCCGCCGGCCGGGGTAATGGCATGCGTGGCGTCGCTCGGATCAAAATCAAGCTCGGCATAAAAATAACCCGATAGGTAAATATTGTCCTGGCTGTCGATGCCAATGCCGTTCGATTCTTCGTAATCGGGTCCCTCGAAATGTTTGGCCCACATGAATTGGCCGTCAGCGTTGAGTTTGACGATAAAAATATCAAGGCTTCCCGTAGCAGTGAGCAAAAACTCCGCATCACCTGGATCAAAATCGGCCGTATCCTGGAACACGCCGGTAAGGTATACATTTCCGGAAGAATCGGTGGTTATTTTGGTGCCGTAGTCGCCAAATTCGCCGCCCATGCTCTTGGCCCAAATCAGGCTGCCGTCGGGCGCTGTTTTTTGCAGAAAGATCTCAAAATCGATGTTGGTGGTCAGCAGGTATTCTGCATCGGTAAGGTCAAAATCGGCGGTGTAGGTGAAGTAGCCGGTGGTGTATGTGTTGCCGAGGGCGTCGGTATGCATGGCCAGAATGACATCTTCGCCATCGCCGCCAAACCGGCCTCCCCATACCAGCGATTGCGCGCCTGCCAACGACGCGGTCAGCAACAGCACAGCGGTAAAAAATTGGTTCATGGTTTTTTGGATTGATGATTAAACATAGTGCGAAATACGGGTAAAAACCCTCAGCCGGCGGCTTATTGCGTCCGTTGAGACGCATTTGCTGATCAGGCAACCGCGGCCGTACACCTCATCTGACGGAAATAATTGGGGAAAGTTACAGTTAGCGCAACGTTACGCGGCGAACGCCCGGCATTTTTCCGATGTCGGTGTGTATCTGGGAGAGTATAGGTTTTTTTTCCGATACGTAGACCGTTATGATCGACGCGTCCGGTTTGTGCCGCAGCGTAATTTCTGTTGCGCGCACTTTGCTGTGGATGGCTTCGAAAACGCGATCAGCCGTAATGCCGGGTTCCACATCGATCGTAATGACGCGCCGCACGGCCAGTAACGAAAATCTTTTTTGCAACAACTGCATGCCGTACAAAATGCCCAGTACAATAACGGTGGTCGCTCCGGCCGCGAAGTACATTCCCCCGCCTGCTGCGAGCCCGATACCGGCCGTGGCCCAAAGTCCGGAGGCCGTAGTGAGTCCTTTGACGTTGCCGGGTTTAAGCACCAGGATCATTCCCGCGCCCAGATAGCCAATTCCGATAATGACCGACGAAGCCACGCGCGACGGATCGAGCATGACCTTTGGATGCACCAGGATGTCGCTGAATCCGAACGAAGAAACGATCATCACGAGCGCGGCAGCTACGCTTGCAAGCATGTGTGTCCGGATTCCGGCCGCCCAATCCTTGCGTTCGCGCTCAAACCCGACGAGCCCGCCGAGCAGTGCCGCAAAGAGCAACCGCATGATGATTTCCTGTTGTTCGAGCATGGTATTCCGTTTGGATAAATTTCCTCATCCTGTAAATCAGGGGCTTACGTTTTTTAAACCGTATTTTACGGCATTACATTTCGCGTTCGCTGTTTTTCTCAAAAAAATTGACGTAAAAGAATTCCGTGGGATCCAGCGCAAGTTCGTTAAGCGTGGTTTGCAGCGCGGCCGTTTTTTCTTCGATGTTTTCAATATCGTGCATCTTTAGGAATTCCACAAAGTGCGCGAGGTTGTCAAATTTAAAACTCAGCGTGGTGTTGAGCGAGTAAGGCGTGATTTTGAAATCGAGCGGTTTGCCCTGCCGGCCGGTAGACTGGGTCAGGCTTTGGAATCCTTCGCGGACAAGCGCCTGGGTTATTTCGTGGAATGGAGCGTTCATCATTTTTTTTTTTGAATACCAATTTACGAAAAGCCGTTTATACAATACGCGGATAAGTTTACAGCGTTGGCTTCAAAACCAAATCCCAACAATTTTCGCCAAACATGACAAAAGTCATAAAATGCTGCGCGCCAACGCAATAATTTTACACTATAATTTAAAACACAAAGTTATGAGCACTTATGATAAAATGTACCACCAGTTTGAATACGGATTTTTTGGCAGTGTAACCCTGGGCATTCTGGCCTCAAGTTGCATCGGTGGAATCGCGGCGATGGCCGTGCTGCAAAACGGAACCAGCCTGTTGCAATTGTTCCAGCTGTTTTTGGTCGTGACCGGAGCGATGTTGTTCAACGGATCGGTATTGTCACAACAAAAACCGCGCACCATCTACAATATGCTTATCCTTAGCGTTGCGCTGAATACGGTGTTGGCCATTATCAACTTTTCCGTTTACTACAGTTAAACAAAAAACCCGTCTCGAGGGACGGGTGATTTTCATTGATGTACCCCGGGATTGGATAGCCCGGGGTTTTTTATTACCAGATTTTAACGCGTTTTTCCGGCGCGATGTAAAGCGAATCGCCCGGTTTTACATTAAACGCTTCATAAAATTCAGGAATGTTTCGGATCGTGCCGTTGATGCGGAACTTTGAAGGTGAATGGGAATCGGATGCGACCTGGTTGCGCAATGCCGCCTCCCGGTCCTTGTTGAGCCACACCTGGCCCCAACCCAGAAACACGCGCTGCTCACCCGTAAATCCATCCAGTACAGGCGAAGGTTTGCCGTTAAGGCTCATTTTGTACGCTTTGAAAGCGATGCTGAGTCCGCCCAGATCGCCGATGTTTTCGCCCAGCGTGAATTGCCCGTTGACGTTCAGATCGTCCAATACCTTGAAATTGTTGTATTGTTCAACGAGCGCTGCAGTGCGCTTTTGGAACGATTCAAGATCTTTGGCCGTCCACCAGTCGCGCATGACGCCATCGCCGTCGAAGGTAGCACCCTGGTCGTCGAATCCGTGTCCTATTTCATGCCCAATGACCGCCCCAATGCCGCCGTAGTTGACCGCGTCGTCCGCTTCGAGATTGAAGAACGGGGGTTGCAGGATGGCCGCCGGAAATACGATCTCGTTCAAACTCGGGTTGTAATACGCGTTGACCGTTTGCGGACTCATGCCCCATTCGTCTTTGTCCACGGGTTTGCCTAATTTGTCGAGGTCGCGCTGGTATTCGAATTGGGTTGCGCGTTGCATATTGCCGTACAAATCATTTTTGGCAATCTTGAGGCTCGAATAGTCGCGCCATTTGTTTGGATATCCGATTTTTGGATTGAATTTCCGGACCTTTTCAAGCGCCTGTTTTTTCGTCTCCGGGCTCATCCAATCGAGTTTTTTGATGCTTTCTGCATACGCTTTGAGCAGATTGTCCACCAATTTGACCATGCGTTCCTTGGCTTGGGGCGGAAAATGTTTTGCGACATATTCTTTCCCGACAATTTCCCCAAGGTTGCTATTGACCGTCTCCACCGCACGGCGCCATTGTTCGCGCTGCCTTTCGATGCCGTAAAGCGTTTTGCCGTAGAATGCGAAATTTTCCTGGTCGATCGCCGTGGTAAGCGAAGTGGCCGCACCGTGCAGCACGCCCCATTTGAGGTACGTTTTCCACACCTCGAGCGGCGTGTTTTTGATGATGTTGTTCAGCGCTTTGGTGTAAGCCACCTGCGACACTACAATGTTTTTTTCGTTTTGCAGGCCCGCTGCGGTCAGGTAAGCGTTCCAGTCAAAGTCGGGCATCAGCGTTTTGAGATCAGCGATGCTGAATTTGTTGTAAAGCGCCGCTGTGTTGCGCGTATCCTCCTTTTTCATGTGCGCTTGGGCAATCTGCGTTTCCAGCGCGAGGATTTTGGCCGCATTGGCTGACGGGTCGGCGATTTGTGCCAGCGTCAGCATGTTTTGGACATGTACAAGGTATTTGTCGCGGATTTCTTTCGATTTGGCGTCGGTCAGCAAATAATATTCGCGCTCCGGCAAAGCGAGTCCGTATTGCCACGTCATGAGTATGTATTCGTTGGGTTTCTTGAAATCCTGTTGCACGCTGATGTTGAACGGATACATATTTCCATCGCGGTTGGCCTGTCCAAAAAAGCGGGCAAGATCGTTGTACGATGCAATGGCGTCAATGGCTTTGAATTCCGGCTGCAACGGTGCAATCCCTTTGGCATCGCGCGTTTTCTGGTCCATGAAAGAGGCGTAAAAATCGCCTATTTTTTGTTCGTTCGATCCTTCGGCGCCGCCTGATTTGGCCGCCGCTTCGATGATGGCCTTGACGTCGTCCTGCGATTTGTCGTACAACATGTCGAACGCGCCGTACGAGGATTTATCGGCCGGAATCTTTGTTTTTTTGAGCCACGAGCCGTTGACGTAAGCTTCAAAATTATCGCCGGGCCTGACCAGCGTATCCATGTTTGTTTTGATGATACCCGATTGCATCGGATGGTCCGCATCGGACTTTTTGCAGGAATGCAAAGCCAGCACAGAGGCGGCCAGCAGGCACACCTGTAATTTGTTTCGGTTCATAAATTTAGTTTGTTGGTTTGTCTTGTGCGCAGATAAATTGTTACAGCGGGCTAAGATAACGATTTAGCAATTGGCGAAAACCCCGCGACGCGCTGTTGTAAAATACAACATTAACACGCAGTTACGTTGTTTTTAACTTTTGTTGACGCAGGCCGGGTGCGGGTGTTTTGTACCTTTCGGGCTCGAAAAAATCCCATGTCAGAGAGAATTCGCCAAAAACTACAAATCCTTGCCGATGCTGCCAAGTACGACGTCTCGTGCTCGTCGAGCGGTTCGAGCAGGAAAAACACCAACAAAGGCCTGGGCGATGCCAACGGTGGCGGCATTTGCCATACGTATACAGAAGACGGCCGTTGCGTTTCGCTGCTCAAGATCCTGCTCACCAACCACTGCATTTTCGATTGCGCATTTTGCGTTTCGCGAAAGTCCAACGATGTGCTGCGCGCCGCCTTTACGGTCGATGAAGTGGTAGAACTGACGATGAATTTTTACCGGCGCAATTACATCGAAGGACTGTTCCTGAGCTCGGGTATTTTCAAAAACGCCGACTATACGATGGAACGGCTTGTACGCATCGTCAAAAAACTGCGCATCGACCACAAATTCAACGGCTACATCCACCTTAAAACCATCCCCGGCGCAAGCCAGGAACTGCTGACCGAGGCCGGATTGTACGCAGACCGCATGAGCATCAACCTTGAAATGCCCACAGAAGCCGGGCTCAAATTGCTTGCTCCCGACAAATCGCATGAAGAGGTCAAAAAGCCGCTCGGGTTCATCAAAGACAGCATTGTTGCCTTGGCCGATGAGCGCAAACTCATCAAGCGCACGCCCAAGTTCGTACCTGCAGGCCAAAGCACGCAAATGGTCATTGGCGCCACGCCCGAAACCGACATGGAAATCATGTACAGCGCCCACCAATACTACAAGAATTACGATCTCAAGCGCGTGTATTATTCGGGATACATCCCAATTTCATACGACACGCGCATGCCGATGATTGGGAGCCAGCCGCCGCTTTTGCGCGAAAACCGACTCTACCAAACCGATTGGCTCATGCGTTTTTACGGATTCGACGTCCGCGAACTGCTCAACGCCAACAATCCGCATCTGGATGTGGACATCGATCCCAAGCTGAGTTGGGCGCTGCGAAACATGGAACAGTTCCCGATCGATATCAACACGGCCGATTACCGCATGATACTGCGCGTGCCGGGAATTGGTGTGACGTCTGCGAAGAAAATCGTGATGGCGCGCAAATTCGGGCGTTTGCGTTCAGACCAGTTGCAAAAAATGGGCATTGCGTACAACCGGGCAAGGCATTTCATTCGTTGCGCCGACAGTGCCTATCAGCTCTACACGCCCGAAGCGACTCAAATAAAAGGACTCATTCTGGCCGAAAGCCAATCCAAATATTTAAAAGTAGCGCAAAACCAATTGTCGTTGTTCTGATGGAAATTTACGTGTTCGACGGGACGCTCGAAGGTTTGCTAACGGCCGTTTTTGAATTTTACGACCGGAAGCCGCAAAGTATTTCGCTTGTGGCGCAACACCATTTCCAACCCGATTTGCTGCACGCGGTTTTTGAAGTGACCAGCGATGAAAGCAAAGCCAGGCGTGTGTGGGACGGACTGCACAAAAAGATTGGCAAGCCGTGGCTTTTGCGGTTTTATACGGCGTTTTTGAGTGAGGATGCCGAAGTATTTCGGCATCTGTTTGACTTTGCACGGTATATTTTCGACAATCCAAAAGGCGCCGAGAAAAACTTTGGCCATCCCGCCGTGCTGGCCGTTACGCAAACCGAGCGCAGCGTGAGCCGCGAACGCCACAGAATGAAAGCGTTTATCCGGTTTCAGGAAACGTCCGACGGCATTTTCTATGCGCCCATCGAACCCGATTTCAACGTGTTGCCGCTGATTTCCAAATTCTTCAAAGACCGGTTTGCAGACCAGCGCTGGATCATTTATGACATCAGCCGCCAGTACGGGTTGTATTACGACCTCGAAACCGTCGAAGAGATCACGCTTGAGCAGGCGCCGGTGTTAAAAACTTCAACCTATCTGCCGCAGGATCTGCTCCACGACAAAGAGCAGCTTTACGGACTGTTGTGGAACGACTATTTCAAAAGCACGAACATTCCGGCGCGCAAAAACATGAAACTGCACATCCGCCATGTGCCCAAACGGTATTGGAAATACCTGACCGAGAAAATTAACAATTGATTTTTGGGCGTGCCGGCGAGTACCTCTGTGAACCAATCGGCGTAAAGTGGGCCGCCGTCGGGCTGTTCGCGGTGCGCGGCACCTTGCTGCCATCCCTCACGCGAACGCCGTAACATCGCGAAACTGGTGTGGAACGGGAAATTGCGTGAAGGATGGAAGCGGCATCTTTTTGCGGCCGAGGCGACGAGGCCGTAAAAAATACAGCGGACAGCCTGACGGCGGCAACGGCGTTCAGGATAAACGCAAATCGTCAACCCGCCGGCACGCCCCCAAATAAAAAAAAGCCGCCAGAAAAGCAGCTTTGTAGTCCCGCCAAGAATCGAACTTGGATCTAAAGTTTAGGAAACTTCTATTCTATCCGTTGAACTACGGGACCGGCATGCAAAAATAGCCATTTTACCGAAATTAGAAATGGAATTTTGCTCGTATTGTTAGCTATTTAAAATGTCGCAAGCGGAAATAGCAGGCTTTGGAGGGTTGCAATAAAAACGCTTTGAAAGCGGCTTTTGGGGTTGTTGCATCAAAAATCGAACAAGTCTCCCAGGAACGAGTCTTTTTTCTTTTTGTGTGTATAACGCGGGTCCGGGATGTAGTGATTGTCATCTGTATGTCTGACATTTTTGGCGGAATGCGCTGCGGAACGCTCGATAATTTTGTCGAGTTCACCGCGGTCGAGCCATACGCCGCGACACTGCGGGCAATAATCGATTTCAACTCCGTTGCGGTCAGACATCACTAAGGTTTCATGGCAATTTGGGCATTTCATGATATTTGTTTTACAACGCTAAGATAACAAATGAGGTTGCAGCATTGTCTTAGGGAAATGGTAAAATTGCCAATAAAAAATCCCGACCATTTCTGATCGGGATTCTGCTCCCCCTCTTGGGCTCGAACCAAGGACCCTCTGATTAACAGTCAGATGCTCTAACCAACTGAGCTAAGGAGGAAGGTGTGTTACCTTTTAAAGCGGTGCAAATATAAGTCGAATTTTATTTTTCGCAAACAAAATGCGTAATTTTTTGTAAAAATATTATTTGCCGGCGATGGCTTTATAAATGTCGTTCCCGTTGGCAAACAGCAACAATCCAATCAGCAACACAAAACCAACCAGTTGCGCGTGCTCCATAAATTTGTCGCTGGGTTTGCGGCGCGTGATCATTTCGTAGAGCAGGAACATCACGTGTCCGCCATCGAGCGCCGGAATTGGCAATAAGTTCATAACGCCGAGCATAATCGACAAAATCGCAGTGATCCCCCAAAATGCCTCCCAACTCCAGGTTTTTGGGAAAATGTCGAAAATTGCCTTGAATCCGCCAACACCTTTGTAAGCTCCCGTACTAGGATTGAATATCATTTTAAGTTGTTTGCCGTAACCAACGAGTTGATCTTTACCTTTTTCAAGACCCACCGGGATCGATTCAAAAAATCCATAATCCTCGCGGCTGAAGTTGTAATAACCCATTTTGGCCAGATTTTCTTCAGTAAACGCGCCCAATGCGACGCCCAGTTTCCCATCGTTGTTGATCTTGAGTGTTACGGTAGTGGGCCGGTCGTTGCGCAATACGGTAGCCTGTACGGTCTGGCCTTTGTGTGTATCTAGGTACGCCGTCGCTTCGTCAATGTATTTGACGGGTTTTCCGCCGATGCTCGTCAATATATCCTTCTTTTCCAAAACGTCTTTGTTGGCAGAACTTTCGTCCAGTCCGCCCACAACAAACGGCATCCGCAAAGTGACCAGATGCGATTTCTCTGCCGCGTCCACATACTTGCCGATAAAGTTTTTCGGGAATGTCACGGTTTGTTCTTGTCCGTTGCGCTCGATCGTAGCGTTTTGGGCCGTGAGTAATTTGCCGTTGATCGTATTGTCGAATCGAGTGAGCTTTTCGCCATCAACGGCAAGAATCTTATCACCGGTTTTTATGCCCGCTTTTTCGACCACATCGCTGGTGATCCACACGCCGTCCCTGATCTGGTCGTTGTTGAGATAAAAATCGCCGTATGCATACGCCATTCCGATGTAAATCAAAAATGCCAGTATAAAATTGACCGTCACACCGCCCAGCATGATAATGAGTCGCTGCCAGGCCGGTTTGGACCTGAATTCCCAAGGCTGCGGCGGCTGGGCCATTTGCTCTTTGTCCATGCTTTCGTCGATCATGCCCGATATCTTGACATATCCGCCAAGTGGCAACCATCCGATGCCATACACCGTCTCGCCGATTTTTTTCTTGAACAGCGAAAACTTGACATCGAAAAACAAATAGAATTTCTCGACGCGCGTCTTAAAAAGTTTGGCCGGAATAAAATGCCCGAGTTCGTGCAGGATGATCAGTAACGATAAACTCAGTAAAAACTGCGACAGCTTGATGAAAATTTCCATATAAAGAATATAATGCGCACAAAAATAGTGTTTTCTTATTAGCATTCGCATGCCGCCCGGCATTTCGACATTTAAATGTTTGTTAATAATACCGGCGTGGTTTCGCGGTTCGTGACAAGTCGGGTAAATTTACAGGACAATCGATCGCCATGCAAAAAATCAAGACCGCGCTGCTTTCTTACGGAATGTCCGGGAAAGTCTTTCACGCCCCGTTTCTGGAACTTCATCCGGGTTTTGAGCTCACCGGCGCGTGGGAGCGTTCGAAAAGATTGATTCAGGATGATTTTCCGCTCGTCAGGAGTTACGGCCATTTGTCCGATGTGCTCCACGACGATATCGATCTGGTCATCGTCAACACCCCGATACAAACCCATTTTGAATACGCCGAGGCTGCGCTGCTGGCCGGAAAGCATGTATTGGTCGAAAAGGCATTTACCGCCACGGTGGCCGAGGCCGAATCGTTGCAGCAACTCGCCCAGACGCAAAAGCGCCAACTGGCTGTATTTCACAACCGGCGTTGGGATTCTGATTTCAGGACCGTGCAGGATGTGCTCGCCAAAAACATCCTTGGCGATCTGGTCGAGGCGGAAATCCACTTTGACCGATACAATCCTTCTTTGAGCGCTAAAAAACACAAGGAAACAAACCACGCCGGTGCCGGAATCCTAATGGACCTCGGGCCGCACATCATCGATCAGGCGCTGGTTTTATTTGGCTTTCCCGATGCGCTTTTTGCCGACATCCGCACCACGCGCGATCATTCCCTGGTAGACGACTGGTTTGACATTACCCTTTTTTACGCTTCGTTGCGCGTTCGGCTCAAAGCCGGATTTTTGGTGCGCGAACCGCTTCCTTCATACATTGTCCACGGCAAAAAAGGCTCGCTGATCAAAAGCCGTGGCGACGTTCAGGAAGACGAGCTCAAACGCGGCAAAAAACCTTTGGTCACCGATTGGGGCATCGAACCGTTGTACAAATCGGGCGTGCTCCACACAGAGATCGAGGGCATTACCGTACGCGAGAATATTCCCACGCTACACGGCAATTACTACGGATTTTTTGACCAATTGTATCGTGCGATCAAAAAAAACGGCGCCCTTCCGGTATCGGCCCGGGACGGCATTGACGTGATGCGCATCATCGAAGCCGCAGCCGAAAGCAACAAACACAAAACACGGATCACCTTATAGCTATGGAAAAACGACAATTAGGCCAGTCTGACCTGCACATTTACCCGATTGTATTTGGCGGGAACGTCTTTGGCTGGACAACAGATGAAAAACAATCGTTCGATTTACTCAACCATTTTGCCGATGCAGGGCTCAACGCGATCGACACCGCCGACGTGTATTCGAGATGGGCGCCAGGAAACGTAGGCGGCGAGTCTGAAATAATTCTCGGGAAATGGTTCAAAGAAAAGAAAAACCGACAACAGATCGTGCTGATGACCAAAGTGGGCAGCGACATGGGCGACGGCAAAAAGGGGTTGCGAAAATCCTATATTATCCAGGCCTGTGAAGCATCGCTCAAGCGGCTTCAAACCGATTATATCGACCTTTACCAGACGCATTTTGACGATATTTCTACGCCTGTAGCGGAAACACTCGAAGCCTACGAAGAATTGATCAAAGCCGGCAAGGTCCGATGGATCGGCGCTTCGAACATGACCCCCGAACGCCTCAAAGAATCGCTTGCCGCGAGCCGCGAGCGCGAACTGCCCGAATACCAGACGCTGCAACCGCACTACAATTTGTACGCGCGCGAAGGATTCGAAAACGGGCTCGAACCCATTGCGATGGGGCATGGCCTGGGCGTAATTACGTATTATTCGCTTGAAAGCGGATTTCTGACCGGAAAATACCGCAAGCACGGCGACATCATCAAAAGTCCGCGCGGGGGCAAAATGGACGATTACCTAAACGACCGCGGTCTCAAAATCCTGGCGGCGCTCGACGAAGTGGCCGCAGCTTACGACACATCGCCGGCCACGGTGGCCCTTGCGTGGCTGATCCAGCGTCCGTCGGTGACCGCACCTATTGTAAGCGCGACCAATCTGGACCAGCTCGAAAGCATCGTGCAGGCGCCCGATTTGCATTTGAGCCCGGATGCGGTCGGATTGCTCAATTCGGCAAGTGCCTGGTAAAAAAGATTGTATGAAAAAAATAGTGCTTTTTATTTGTTTTGCAGTGCTTTCGGTCCACGCCCAAAAAAGGGAACCTACCGGCATCCGGATGGAAAACATCTTGTATCCGTTTCCGGTGAAAATGCTCGCGCTGACGCTGCAGGAACAACCGGTCGAGATGGCCTACATGGACGTGCGGCCCGAAAAGTCCAATGGCAAAACCGTATTGTTGCTGCACGGCAAGAATTTTTCGGCCCTTTATTGGGAACAAACGGCCCGGGATTTGGCCAAAGCGGGTTATCGCGTGGTGATGCCGGACCAGATCGGATTCGGGAAATCGTCCAAACCCGAGTTGCAGTATACGTTCCAGATGCTTGCGCAAAATACCCGAAAACTGCTCGAAGCGCTCAAAATTGCGAAGGTCTCGGTGCTCGGACATTCGATGGGCGGCATGCTCGCGACGCGGTTTGCGCTGATGTATCCCGATATGACCGACAAACTCATCCTCGAGAATCCGATCGGGCTTGAAGATTGGAAAACCGTTGTGCCCTATTCATCTGTCGACGATTGGTTTGCTTCCGAACGCGCGCAGAATTACGACAAAATGAAAGCTTACCAACAGGAATTCTACTATGGCGGCCAATGGAAACCCGAATACGAAAAGTGGCTCATCGCACCCGCCGGCTGGACATTGCACCCGGATTACCGCATCATCGCCAAAGCGTCGGCGCTGACTTATGACATGATTTTCACCCAACCCGTCGTATATGAACTGGACCGTCTGTCCGTTCCGACGCTGCTGATCATCGGGCAACGCGACCGAACGGCGCTCGGCAAGGCAAGAGCGCCTGAATCTGTACGGGAAAGTCTTGGGAATTACCCGGCACTTGGTAAATTTGCAGCGCAAAAGATTGGCGGTGCGCAACTGGTCGAACTGGACAATGTTGGCCATTTGCCGCACATCGAGGCGTACGATCGATTCATCGGGCCATTGTTGGCATTCCTTCAAAAGTAACGTTATGTTTTTTGAGTTTTTTATCGATCGGTTCAAGTTCAAGCCCAAATTTGACAATGCTTACCGCAACGCAAAGGCGTCCTACCTGAACCGAATCCGGTTTGCCGTATCGCTTTTTTATTTTGCGATGGGGCTTTGTTTTGCGAGCTGGGCCAGCCGCATTCCCGATATAAAAGCCGCCCTGGGCCTTAACGAAGCCGAACTCGGAAGCATTTTGTTTGCCGTGCCGGTAGGACAGTTGGCGATCATGCCGTTGTCGGGCAAAATGGTTACGCGTTTTGGCAGTAAATCGGTGTTGCTTGCCGCGATGTTGCTGTATGTTCTGAGTTTGCTTTCGCTTGGATTGGCACATGGCGCGTGGCCACTTACAATAGCACTTTTTTTCTTTGGCATATCGGGCAATTTGGGCAATATCGCCGTCAATACGCAGGG
>JAEWLN010000165.1 GCA_023457535.1 Bacteroidota bacterium
AAGATAAGAAACTCCGCGCCAACTCCGGGGTAGATTTTCTGTAATTGTGCGTTTTGAGCTAACGGATTATCGGCCAAAAGATTACCAATGCCGATGACAATATTTTAAATTTTTAGCGAAAGTCTTGGGATAATTCGCAAGGAATATTAACTTTGTTGGCTATAGTGATGAATCTTGTCGGCATGAGCGAAATTGTAGCAATTATTGATACTCTGGAAAGTAGGCTCGCACGACTATTACAAAAGATAGACGCGTTGGAGCAGGATGCAGTCCGGTTAAAACAGGAGTTGCAACAGGCATCGGCCACCATCGCCCGGCAATCGGACGAAATGGATCGGCTCCAAAAACAATACGAAACGCTCAAAGTCGCCAGTTCATTGCTTGGCAGCGAAGAAAATAAACGAGAGACAAAGCTCAAGATAAACGCACTGATTCGTGAAATAGATTACTGCATCGCGCAACTTGCAGATTAACATGGACGAAAAGCTTAAGATCAAATTGTCGATTGCGGACCGGGTCTACCCGCTCACGGTAGATATGTCGCAGGAAGAAGGCCTGCGCAGCGCCTCCAAGAAAATCGATGCGATGATCAAGCAATTCGAGGAGAATTACGCTGTTCGTGACAAACAGGATGTTCTGGCCATGTGCGCGCTACAGTTTGCCTCACAGTTGGAGCAAAAACAGATAGACAATGCGATAGACGGCACGCAAACCATCGAACGCATCGGAAAAATCAACGATCTGATCGCTCAATATCTCGACAAATAACACGTTCTTACACATCGACTAAAAATACTGCCTACATTAGTTACATTTTGGTAAACTCAACACTAACAAATTAGAATGAGCCAGTCTCCGTTACTAAAGCATGCCGCCAATGCGCGCGGATCCTTGAACAGCGGGTTAGCTCAAAACTTGTCTTTACGAGTTTATACATTAAGCTGATGTAGGCTTTTTTTATAACCCTAACTTACACATGGAAATTTTAATCATACTCATTGCAGCCATAGTTGGCATCGCGGTCGGATTCGGGATCGCAAAAATCCTGGAAAAAAACAACGTTTCGAACCTGCTCAAGAACGCCAAAAAAGACGCGGCCGTCATTTTAAAGGACGCCAACCTCGAGGCCGAAAACATCAAAAAGGACAAAATCCTGCAGGCCAAAGAAAAATTCATCGAACTCAAAGCCGAACACGAACAGGTCATCCTGGCGCGCGACAAAAAAGTGGCCGAGGTCGAGAAACGCATCCGCGACAAAGAATCGCAGTTGTCCAATGAACTGGCCAAGGCCAAAAAGATCAACGACGATTTCGAACACAAAACCAAGGAATACGAATCAAAGATCGAAATTCTCGACCGCAAGCGCGAGGAAGTTGAAAAAATGCACAAAAGCCAGCTTAACCAGCTCGAGGTAATATCGGGCTTGTCGGCAGAAGACGCCAAAGAGCAACTCATCGAAGGATTGAAAGCAGAAGCCAAAACCAAAGCCATGGCAAGCATTCAGGACACGATCGAAGAAGCCAAGCTCACCGCGCAACAGGAGGCCAAGAAGATCATCATCAACACCATTCAGCGCGTTGGTACCGAGGAAGCCGTCGAGAACTGCGTGTCGGTGTTCAACATCGAATCGGACGACGTCAAAGGCCGCATCATCGGACGCGAAGGCCGCAACATCCGCGCGCTCGAAGCAGCAACGGGTGTGGAAATCATCGTAGATGACACCCCTGAAGCGATCATCCTGTCTTGTTTTGATCCGGTCCGCCGCGAAATTGCGCGCCTGTCCTTGCACAAACTCGTCACTGACGGCCGTATCCACCCGGCGCGTATCGAGGAGATCGTCGCTAAAACGACCAAGCAGATCGAGGAGGAAATCGCCGAAGTCGGCAAGCGTACCGTCATCGATTTGGGCATCCACGGATTGCACCCCGAACTGATCAAAGTGGTCGGACGTATGAAATACCGCTCGTCGTACGGGCAAAACCTGTTGCAACACTCGCGCGAAGTGTCCAAATTGTGCGGTATCATGGCCGCAGAACTCGGACTCAACGTCAAGTTGGCCAAACGCGCCGGACTGTTGCACGATATCGGGAAAGTGCCTGATACAGAAAGTGACCTTCCGCACGCATTGCTCGGTATGCAATGGGCTGAAAAATACGGGGAGAAAGAAGAAGTATGCAACGCCATTGGGGCGCACCACGACGAGATCGAAATGAAATCGCTGCTCTCGCCTATCGTTCAGGTGTGTGATGCCATTTCAGGAGCACGTCCGGGCGCGCGCCGTCAGGTATTGGATTCTTACATCCAGCGTTTGAAAGACCTCGAAGATGTGGCCTACGGATTCGGCGGCGTAAAAAGCGCTTATGCGATCCAGGCCGGCCGCGAGCTGCGCGTCATCGTAGAGAGTGAAAAGGTCAATGACGACAATGCGTCCAAACTTTCTTTCGAGATTTCGCAAAAAATCCAGACAGAAATGACGTATCCCGGACAAGTCAAAGTCACGGTGATCCGCGAAACGCGTGCAGTCAACATTGCCAAATAACCTAAAACAATCACTCATAAACAAGAATCCGGATTACTCCGGATTTTTTTATGGCTTTTTGCGACCGATAAACGACTGCTCCCCCAGCAGGAAACCTATTGCCTTTAATACGTTTTCCCTGATCTTTTGGTCCGTTTTCAACTGCGCGATGTAGCGAACGATTTCCTTTTGGCGCGATGGCGGCAGCCCGTCAAAAACCATCTTTGCCTTTTTATTTTGTTCAAGCGCGCTTTTGAGCAGCCGATGCATGCCAATAGTTCGCGGCACCGCATCATACGCCACCGTCATTTGAACGATTTCCCCTATCCGCCTGGGCGATTTTTCGAGCATTGCCGCATTGATGTACAACCGCCAATGGCCACCGTATCTGACCAGCGTTTGCACATAGGGCCTGGCGTTGACCTGGCCACAAACCGGGATCGGGCCTTTGGATTTGCCCGCGTCGGCAAAAAGCGACTGCAGGATCCCATCGGGCACGCGCACATACGGATTGATCCCAATGATTTCGATACGCGCTTCAAATTGATATTCCATTTTTTATTTTTGGGCGTTGCCTTTACCATTCACCTAATTCGTGCCATGGCACCATCAGTCCCTTTTCCTCAAGAAATGATCCGGCCCGCGCTGTCCGCGGTACACGGTACCTTGCTCCCATCGCTAACGCAAACCCGGCACAAAAGCACTATCGGCGCGGATGGAACGTATTGACGATTTGCGTAAGATGCCTGCGGTCCAGGTGCACGTAGATTTCGGTCGTCGTGATGGACTCGTGCCCCAGCATCAGTTGGATCGAGCGCAAATCAGCACCGTTCTCCAGCAAATGCGTCGCAAACGAATGCCGGAACGTATGCGGGCTGATCGTCTTATGCAACCCGATCTTCTCGGCCAGCGATTTGATGATCGTAAACACCATGGCGCGTGTGAGTCCGCTGCCGCGCCGGTTCAAAAACAAAGTATCCTCGTGCCCTTTTTTGACCGAAAGATGGCTGCGTACCTGCGTTTGGTACAACGCAATGTATTTTTGCGTTGCGGGCCCTATCGGCACAAAGCGCTGCTTGTTGCCCTTTCCGGTCACTTTCAAAAATCCTTCATCGAAAAAAAGATCGGAAATTTTAAGCGTCACGAGTTCGGAGACGCGCAAACCGCAGCCGTAAAGCGTTTCGAGCATCGCGCGATTCCGCTCGCCCTGGGGCATTCCAAGGTCGATCGCACCGATAAGCGCATCTATTTCCGCAAGCGACAACGTATCGGGCAATGGGCGTCCGGTTTTGGGGCTTTCAATGAGTTCAAGCGGATGATCTGACCTGAAATCTTCAAAAACCAGCCACGAAAAAAAACTTTTGAGCCCTGAAATGATGCGCGCCTGCGACCGCGAACTAACCTGCTGCGACACGGCATAAACGAACTCCTGCACCGTTTCTGCGCTGATTTTTACAGGCGATACATCCATGTGGTTGCGCTCCAGAAAATCGACAAGCCGCAAAATATCGAAACTGTAATTTTCAATGGTGTTGCTTGAAAGACCGCGTTCGATTTTAAGGTAGGATTGGTAATTTTTGAGGTATCCGTGCCAGTTCATGCTGCAATTTACGCCAATAAAACGCATAAAAAAACACCCCCGAAAGGATGTTTCTTTTCCACTTTAACCCAAAATTAAAATTTATACCCGAACGAGGCCTGCAATACCTGATTTTTGATGTTCGTATCGCGCTCCCCGATTTCAGGCGTCGTATCGTCGATGTTCATGAGTCCGAGCGTATAACGCGCAGAAACGAACATCCGGTTCTTGAAGTTGTAGGTCGCCCCAAAGTTAAGCCCGAGGTCCAGCGTTTTAAGGTCGTCTTTGACATTCTCTGAATCGCTGTCGTCCGATCCGTTCCAGTACGTGGTCGTGTATTCTGTGCGCGCAGCGAGCAAAACCCCTAATTGCGGCCCGAATTCAACGCTCAGCGGGTCGATGACGTAGTATTTGGCCATGACCGGGACGTGCAGGTAAACCAAATTGGCTTGGTATTTTATGTTGTCGACCGGACCGTCGTAATACCAGTCCGTGTTGTTGCGATAATTGTAATTCCATTCGGCACCTACTACGGAAACAAGCAATTCGGGTTGGATCGCAAATTTGTTGAATTTAAATTCGGCAAAACCGCCCAGATGTCCGGAAATCTTCGCTTCTGCATCTTCCACATTGCCGCTGAACGTCGAAACGCCAGCACCTATTTTAGCGCCAAAATGGATCTCCTGTGCGTTTACCGCACCAAATGCCATCACTGCAAATGCAGCGAAAAAAACTTTTTTCATGATTAAAAATTTTGATTAATGATTGCGCTACTAGTCGAGGCGATGGCAAATATGTTACAGAAAACGCAAAAAAAGTTCCCGTAAAAGAAAAAGCACCCTGAATCAGAGTGCCTTATCGTTAATTTTTTAATTATATTTTAAAACCGATAACCAACCGACGCCTGGAACACGTTGTTGGTCACACTCGGCCCGCCGCCGTAGCGGTAAACGTAGCCGTTGCCGTTGTCTACGCGATAATAGCTTCCGCTCTCATCAATGCTTGTCAGACCGATGCAAAAGCGCGCCTGTGCGAAAAAGTTGGACGTAAAATAATACGACGCGCCAATGTTGAATGCAGCTTCGGCCGTTTTCAACCCGCCTTTGACGTTGCTCGTAGCGGAATACGTAGTGACGAATCCGCCGTCATTTTCAGTCTCTGTGTATTTATTTTTCGCGCCCACAAGCAAGCCCAGCTGCGGTCCGGCCTCAAGACTCAGGTTCGGGATGACGTAAAACTTGGCCATGACCGGAAAATTCAGATACGTCAGGTTGATCTTATTCTCCGACGTATAAGTGTAACCCGGCTCGGAATAAGAATATTTATTTTTCGCGCCCTGGAACGACAGCAACATCTCAGGTTGTACGGCAAATTTTGGCGTTACGCGAATTTCAACCAATCCGCCTACATGCGCGCCTACTTTAGGGCTCGCATCGTTTGCATCGCCGGCCAGCGTAGAAACGTTCATTCCTCCTTTGACGCCAAATCGCGCCGTTTGGGCGTTGGCTAATCCGAAAGTACATACGGCCGCCAACATCAATACCACTTTTTTCATATTGATTTTACATTAGGTTAGTGTTGCAAAAATAAGTTTAACGCTACAAAAAGCCGTTATATCGACGCCATATAAAATTATAAAAAAAGCACCCCGAAGGATGCTTTTTGATAGGAGCGATGGATTTAGAATTTGTATCCGAGCGATACGGTAATGTTGCTGTTTTTCGCATCGAGTTCGGAGATGCCAAAAGCACCCAGGAAATCAGGAGCGTCATAAACATTGGTCAAACCAAAGCTGTAACGTGCATCGATGAACAGGTTTTCAGTGAAGTCGTAACCCAAACCGGCGTTGAAAGAAACATCTACGGTTTTCAGATCGTCCTTGATATCGACTTCAGTGGATTCGTTGGTGGTCAGGTTACCCGGATCTGTGAACGTGGTCTCATCTTTTGATTTGGCGCTGACCAGGAATCCCACTTGCGGACCGGCCTGGATAAAGAACCCGTTAACAGGGTAGAATTTAAGCATGACCGGCACGTTGATGTAAGAAAGGTTTACTTTACTCTCTGTGCGCGTGATGTTGCCCAGGCCGTCATCGAACCGGTCAGAAGTTTTGGCTCCCTGTAAAGAGTACAGTACTTCCGGCTGCAGCGAGATTTTGTCGGTGAATTTGAATTCTACCAAACCTCCGGCGTGAAACCCGGCTTTCATTTTGACGTCGTCGGCGATTGCGTCACCTGTTAATGTAGCGAAGTTGGCACCGGCCTTAACCCCGAACTTTACGTCCTGTGCATTGGCAAAACCAAATGTGAATAATGCGAATGCGGCAATTACAACTTTTTTCATAGCGTGTTTATTTTAAAGTTTAATCCAAAATTACTCACAAATCTCAGGGGTGACTTACAGCAATCTGGAAAAACGTTACAAATAAAAAACCCCGCTGGTGGCGGGGCGTTTGCACAAAACTATACAACACAACTATTAAAATTTGTATCCGAAATTAATAGAAAGGACATTGTTTTTAGCATCGAAACTTGTGAAACCGAGACCAAAATCGTTGACGTCGTAGATATTGGTCAAACCAATGTTGTAACGCGCGCCAGCGAAGAAATTCTCTGTAAAGTCATATCCGAGGCCGATGTTAAAACTAAAATCAATTCCTTTCAAATCGTCTTTGATATCCTCGGTTTCAGAATATTTCTCAGTAACCAGTGTTCCATCAAAATCTTCATACGTTTCAGTGGTTTCATATTTATCTTTAGCAGAAACAAGAATACCTAACTGCGGCCCTGCTTCAACGTGGAAACCCTTAACGATATAATATTTCGCAAGAATTGGCAAGTTTACATAAGAGAGTGTTATCTTATCCTCTGAACGGTAAGTTTCTCCGAACCCGTAGTCTTCGAAATCTTCCGTTTTGGCACCTTGCATCGAGTAGAGTAATTCTGCCTGTAATCCGAATTTATCCGTAATCATCAGTTCCCCGAGCGCACCGGCGTTGAAACCTACTTTCATTTTAGCGTCATCTACCAAGTCGGTCTTGAGGTTAGCGAGATTGACGCCGGCCTTTACGCCGAACTTAAATTCCTGTGCGTTAGCTGTACCAAAAGCGGCGAGCGCTAAAACGGATAAAATTACTTTTTTCATATGATTAGTGTTTTAAGGTTACGTTTCAAAAAACATCCCGATTTTGTGAACCGGGATGCACCCAAAATTATAATTACAACTATTAAAACCGATAGCCTACCCCTGCATTGACATTGGAACCCAGATATCCTCCAAGTCCGATGTCTACGCGCAGTTCAGCATAAAAATTCTCAAACAGGTCGTAACTCGCGCCAAAATCGAAACTGGGCGAAAACTGGTCATCGTCGCCGTCGAGCGCAAAGTTCAGCGCCGGGCCTGCCTGAGCGTAGAAATTTTCGAAAAATGAATATTTGAGCAAAACCGGCACGTTGAGCGCCAGGTAGCCGTCATTGCCCGGAACTACTGAAAAGGTAAGTTCGGGCTGCAATTTAAAATCGTCGACGAGATCAAATTCGAGCAATCCGCCTGCGTACAAACCGCCGCCTGACGCATTGGAATCGTATCCAAAATAGTAATAATCGTCGTAAAGGTCGTTCCTGCCACGGTCATCGCGGTGTAGTTTTCGTCCGTCGTAAGACGAGGCAAACAGTCCTGCTTTGACGCCAAACCGTATTTCCTGTGCCTGAGCGGCGCCAAAAAATAAAATAACAGTTGTTGATAAAATCTTTTTCATACTTATTTGCATTCAGAATTTGGGTATTTCAAAGTTAGAATATTACAATTGGCGCGGGTTTTACCCCAACAGCAGTTATCAACAACTTTATCAACAGCCAAGCGCAATTGTTGTTAACAAATGATTAAAATGGTTTACACCGACTGTAATTCAACTTATTTTTGAAGCACTAAACCCAATAATTCAAACCATGA
The DNA here is from genome assembly GCA_023457535.1 of Bacteroidota bacterium. Classification (GTDB taxonomy): domain Bacteria; phylum Bacteroidota; class Bacteroidia; order Flavobacteriales; family Flavobacteriaceae; genus Flavobacterium. The sequence goes on from JAEWLN010000165.1 coordinate 8,049, forward strand.
AAAAGCTGTTGTTTTTACTGCTTTTGTGTGCCACGGGCATGCAGGCACAAGTTCGGTTAGGCGTTAAAGCAGGCGCTAATTTTGCCAACCTCGACGGAATCACGCTCGACACCAAAATGCGCACCGGGTTCCACTTTGGGGCCATCCTAGAACTCCAATTGCCCGGCGCACTGGCGATCCAGCCGGAAGTGATGTATTCCTCACAAGGAGCCAAGGTCAATGTGGCCGCCTTTAACGACATTCAATACGATTACATTACCGTTCCGGTCGCGCTCAAATGGTACCTGATCCCCGATGTGGTCAATATCGAACTCGGCCCGCAGTTCTCCTTCCTGGTCAACGACAACAACGACTTTGATCCGGGCGATTCATCGACGTTTGACTTTGCCGCTTTGGGCGGCGTGGGCGTCAATCTCGGAAATCATTTGTTCCTGCAGGGGCGCTATGTGCTCGGGCTGACAGATGCATCGGCCAACGCCGACGTCAAAAATAAAGTCATCCAGGTTTCGGTGGGATACAAGTTCTAGCCGCTTTACAAGCCGTCTTCCGTGGCGGCTTTTTATTTCGCATCGCCTGCAGCCTGATGATTTTTTTGTTATTTTTACAGTCCACCAACGTGGCCAAACATGACCATTACCATTATTAACGGGCCGAACCTTAATTTGCTCGGAACGCGCGAACCAGACATTTACGGCGCCCAATCGTTCGAGGACTACCTGAAAGGGTTGCGCAAGCGTTTTTCCGGGGTTCAGATCGAATACGTGCAAAGCAACATCGAAGGCGAACTCATCGATGCGATCCAGCGCGCGGGGTTTTCATCGGACGGCATCATCCTCAATGCAGCCGCGTACACCCACACCTCTGTCGGCATTGGCGATGCGGTCAAATCCGTTCCGGCACCCGTCGTGGAAGTCCACATATCCAATACGTTTGCACGCGAGCCATTCCGGCACACCTCGTTCATTTCGGCGCATGCCAAAGGCGTCGTTATCGGATTCGGGCTCAAAAGTTATGACCTGGCCTTACAAGCATTTATTTAACCCATTATGAAGCACATTTACACGTTCCTTGTTTGTCTTTTTTCTGTAGTTGCAAGCGCACAAGTCAAAGGGGTGATAACGGATGAAAAGGGCAATCCGTTGCCGTTTGTATCAGTTTACATCGACGGCAGCTACATCGGTACCACTTCCAATGAAAACGGAGAGTACGAATTGTACACCAAACCCAGTAAATATATTATTGTATTCCAATATCTGGGCTACAAGACCCAGCGCATCAAATTTGTGATCGACCGCGTGGCCAAACGCCTCAACGATACGATGGTCGAAGAGCAGGTAACCCTCAATGAAGTCGTCATCGACCGCAAACACAACCCTGCCGACGAAGTCATCCGCAA
>JAEWLN010000166.1 GCA_023457535.1 Bacteroidota bacterium
CCTACCGGCTCAAGAACCGCGACCTCGGCCGCCCACCCGCGGCCAGCACGGACTGACGACAACCAAGGCGGGGTGGTCAACTTTCAGACGTCGACCCCTGATCAGGATTCAGCCGTCGTTGACAGGCGGAGCCCTCTCGGCCATTGGCGCTCCCCTAGAGTCCGGTCACGTCGCTCGAGTTCGCCCGCGCCAGTCGGGACGAGCGCCGCACCACATGCCGCACCTCCCGAGGTGCATCAACCTCGGGAGGACTCACGTGTCGGGGCTGTACATGTCTTGCAGGCTGCCTCGCCCCGGGTTCGGTGGAGACTGGTCTGCCCCGGCTTCCGTGGAGTCAGGTTTCTGGTTCTCAGGCCACGGTGATCGGTTGTCTCGTCTCGAACTGTACGGGTGTGAGCCAGCCGATCGAGGAGTGTCGGCGCTGCCGGTTGTGGAAGATCTCGAGGTACTCGAACATCGCGTTGGCGAGCTCGAGGCGGGTGCGCCAGCGGTGCCGGTTGAGCAACTCGACCTGCATCCGGGACCAGAAGCTCTCGATGACGGCGTTGTCGTAGCAGTCGCCGATCGAACCCATGGACGGGATCAGGCCCGAGTCGCGAGCCCGCCGGGTGAATGCCCAGGAACCGAACTGGACGCCGTGGTCGGAATGGATCACCGTTCCTGGCGGCGGCCGCCGAGTATCGATCGCCATCCCCAGGGCGCTGGTGACGAGCGCCGCTGTCGGTGAGGAGTCGATCGACCACCCGACGACGCGTCGTGAGCAGGCATCGAGCACGACGGCGCAGTACACCTTGCCCTCCCGCGTCGGGTGCTCGGTGATGTCGGTGACCCACAGCTGATCCAACCCTTCACGCCGGAACTGTCGATCGACCAGATCGGCGGAGATCAACTCGGGGCGCGCACGTCGCCACCTGCGTCGGCCACAGATGCCGGCCAGACCGTCTCGGGCCATCAGCATCTCTACCGTCCCGTGCCAGACCTGGATCCCACGGCCTAGGGTCAGCTCGGCGTGGACCCGGCGGGCACCGTAGACCCCGTTCGACGCAGCGTGGATCTGTCGGATCGTGTCGGTCAGGATCACGTGCCGGATCGAGCGCGCCGACGGCGCACGGGTGCGCCAGGCGTAGAAGCCCGACTCCGAGGTCCCCAGCACCCGCGTCGCAACCTGCACCGGATGCCCCTCGGTGGCCATCACCGCGATGGCCTCGAACCTCCTTTTGGGGGCACCACCTTCCCCAGCAGCTCGCTCGCGCGACGGTGCACCGCGACCTCAGCCTCCAGCTCGGCGATCCGCCGGCGCGCAGCGCTCAGCTCGGACTTCTCCAAGCTGCTCAGCCCTGGCAGCTCTCCGCGATCGATCCGGTCCTGACGACGCCAGGCGTAGATCGACTCCGGGCTGATCTGCAAGTCGCGCGCGACGTCCGCGACCGTCCGGCCTGCGGCGAGCAGATCGAGCACCTTGCGCCGGAACTCCGGCGGGTATCCACGACGTCCCACGAGGCCCTCCTCCAAGGGTCAAGTGGCACAAGAATCCAGCAACCCGACTCCACGGAACCCGGGACACACCACCCGGAGGATGAGAGTCATGGCTGCACCGAGGAAGTACCCCGACGAGCTGCGTGAGCGTGCGATCCGTCTCGTGATCGATGCGCGGAAGAACCCCGCGACCCGTCCGGCAGCGTGCCGGCGGATCGGTGAGCAGCTCGGGATCAATCCCGAGACGCTGCGCGGGTGGGTCCAGCAGGCCGAGATCGACGCCGGGGAGCGGCCCGGCACCACCACGAGCGATACGCAGCGGCTGGCCGAGCTGGAGCGGGAGAACCGCGAGCTGCGCCGGGCGAACGCGATCCTCAAGAGCGCGTCGGCGGCGGGCGGCGCATGTGAGGACCTTCGACCCCTGGTTTGGCGACTCGACCCATGGTAATCCGGGACCAAGGACAACACATCGGTCATCACGATTGGTGGGCGAAATGTCGCGCCATCGCCTGCTCATCAGCATCACTGCGGCATCGCTCGCGCTGGCACTAATACTGGGCTCGTGCCGCGAGCGACCGCCATCCACCGGCACTGACACGACTGCGCACCAAATAGTCGCGACTCTGCCCGCCGTGGCAGGCGGCGGGCCCAATGATGCACTCACCGCTCTCCTCAAATGGAGTTCTATCGCCGTCTACCGGCAAGACGGCTCGTTCGTCGTTCCGGGAGCACGCGACGGCGCCATCGTCGAAGATCAGCTGACTGCCTTAGCGCGAATACAACTGGACGATACAGTGCCTCTTGCTTCATGGGTGGACGGCGTCAACGCCATTCTCCCCGAAGGCGTGGATCCGCTCGCCTCCCCGACGCTTGCCGCGAGCCTCGGTGAGGCGGCGCGTCGCGCCGAGCAGAGTCCGTCAGACGAGACATGGCGGCCGGCCGCCCTTCTCCGCGAGCTCGGCCTCCGTCACGATCCGCCTTACGATCTGTCGAAGAATCCAAGCGACAGTCAGATATCCCTCGACGGATACCAACGGCTCATCATCATGGCTGGGATGGTGCATGCCGTGTCCCAGCCAGGATTGACGCCCCAGCGCGCGAACGTAGAGCATGCGGAGGCGTCCGAACAATGCCCACAGTGGGTAAATCCCCAAGCAAAGCTGTACAAGTTCTGGGTGTCGTTGGTACCGTACAAATGGGTCGGCGGGGTCATGAAACTCGGCGTGGTCCTCATCGATTTCTTTCAGTCGGCTATTCTGGCCTTCTCCGTCGCAGTAAGGAACGTTGGACCGATAGAGCAAGACACTCACCTTGGCCACGGCGTCACGAACGGCGCCTACGGCAAGCCCGTCACCTTCACCATCGAAGTGGTCATGCTCGACAAACTGCCAGATGTCCTCACCAAATGCGGCGGCATTCCTGGTGCGGGCCTCCCCCCGCCAGGAGGAATTGAAGGCGTGAGCGTCGTGTGGCCCGAGGCTGCGGGACTGCCCTACGGCACATTCGACTGCCACGACAGTGGGTGCGAAGTCTTAACCGGGACAGACGGCCGAGCTAGCGTCACCTTCACGCCGAGAACGGAGCAGCTTCCCGGCGTGGGTGAGATTCGAGAGTCGAACTTCATGATCTACCCCACCAAAGTATATGTCGCAGAGAAGTTCGCCGCGCTCCTCGGCATGAGCGCAAACATCGGAGCGAATGTTCTGGGCGGCGGGTGGCCGACCATGCCGAGATACGAGGTGCACGTAGGCATGCACGCCGCCCCGGGGTACAGGATCCAGACCGACTGGATCAGCTGGGTCGCAAAGATTGGTGGAGAGGACCATGGCGGTGCCGGCTGGTACATGTACCAGGAGAAATGGGTGATCGACTCGGAGTGCGGCTCATCGCGAGATGACCCCCTCACCCATCCTTGGAAGGCCGATGTCGAGTACAGGCGCCCGGCCGTACCGGATAATCCCGCATATCGAGAGCCCGACGCAGGATACGTTAAGGGGCGCACCGTCCCAATAAGAGACCTCTATGCGCACTTCGAGGACCACGCGGAGGGCATGGTGCCCACCGAGGGTGGCGAATATGCGCTGCAAGAACGCAAGTATTTCGGGATGGACGTCGAAATTGAGATAAGGCCAGCGAACGGTTTCACCTACGCCACAGTCTCTCTGACTCCTCTTACGACCCTGGATTCATATGTGCAAGGGAAGCGATCCGTGGACGTTGTGGTAGAGCCGAATCCTGAGTGCCTGCCTTGGCCTTAAAGCCCGCAGGTGCAGCGCACCGGCCTCGTCCGCTGACGGGTGCCTCGTAGCCCTGGCCAGCCACCACGCCGAAACGTCGACTTGTCATAGGGTCCGATCATCGGAGCGAGCTCACCGCGATCGCCATCACGGCACCGGGCACCATCGCTGGGACGAGAGGGATCCGGTCGCCGCGTGAGCCGCCGCGCATGAGGTGGACGCCGGCCTGGGCTCCCACGAAAAGGAACGCGGCGAGCAGCCCGAGGACGAGTGTGGGCCACCCGTACCAGCCCAGCATGAGTCCGAGGACGCCGGCGAGTTTGACGTCGCCGAGGCCGATCGCGCCGCGGTGCGCGGCGA
>JAEWLN010000167.1 GCA_023457535.1 Bacteroidota bacterium
GGGCATCAGCGAATAGTATAACACGGCCGGTACACTGACAAATGTGATCGACCCGATGTCGAAAAACAATCCCGTTAACATCGTCCGGGCCAATTGGAAAACATTCCAGGAAACTTCGTTGTACTGCCATACCAGCAACATTACCCGCAGCAACGTCGAAACGGACAAAAACCAAAGGACAAAATGCGATAGCACCGAAAATCTGCGTGTGTATCGGAAAAAACTGACCATAAGTGTAAGATTGGCCACAAATGTTCCAATGCAATTTCGAATTAATTTTGAATTCGGTGCAACGCTTTAGAAAGGGACGTCAGCGCCTAAAATTTTATGATAAAAAAATGGAGTTGTTGCGCGAAATGATAGCGGATCGTCCAGTGATTTACCGCTGCAATTTTGCTTACAATGGCCAGCCCCAGCCCGTTTCCTTTGCCCGACGGATTGATCTTTGCAAAACGCAGGAACATCTTATCCCCATCGAGCGCGGCAACACTGCCGGAATTGGCGAACGACAATGAATCGTTCCGAACCGTAATCTGGATGATGCCGTTTTCCTTATTATGCCGAATGGCGTTCAGGAAAAGGTTGTTGAGCAACACGTCAAATAACACCCGATTGGTCTTTACGCGCGCCGTTTGCGCAATATCGACAACAATTTTAATATTTTTTGAAGCGGCCTGTTCAGAGAAAAAATCAAAGTTTTTGTACACACAGTCCGCCACAACCACTTCTTCCACCTCGAAATACGCATCGTTGTCTATCTTGGACAATAATAAAAGATTTTTGTTCAGGCGCGTGAGCCGCGAAACATCACTGCTGATTGACGCCAACAGTTCCGATTGTTCCCGGCTCATTTCCAATTGCGACAGCGAATCGAGTTTTGCCTGGAACACGGCCAGCGGGGTTTGCAGTTCGTGCGCGGCGTTCTCGACGAATTCGCGTTGGCTTTTGAAAATGGCAACATTCTTCTCGATCAATCGCTTGAGGCTATTGTTGAGTTGGTTGAATTCTTCTATTCCCGATTCAGTAAATTGGGGAGCGCCGCTTTTATCGAGTTCGAAATGTTGTATCTGGCGAAGTGTCTCATAGAACGGCGCCCACAATCGCGCGGCCGAGCGTTTCGAAAACCAGATAACCACAACCATCAAAAAGGCAATCAGTGCCAAAAACATGACGGCAACGGCTATGACCATCCCTTCCATGACCACGAGGTTGGTTTTCTCTGTGTAGGTATATTTTTTACCTCCGATCGCAATAGGCGACCACAGTTCGCGAAACGGCTCATACTCCTGCGAGGTCGCATCGAAATAATCCTTGCTGAAGATCGAATCTTTTTCCAGTTTGGTATCGGCTATGATTTCCACTCCGGGATTGTACTTATTCCAAATGCGGATGTCAGCCTCGGTAAATTTTTCCTGGGCGCTCTTTTTGACAAAATCGGCTTTGTGGAACATCAGGACTTCATCGGCTTCATAAATATACAGCAGATGGCTTACGAAGTAAAAAACCGGCGCCGATACCAGCAGGACGCCCGCGGCCAATACCAGGAAGTTTTGCGTTGTTCTATGGAGCAGCTTTTTATTCATGTTCCCATTTGTAGCCCAATCCGTACACGGTTTGAATATAGTTTGCACTTCCGGCCGCAGCGAGCTTTTTCTTCAGATTTTTGATGTGTGCATAGATGAAATCGTGATTGTCGAGCATGTCCGCCATGTCACCGGAGAGGTGTTCAGCAATTGCCGCTTTGGACAACACCTTGCCCTCATTGCCGATCAGAAACAACAGCAAATCGATTTCTTTTTTGGTAATATCGAGTTTTTGGTTATTCACCGATACCGTCCTGGCCAACACATCGACCGTAATTTCATGGAACGCAACCGTATTGGAACCTTTGAAGTTTTTTCTGCGGACCAACGCCTGTATGCGTACAAGCAGTTCAGCAAGGTGGAAAGGCTTGGTCAAGTAATCGTCTGCGCCCAGATTAAATCCTTCGAGCCGGGTTTTCAGATTCTCTTTGGCCGATATGATGATGACTCCTTCCATCTTCTGGGTTCTCTTCAATTCTCTAAGGACGTCAAAACCGTCGCCATCGGCCAGCATCAAATCGAGCAGGATACAGTCATAATCATATAGTCCGATTTTGACCAACGCTTCCTTAATGGTCGCGGCCATTTCACATTGTACGCCATGGGGTTTGAAATACGCTTTTATGCTCGATGCGATCGCGCGCTCATCTTCAATGATCAGGATTTTCATACCGCAATTTACCATTTCCATCCTGAAGTTTATCGTTTGGCAGGCACTATCCCTATTTTTGCAAGACCTTCGGATGGCAAACCTGATAGATAGGGAAAGATCGGGTACTTTTTAAATCGCATTTTTTGGCCGCAAGAGTCGGTAAATGTCAATAAAAAAAAGCCCCCGAAAGAGGAGCTTTTGTACCGGAGCGGCCAAACAAAAAGTTTGACCCGCTCCTCAATAAAAAAAGCCCCCCGAAAGAGGAGCTTTTGTACCCGGAGCCGGAGTCGAACCGGCACGGTTTCCCACAGGTGTTTGAGACCAGCGCGTCTACCAATTCCGCCATCCGGGCGTGACAGACAGAAATCAACAACAGTTGACCTCATCGCTTTAAACAACCAACAATGTTGCTTGTTGTAAAACACGGTGCAAATGTAAACAATAATCTGGCATTCCAAAAAAAAATCCTCAAAAATATCGGAAGTAGTTGATTTTTATTCCTAAATTTGCACCTCGTTTCAGACCACACACAACCAACTAACTACATAACAATGTCTTATAACGAACCAGAAGCAAAGATATTTGCATGCTCGCAAAGCACCTATCTTGCCGAGAAAATCGCCGAGCAATACGGCGTGCCACTGGGCAAAATGACGTTCTCAAAATACAGTGACGGCGAATTCCAGCCCTCTTATGAAGAGTCGATTCGCGGAATACGCGTGTTCATCGTTTGTTCGACTTTTCCGAGTTCGGACAATCTGATGGAACTACTGCTGATGATCGATGCAGCCAAACGCGCATCGGCCCGGCATATTACGCCTGTGATTCCTTATTTTGGGTGGGCACGACAGGACCGCAAAGACAAACCGCGCGTTCCAATCGGGGCCAAACTCGTAGCCAAGTTATTGGAGGCTGCGGGCGCCACCCGGATCATGAC
>JAEWLN010000168.1 GCA_023457535.1 Bacteroidota bacterium
ATGGCCAGCGAGAGATCGCGCAGTTTGCTGATGTCGATCCCCACTTCGTTTTCGCTGCCGACGATTACCGGAAACTCATACTTCTTGCCATCCAATTCTAATATTGCTGTTTTTGACATGATTGTTAGGTAGTTTAATCTTGGAATAATAATTTAACAAATCTATGGATTTTAGATTCAATAAAAAAAAGAATATGGCAACGAATTCGTTAATTTTTGTATAAATGAAGTGCGATTTTAAAGCAGAAAAAAACCTGCCCTCTGGAGCAGGTCAGTTATTTTGAATGTCGATTGATTTTCATTAAATCGGTTTATCTTTTAATAAGCTTTACGGTTCGCGAACCTTGCTCGGTTTTTACTTTAATATAATAAATTCCCGAAGCATATTTCGATACGTCGATTTGTTTTTGCGCTTGACCGCCCGACAATACTGACAGCACCCTTCCGCCACCGTCAAACAATTCCATCGATTCGATTGTAACCGAAGCCTTGACATTTACGACATTCGCCGCAGGATTCGGGTAGACGCCAATCGAAGAATCTGTTTCAAATCCCTGCGTTCCCAAAAGCTGGAAAGTCGTCGTGGCAGTATTAGTCGTGATAGGGAAATTATAGTCGAAAAAAATATCGGCCTTGTTGGTAACCACGCTATTGACTGTGAGTGTATTTTTGGTTTTGACCTTAAAAATCACGTGGCCGTGTGCGCCCGCGGCAAGTTGAATGTCGTCAAAGATGAATTCGACTTTGTTACCCGACATCCTGGTTTGCACCTCATGCGAAGAGGATATGGTCTGCAAACTGGCCAAGTCGAATTTGGCCGCATCGATCAGGTCTTTGACGACAATGTTTTCGGCCGATGCGTTTCCGGTATTTTCGAAATTGATGATGTAATGCAGGTATTTTCCGATTTGTGAAGGAGCGGCAAAATCGCCTTCGAGGCATATTTTGTTATTTGGATCCATCGCTCCGATAACAACTTGATTGAGATTAAACGCATTGTCTTGCAGTACCTCGTCCGTCACGCCCGTAATGGCGATTTGTGCGGTGTAAGGCAAATAATCACCTATATTGACCGCCGGAATTTCTGTAGGAGCGTTGACATTAAACACGATAGATATCGAACGGGTTTCGAACGGATTCAAGTCGGCATAATCAAATACCAATTGGCCTGGATACTGTTGTACGGCAATGCTTGAGCTGACAAAATCGATGCGCGAATCGTCAAAGCCAAAAGTAATCTGTCCCGAATTTGCCGTCGTCCCTTTGTTGTGGAACACCAAATTGTACGTTGCATCAAAACCAGGTCTTGCCGGACCGATCGTCGCGATCACTATCTCCACGTCATTATGCTGTCCGTTGGCCGTTACACAAAAGTCCTTAGTTTGCTGACTTCCGTCGATGGTTGCGAAAGTGACTGTCGTCACCGTCGGCGACACCGTGAAATACTGGGGGTTTTCGAGTACAGGTGTCAGGGTTGTATTGGTTTGCTGCACGGGAAGTATGTAACTTCCCGATCCATTCGTGAATAGATTTCCGGTTCCAGCCGAACCGGTCAAGCCAATCTTGAAAAAAGACAACGCGTCATCATCAACACCGCAACCGTTTCCAACCATGTCATACCGAACTGTGCCTACGACGGTATTGAAAACGCCGCCCGGGGTAAACGAACAATACGTATTCAAACTAGCCGAGTTGAGCCCGTTTTGATTGAGTACGCTTTGCAGCGCCGCCAAATCGGCTTCGTCGGCGCAAATGAAAGCAAGGTCCGGACAATTGAAGATGTCGTAATTTGTCTCGGTCGCACCGTTCTTAACATTGAGCGAATGCAATTGGGCCGAATTTGTCAAACTTACAACCTGAAGATTGAGCTGTGCGCTAAAATCGAGATCGAAAAATTGATTGTCGTGTGCGGTAAAATAGACTAGCGTCGGAACCTGTGAAACATCTAGCGTGGTCAGCGGAACGCTGCTCAGTGAGAGTTCGTGTAAGGCAGACCCTGAAAGTGTCAACGACATTAGCGGATTGTCGTCGGCGGACATTAGTGTAAGTTGCGGGAGCATGCTTACGTCCAAGCTTGAAAGCGTATTATCCTCCACGTACAATGACATCAAATGGGGCACTGCAGGCAAATCGAGAGCACTGAGCTGGTTGTGTCTACAATCCAATATATTCAGATTAGGTACGGGCGTCAAGTTGAGTGCGGTAAGACTGGCATTGGTGCAGCTCAGGTTTTGCAAATTGGCGAGTCCTGTCAAATCGACATTGCCCACTGGATACCCGCCCAACCAAAGCAAGGTTAGATTTGAAAGCGTAGAGAGACCGGTTAATCCTGAAGTAGTGATAGGATTGCCGTCCACCCGAAGTTCCGCCAGAGCAGGGCACAACCCGACATTGAGATTGCTCAAAAGGTTGTTACTTGCGCTCAGGAAAACCAGATGTTCGAGACCTGCTAAATTGATTGTTGTCAGGTCATTGTTCCGGCACGAAAGCCAGATCAGCGCGGGCATAGTTTCGAGGTCAATCGTCACAAGATCGTTCAAATCGACATTAAGCGCCATTAAACCCTGGAAATATTGCAACCCTTCTAGCGAACTGATGCCCGATGATTCCAAATTCAGATTGGTGATCAACAGTGCTTCGCTTTGCTGAATTTCCCCATCAGTGTTGAGATCAATACTGGTAGATCCTAGTGCATTCTGCGCCACGTTATTCGTCAGACTGGCCGATAATAATTTGGCTTTGAGCGCCGCATCGGGGATGTTTATTATTTGCGCCCGAGATGCGAGTGAGATCAATAGCGCCAAAAAGAGTAATGTTTTGTTCATTTGGTTTTGTTTTGGACCCAAATATAACTTATTTCAGCGTAAGACCTAATCATCCAAAAAAAAACCCGGCGCAGGCCGGGTTCTATTTAAGTCAAACGGATTTATTTTTTGACCTTGAACGCTTTCAATCCCGGAAAATAAGCAGTATTTCCCAACTCCTCCTCAATTCTAAGCAACTGATTGTACTTCGCCATACGGTCCGAGCGCGACGCCGAACCGGTTTTGATTTGCCCGCAATTCAATGCGACAGCCAGATCGGCGATCGTATTGTCCTCTGTTTCGCCCGAGCGGTGCGACATAACCGAAGTATAACCCGCATTGTGCGCCATGTTGACCGCTGCAATCGTTTCTGAAAGCGTCCCGATCTGGTTCACCTTGATAAGGATCGAGTTGGCGATCCCTTTTTCGATGCCTTTGGCCAGACGCTCCACATTGGTTACGTATAAATCGTCGCCCACGAGCTGTACTTTGCTGCCGATCAGATCGGTCAGGTATTTCCAACCTTCCCAATCGTCTTCATACATGCCGTCTTCGATCGAAATGATCGGGTATTTGGCGGCAAGTTCGGCCAGGTATTCGGCCTGCTCGGCAGAAGTGCGGATCTTTCCGCCTGCGCCTTCGAACTTTGAATAGTCGTATTTGCCGTCTTTGTAAAATTCAGATGCGGCGCAGTCGAGCGCGATCATGATCTCGTCGCCGAATTTGTAACCGGCCATTTCAACGGCCTTTTTGATCGTATCGAGCGCGTCTTCAGTCCCGCCGGCAAGGTTGGGCGCAAATCCGCCCTCGTCGCCCACAGCGGTAGATAATCCGCGGTCGTGCAATACTTTTTTGAGGTTGTGGAAAATCTCGGTGCCCATTTGCAAGGCCTGCGTAAAGGTTTTGGCTTTAACGGGCATGATCATGAATTCCTGGAACGCGATAGGCGCATCGGAGTGCGAACCGCCGTTGATGATGTTCATCATCGGGACCGGGAGCGTGTTGCCTGAAACGCCGCCTACGTAACGGTACAAAGGCAGTCCGAGTTCGTTGGCAGCTGCTTTGGCCACGGCCAATGAAACGCCCAGGATCGCATTGGCGCCCATGTTGCCTTTGTTGTGCGTGCTGTCGAGCTCAATCATTTTCTGGTCGATCAGATTCTGCTCAAATACGGACAGCCCGATGAGCTCCTCGGCCAGGTGTGTGTTGACATTCTTGACCGCTTTGTGAACGCCCTTGCCCATATAAGCTTTGCCGCCGTCGCGCAATTCAACTGCTTCGTGCTCGCCGGTAGAGGCGCCCGACGGTACAGCCGCACGGCCCAAAACGCCGTTTTCGGTCACTACATCGACTTCTATGGTAGGGTTTCCGCGTGAATCGAAGATTTGACGCGCATGGACTTTGATGATGATGCTCATGGGTTTATTTTTTATAAGTTATTATTACGGGTTGTTTCCGTGGCTTTTCGCCGGTCGCTTCTGGCTGTCCGATACCATTAAAAGCCGATTACAAATATATCTGTTCTTTTAAAAAATGCCGGGGTTGCGCGCCAAATCTTATCAACGAGAACGTTTTAGTTTTGCGCAGACCGGATGTTGGCGATGAACTGATCGAATAAATACGACGCATCGTGCGGACCCGGACTCGCCTCGGGATGGTATTGCACAGAAAAGCAGTTCTTACTTTTCATGCGCATGCCCGCTACGGTCTGGTCATTGATGTGCAGGTGCGTGATCTCGAAATCGGGGTTCTGTTCAAGGTCTTCTTTCCGGACGGCAAATCCGTGGTTCTGCGAGGTGATCTCTCCCTTGCCCGTGAGCACGTTTTCTACCGGATGGTTGATGCCGCGGTGTCCGTTGAACATCTTATAGGTCGGGATGCCGTTGGCCAATGCCAGGACCTGGTGCCCGAGGCAGATGCCAAAAACCGGATCGTTGTGCTTCAAAATTTCTTTTGCCACTTCCTGCGCGAGGATCAGCGGCTCAGGATCGCCGGGGCCGTTCGAAAGGAAATAACCATCGGGGTTGAACGCCTTCATCGTTTCGTAATTGGTATCGTACGGGAACACCTTGATGTAGCAGTCGCGTTTGGCCAGGTTCCGGAGGATATTTTTCTTGATCCCCAGATCGAGCGCCGCAACTTTATAGGTGGCCGAAGGCTCCCCGATGTAATAAGGCTCTTTGGTCGACACCTTAGAGGCCAGTTCCAGTCCTTTCATATCAGGTACGCCGGCGAGCATTGTTTTGAGTTCTCCGATTGATTTGCCGTCGGTGGAAATCACGGCATTCTGCGCTCCGTGCTCGCGGATGTAACTCACCAGGGCGCGCGTATCGACATCGGAAATGCAAACCAGGTTGTGCTTTTCGAAATAATCGTACAGGCTCGAGGCGTTGTCGCGCGAGAAATTAAAACTGAAATTCTTGCAAACGAGCCCCGAGATCATGACCCGATCGGCCTCTATATCGACGTTATTCACGCCATAATTGCCGATGTGCGCATTGGTCGCGACCATAATCTGCCCAAAATAGCTCGGATCGGTAAAAATTTCCTGATAGCCGGTCATTCCGGTGTTGAAGCAGACTTCGCCCACTGTGGTTCCGGAAATACCGATGGACTTGCCGTGAAAAATGGTGCCGTCTGCCAGAAGCAGGAGGGCCGGTGTGCGGGTGTTGTGTTTCATGTATAGTAGTTATTGTTGTGTTGGGAGTCGAAAGATGTCATGTCGGGTCGAAGTCGAAAGACGAAGGACAAAGACAGGTATCTGACGAATGCCGGTGCAAATTTATTGGTTTAGTGTGAAGTGGGCAAGTGCAGAGGTGAGAAAGTCTCGATGTCGAACGTCGAATGTCGAATGTCGAATGTCGAACGTCGAATGTCGAATGTCGAACGTCAAACGTCCAACGAACACAACCTTAAACTTTAAACCTCAAACCCAAACCCCGGTTGATTATCAAAAACTTTATTTAACTTCACGCAAAATCCGTCGAAGTTGCCTTGGACGAAAAAAACCCGACCATGAACAGAAAAGGACCTATCATTATCATTGAAGACGATCCGGATGACCAGGAAGTACTCGGGTTGGTATTCGAGCAGCTGGGCTACCCGAATGAGATCATTTTTTTTGCCGACGGGGAATTGGCGCTCAATCACCTGATGAAGTCACCCACCGATCCGTTCATTATCTTTTCAGACATCAACATGCCCAAACTCAGCGGGATGGAATTGCGCGAGCGGTTGCACCAAAACGAAAGCATGCGGCTCCGGTCGATCCCGTACCTGTTTTTCTCGACCACGGCCGAACAGCGGCACGTCATCGATGCCTATTCCAAATCGGTGCAGGGATTTTTCATCAAGCCGGGCAGTTTTGCCGAGCTCAAGGAAACGATGCGCACCATCATTGAATACTGGCTTAAATGTGTTGCGCCAAATTACGTCAGATAAAGCCTGGCGCACGCCCGAAGCTGGCGCGAAGATTAAAAATTCTCAAAAAAAATGAACGCGTTTTTAAAAATTTTAAAAATAATTCCAATAAACCATTAAAAATCAATATTTAAGATTACCTTTGCCGCTTAATATTTTATTTTTATGAACGAAGGAACAATCAAATTTTTCAACGAGGCCAAAGGTTTTGGATTCATCACCCCTGACGATGGCGGGAAAGACGTATTTGTTCACGCTACAGGTTTGAACGAATCCGTACGCGAGAACGACAAAGTGACCTATTCTGTTGAAGAAGGCCGCAAAGGCCCAAGCGCAGTCAATGTAAACGTTATCTGAGATATATTTTACCAGTTGCTACAAAGCCAGCCTTCGGGTTGGTTTTTTTTTTGTCGCACAAGGACCTGAACCTGGGGTATTTTTATTATGCGCAACACACCGTATGGTGATTTTTCGATTAAATATTATCTTTCGGCCAAAATCCACCCTATGCGCTCAAACATTGCCAGCGTCCTATGGACCGCCATCGCATTATCGCTTTGCAATCCTGCCCATGCCCAACAGCGCCCTTATGTGGTAACGGCGTTGCGCGATACGGTTTATGTGGACAAGATTAGTCTGACCGATGAAAAGGTCAAAACCAGGACCGGCGGTGTAAAAAAAACCTATGATGTTGCGGAGATCACCGCGTTTTACGATTCGGGCGAACACAAAAACTACGAGCGGATACCCAATCCGGAATTTGGCAAAACCAAAGCCCCTGAATCCGACCGGTACGATTACCGCCAGCAGGAGCGGTCGCACATCGATGCGTACAACAGCCGCATCCGGTACAAATTCGTGCACCGGCTGACCGACGGCAAAGTAAAACTGTTCAAGGAAGGCAAAGCGTATTACACCATGGATCCGCAAGGCGTTGCGGCGCCGGGCTATGATAATACGACCTATTACATCGCGATCCCTGATGCCAGACCGGAACGCATCGACCACGAAGGCGAGCTCGAACTGACCGCCAGCGTGTATACGGTCCTGCGGATGTATCTGCACGGCAACAACGACATCCGCCAACGGCTCGACCAGTTATATGCATCCAGACCGAAAGCGACCCAGGCGCAGATCGTGGCGTTGATCGGGGATTATAACGAATGGTTCAGGATGGTGAAGTGATTGGGGCGGGGGAAGTTTGCGTTGTGGGTGTGTAACTTTTTTGATATTGAAAAATTTTACACGGAATTTGTGTAGGATTTTTTTACCTATGAAATTTTACACAAATAATATTTCTAATTTAATTTCTATCGCGTGATTTCATTTGCTATCATTTCGGCCTGCTTCAAGACCGTTTCGGTAGCCAGCATTTGCATGTCGGGCGGATACCCAAATTTCCGCAAAATGCGTTTCACCGCAACTTTCAATTTGGCTTTAACGCTCTCTTTGATCGTCCAGTCGATCGTCGCATTCTGACGTATGGTTTCAGTAAGTACCACGGCAAGTTCGCGCAACTGATCGTGCTGCATCAGGTCCCTTGCGCTGTTATTGTGGGCTACAGCCGTATAGAATGCGTATTCAAAGTCAGTGAGTCCCATTTTTTTTGGTTCCTGGTCCGTAGCCGCAATCTCTTTACTAAGATTGATCAGTTCGTCGATGACCTCTGCCGCCGTCAGAATTTTGTTGTGGTAGCGCTTAATCGAATCTTCGAGCATTTCTAAAAACGACTGGCTTTTGACAAGATTTTTCTTGGCTCTGGATTTTATTTCGTCGTTGAGCAATTTTTTGAGCACTTCCAACGCTACATTTTTGTGTTGCATCCCTTTGAGCTCCATCAAAAATTCCTCAGACAGGATCGAAATATCCGGCTTCTTGATGGCCGCTGCATCAAATACGTCGATCACGCGCTCGGATACCAATGCTTTGTCGATTACCTGCCGGATGGTGGTTTCGATTTCTTCATCGGTTTTCCCCGATCCGGTCGAGTCGAATTTGGCCAGTCGTGCCTTAACGGCCTGGAAAAACGAAATTTCATCTTTGACGTCCATGGCCTGGTCGTGTGGAATGGCGATCGCAAATGCTTTGGATAGCGCCGTTACCTCATCAATATAGCGCTTCTTGCCATTTTCAAGCCCTAAGATATGTTCTTCTGCGGCGAGTATCAGCGACAACTTTTGCGAGGTGTCGGCTTCAAAATAGGTTTCATAATCAAATCCGTGGTACATGTTTGACACGATTTCGAGTTTTTCGAGCATCAATGCCACGGCTTGCTCCTGCGCAATCGTCGGGTCGCCTTTGCCTCCTGCGTCGGAATAGAACGCCAGCGCCTTTTTAAGATCTGCGGCAATGCCAAGGTAATCGACAACCAGTCCGCCCGGCTTGTCTTTGTACACGCGGTTTACGCGCGCGATGGCCTGCATGAGGTTGTGGCCCTTCATAGGTTTGTCGATGTAAAGCGTGTGCATGCTCGGCGCGTCAAAGCCTGTGAGCCACATATCGCGAACGATCACGAGCTTTAGTTCATCAGCGGGGTTTTTCATCCGCTCGGCAAGTAATCTGCGTTGCTCCTTCGTAGTGTTGTGCTTTGACATTTTCGGACCGTCGGCCGACGTGGACGTCATCACTACTTTTAAAACGCCCTTGTTCAGATCGTCAGAATGCCATTCGGGTTTGATGGCGATGATCGCTTCGTACAATTCAGCTGCGATCCGTCGGCTCATGGACACAATCATGCCTTTGCCGTCAAACACTTCCTGCCGTTGGCTAAAATGGTTGACGATGTCGCGGGCGATATTGGCCACGCGGTTTTCACTGCCCACGAGCGCTTCGAGTTGCGCCCATTTGGCCTTGGCCTTCTGGGTGTTGCTCAGGTCTTCCTGCTCTAGCTGGTCATCGAGTTCGTCCACCAATTGCTTTCCTTCATCGCTCAGGTTGACCTTTGCAAGCCTGCTTTCATAATAGATCCTGACCGTTGCTCCATCTTCGACGGCCTGCGCGATGTCGTAAATATCTACATAATTGCCAAACACCGCGGGCGTGTTGACGTCGGTATTCTCGATGGGTGTTCCTGTAAAACCAAGATACGTAGCATTAGGCAGGGCATCGCGCATGTATTTGGCAAAGCCGTATACGATTTTCTTACCGATGACGTTTTTGTTTTCGTCCTTATCGTCTATGGTTTTGGCTTTGAAACCGTACTGCGTGCGGTGTGCCTCGTCGGCAATGACCACAATGTTCTGCCGGTCTGAAAGCATTTCATAGACATTGCCTTCCTCAGGTTGAAATTTCTGGATGGTCGTAAACACCACGCCGCCCGAGGCCACTTTGAGCAATTCCTTAAGGTGGTTGCGGTCTTCCGCCTGTACCGGTTCCTGCCGCAACAATTGTTTGGAAGCCGCGAACGTATCAAACAATTGATCGTCGAGATCGTTGCGGTCTGTAATGACCAGAATCGTCGGATTATGTAATGCCAATACGATCTTTCCGGTGTAGAATACCATCGATAACGACTTGCCGCTGCCTTGCGTATGCCACACCACGCCGCCCTTTCTATCGCCAACCGGCTGTACGTTCACGCTGGGAACGCCATAACTTTCCGGCGATTCTTCGGTTTGGTCATGCGACTTTATTCCTGTAGCGCGCAATGTCGATTCTACGGCGCGGTTTACGGCATAGTACTGATGATAAGCGGCTATTTTCTTGACCGTCGAAATCGTGACGACACCCGTATCGGGATCTTCTTTTTTCGATTTTTCAAATACGATAAAATGCCGGATCAGATCGATCAGCGTTGCTTTATTCAGCATGCCTTGTACAAGTGTCTCTAACTGGCTGACCAGATGCGATGCCTCGGCTTTCCCGTCGGCAGTTTTCCAGCTCATGTAACGGCTGAAACTGGCCGATAACGACCCGGCTTTGGCCTCTAACCCGTCGGATATAATATTGAACGCGTTGAAGGTAAACAATCCGGGAATCATCGCTTTGTAGGTTTCGACCTGCTTGTATGCCGAAATACAGGTCGTCTTTTCATCGGTCGCATTTTTGAGCTCGATCAATACCAATGGGATGCCGTTGACAAACAACAACAGATCAGGGCGCTTGTTCTGATTGTTCTCGATAATCGTAAACTGATTAATGACCAGAAACTCGTTGTTTGCCGGTTGGTTGAAATCGATCAGCCAAACGCGGTCGCCCCGGTCGTCGCCATCTATGCGTTTGCTTACCGGGACGCCTTCTGTAAGCAGTTTGTGGAATGCTTCGTTGTTGGCGAGCATTTCAGGTGATGCGATGCGCTCAATTTCCTTAAGCGCTTCGGCGCGTTCGCTCTCGGGAATGGTTGGATTGATGCGCGCGATGGCTTGCCGGATCCTGTCATGAAGCAACACCTGCTCAAAACTTTGGCGTTCGGGTTGGTCGGCGTCGGGGGCGATGTTGGGGCCGTAGATGTGTGTGTAGCCGAGTTTACGGAGTAAGTCAATCGCAAATAATTCAATGGTATTTTCGGTTATTCGTGTCATTGGCATCCTTGTTTTAATCCAACAAAAGAATTTTTTCCATTTTCCTTTGATGTTCCTTTATATCATCATATATCCATTCTAAACCCTGTCCGCGTTTCCTTTCATGCAAATTGTCTTTACACTTTTGCATCATAACCATAAACTTGATTGAAGCGACACTAATCTGCCTGATCTTACCGGCATCCAAATAATGGCTGAGTTTTGCGTCTGGATTCCAGCTATTCCCTGAACTATTTATCTCGGCACCAATCATTGCGTAATTACCCGTGCAATTTATCTGGTCTTGTGTAGGCCGTCCATTTTTACCATCTGCTTTGGCTTGGGGGAAAAAATGTTCCAAACTTCGGCGCGTCCTGGAAAAATAGAATTGTTCGAATAATTTTAACCCAAAATCACTGCAACCCAAGGTATCAAAGAAATTCCGTCTTTCAAGACTTCCTTCTTTTAGTTTTTCTCCCCGCAATTCCTCAAAATATTTCTCCCACAATTTGTAATCGAGGTAATTGAACACAAATAACGGAATTCCGTTTGATTTTACAGTGCCGTCGCCGTATATCCCGGCAAAATCCCTAATGCTGTTTTGCGGAACCACGGTGAGCTGGTTACGAAGTAAAATTACGCTGTCAAAACTGCCGGGATTTGGCGTGTTGACGGCATTCAATTTAGCCGGGTCTAAATAAACATCCTGAAAATATTTATCGGCCAGTCCGTTGACAAATTCGTAATATTTTTCAACGTCGCCTCCCTCATTAAAGAGATGCAACAGACAATAGAACAAATAGTTTTTCCGTTGTCTTGCAGTAAACGCCACTTCGAACATCGAAAGCAGTTGTACGAGTTTGTCCTGGATTTCGCCCCTGCCAGCTAAATTTTTTAACTGTCCTTTGTCGTCTTTGTGCCAAACCTGCAACTTCCAAGGATTGCTTTCAAGGGTATCGTTTTCGTTTGAATGATGCACAATATAATTGTCCAAGAAAAACTTTGCCTGCAATAAATTGTATCCGAACTCTTTTGCGAACGCTTCATTCAATACAACCTTATCGAACTCCCGAATCAATTCCTTATCGTCAAGTGTAAAATTCAAAGGGTCGAAATCTGGTTCTTTCATCCTAGTGATTTTAAGTACAATCAGTAGGAAATTAGAAAAATCTATGATCGGCTGAAAGCTGTCAAGGTTATCATCAGTGCCTGACTTTTCATCGCCGACTTTTCCCGTCGCAAGGTCTAGAATCGACTTCTTATCTGTTCCTGAAGCCACTTTTGGTAAAGCGTCAAAATCAAAAATCGAAAATTCGTCATTATATGTTCCAAAAATAGCTGCATTTTTATATTTCTGCTGAATGTAAACATTCATGACGCTGCAGTTTTCCCACAATTGGCTGAAAGTGACCTTATCCTGTTCTTCTTTTAATTGCTCTATAAGGCGCGCTTTTATAATTTCATGTTTTTCCAACTGCTCGCCCCGTGAGTTCATGATCTCGAAATAATGGTTGAGGTCTATGTCCCTGGGCACGTTGTAATGTATCAGGTGAACGTTCTGCTGAAAATATTGTTTATAGCTTTCCAGGTCTTCGGCGGGAACTTTGTCGTTTATGGCCTTTCTGGCATAATCGTACCCATTGATGATGCCGTTGTCCTTCTCATCCACATTAAATGAAGGCATGCTCTTGATCGTTTCATTTGATTTCTTGCGCGCCCTGTAAGTCAATTTGTTCTGACGTGAAATGTCTAGGGCTGACAGTACTATATTGATCGTGGTAAGCCGCTGCTGCCCATCGATTACCTCATACACCTGGTCGCCTTTGTGATACGAAACCAATGTGCCGATAAAATAAGTGTCCTTTCTGCTCGTGTACGCATCGTAAACATCCTGTATAAGGGCTGAAATTTCATCGTCCTCCCACGCATAATTTCGCTGATAGATCGGCACTTCATACGTTACCGGATTCCCGTTGTATACTTCGGCAATCGATTGTTCTTTCAAAGGTAAAATAGCGCTTGCCATATTATTCTTCAATAAATTTATTTTCTCTGAAATAATGCAAATAGTTCTGATAGACGCCATCCGACTCCTTATCGATGTCATCTTTCTTCGCTACGATGGTGCGCATTGGAAGCGGACTTAATTTGTCTGAAAGCGAACTCAGCAACACCACAGGCGAATCTGCTTCGGTAATCATTTTATAAATGTTGAATGAATTTTTGACCGGACTTCCTAAAATGTAATTTTGAGCCGACTGCCACCCAAGATTATAATATTGCGCCCTGAGCGAATATGCCCAAATAAAAGCATACATCACAAATTGCTTCTCCAACATTTCCCGATCTGTTTTAGAAGGCCGGTCGCACGGCAAGAATCGGTCTACATAAAGCAGTACGGCGGTATCAAATAGCAGCCGTGTGATTCCATTGCCGACACCGTTCTTGTAGCCCCGTAAATCGAGTGTTTTGACAATTTCGTTGTCGTTGATGAAGTACCCCTCGTATTTGTTGTTGTTTTGAATGTCTTCCAGGATATCGAAATAATGCCGGGCGTAGTCAAAAAAAGATTTTCCGGCAATAATCGGGGTATCAATCTGAAACGGTTTCAAATTGTACATTCCCGAAACAAAAGGCATGGCAGATTGGTTTACCATATCGGCATAGGCAAATGCGCCCTTAAAAAACTGCGCGTAAGGGTAATTCCCGTTGCGGTTTATTCCCTTGAAATTTTGGATGTTATGCTCACTGAGTTCCCATGCCCTATTGCCTTTGACCCATTCCTTGAGGCGGTACAGGTAATCGCTGAATAGCAGTGACAGTTTCTTCTGGTCCAGGTCTTCCCACTCCTTTACCGTTTTTTCGGTTTGGGCGATGTCCAGATCGTTCATTTCGCGTAAATGGTAAGCCTTGAGCAAATCATGCGGATAAAGCTTTTTCCCACGGGCATTCTGCGAGTCAAAAAACTGGAAGGCTTCAGAAATGTCCTCGGTAATCACAACGATGAGTTCGCAGTTGTTTTTGATATAGTCATGCAGTTCCGACCGTTCGCGAGCATCCGAAATATTGTGGATGCGCCTATCTAGCGTCCTGTAGTTATTGGGAATGTTCCTGGCGTTATGCACATCGTCGGTCAAACACTGGTTTAAGAAACCAATGCTGCCGGCGTCTTTCTCATCGAGCGCCATGAGCAACAGGGAAAACGTAATGGTACGCTGCTGGCCGTCGACGATGTTGTACACCGATTTGTCTGCATCAAAATGAAGGATAAGCGTCCCGACGCGGTAGGTTTCCTTATTCTGATTTTTGGCCTCGATGATGTCGTCAAACAACTGAACCGCATTTTTAGCCGTCCATTTATACGGGCGCTGGTAAGGCGGGATTACCAGCCTGATCGGGGTTATGGGTTTCCCTTCTGCATCCTGGGTGATGGTATCCCGTAACAGAAGGTCACCAATTTTGGCAATGGCAAGTCGAAGCGCGCTACCCATACTAGTTTTATCGGTTTAAATTTACCCGTACCTCCCCACTCATCAACTTCGGCAACAACGTATCGCGGAGTTGGGTAAGCGTGCGGATTTGGGTTTGGTTGGTAAGAATCTTTTTAAAATAGGTGGCTACCAATTCTTCAAACTTAATTCTTTCTTCGAAAGTAGGCAGTTTGATCATAAGCCCCTTAAAAGTGTTTGTCGTAATGGTATCAAAGACACTTCCGTAGGCTCCCGATTTCAATTCCTCGACAGAATAATTTATGAGCAGGTACGTAAAAAAGTAACATTTTTTGTCTTTTGGTAGAACACCATAATTG
>JAEWLN010000169.1 GCA_023457535.1 Bacteroidota bacterium
GTCGTGCCGCCCAGGTTGGCCTGGCTTGGTTCCGACCCGTCGAGCGTGTAATAGATCGTCGCACCGGCTACGGGTGTTGAAATGGTCAGATTGAATCCTGCGGTGTAAAAGCCGCTTTGTTGCGAAAAAGTGGGCTCGGGCAGGATTTCCGAATAAGCCTGGGTTGTGTTTGCCGCTCCCGGAGTGGGCGTTGGGAAAAACATGAAAGGTCCGGTTCCATCCGGCGCGTGTCCTGAAGACATGTTTTGGGGGATCACGGTGGCCGGATAACTGCTCACCGTAACCGATGCGGCGCTCGTGAGCGTAATGGTTTCGCCACCCGACGAGATCTTCCAGTTGGTATGCAGCGGCTGTCCGGCAACGGCGCGGTTTTTATCCGAGCAGTAAATGAGCAGAAACGCGCCCGGTTGCATGGTCACAGCAGGAAACGTCCATTTGAAAGGTGTGGCGGCATCATCGGTCAGCCCGTATCCGGCGAGGTTGACCGCCGTAGCGCCTGAATTGTAGAGTTCTACCCAGTCCTGGTAGTCCCCATCCTCATCGGTGTTGACCGATGTGTTGGAGGTCATGATCTCGTTGATGACGATACCCTGTGCAGCGGCCGGAACAGCCAATGCAACACTGAGTAACGCCACGAGAAAAAGCGTAATTTGTTTCATAACGATTCGTAATGATTTGATTAATAGCTGACGAAGTTATGCAAACAAAAGACTTTCAATATCTTTTATCGGTACAATGCAGATTTTGTCTTTGAATGGCAGGAATTAATAGAAATCGACATTCGCCCGGTAATGTCAGTCCACGCGTTTGTCGATAAAATAGCGCGGACGCTGTTTGACCTCTAGATAAATTTTTCCGATGTATTCCCCAATGATACCAAAGCACAGCAACTGCACGCCGCCAAGGAAGTACATCGGTAAAACGGTAGAGACCCATCCTGGTACCACACTGTGCCGATAGAGGGCGAAGAGTGCATAGCCGGACATGATCAGGCAAACAAAGAAAATGACAAAACCGATGATGCTGACCAGTTTCAACGGATAATTGCTGAAAGACGTTACGCCGTTCCAGGCAAAGGCTGCCATTTTTTTGAACGGATATTTCGACTCCCCCGCAAACCGCTCCAAACGGTCGTAATAAACAACTTCATTGCGAAACCCAATCGATGGGATGATGCCGCGCAAAAACAAATTGACTTCATTGAACTGCGACAGCGCATCGATCACACGCGTACTGCATAGCCTGTAATCGGCGTGATTGTAGACGATGTTCACCTTCATCTTTTTCATCAGTTTGTAAAAAATCAGCGCTGTGTTGCGTTTGAAAAATGTATCGGTGGTGCGTTCTTTGCGGACGCCATAAACCACATCGGTTCCGGATTTGAATTTCATGATCATTTCTTCGATCACGCGCACATCGTCCTGCAGGTCGGCGTCGATCGAAATCAGCGCGTCGGCCTCGCCTTTAAAGGTGATCAGACCCGCTAGCAATGCTTTTTGGTGTCCGACGTTCCCCGCGAGTTTGAGTCCCTTGATGTGGGCCAGCGCCGATGACTGTTTTTCGATGGCCGCCCATGTTTGGTCCTTGCTGCCGTCGTCTACGAAAACAGCAAAACTTTTTTCCGAGATGACTGCGCGTGCGATCATATCTGCGAGAATGGAATTGAGCTGGTGTGAGGTTTCAGCCAATACCAGTTCTTCATTATAACAAGGTGATACAATGCCAATTACAGGAAGGTCGGAAACGGGTGCGAAAGTCATGGTACCAAAAGGGAATTGTTAATAATCGATTTTTATGGGCGCTCTCCGCAAATTATGTTAAATTTGGCCGGATTTTGCCTCGCAAACTTAAGAATAAAAAAATTGTAGCCAAAAGCAAATCGCACTTTGCGGCGATTGTCACCCTGTGGCGGCGCGCTTTCAATTCCCACTGATCTATGGAGATAAATCTGAACCTCAATCTGAACAACAAACGCAAATCGGTCGACCTGATTTTAATTGGCATCTTGCTTATTACCGCCATTTTACGGTTTTATCATCTCGATTTCCAAAGTGCGTGGCTCGATGAAGTATATACCACAATGGTCACCGATCCAAAATACTCCATGCAGGTCATGCATGACAAAATCATGCTTGCAGAAGGAACGCCTCATTTGTTCTTTTTGCTCGTCAAAGGATTGTGTTTAGTGTTTGGACATACCATTTGGGTAATCAGGTTGTTGTCTGTCATTATGGGTATCGGGTCGGTATACCTGATTTTTAAGGTCGCCGCCAAATTGTTCGACAAGAAAGCCGGCTATATCGCCGCAGTGTTGTTGGCCACAAGCGCGTACCACATCGAGTATTCGCAGGAAGGACGTGCCTATTCACTCCTTATTTTCCTTATTTTATTGACTTATTTGCGATTGTTGGTTTTTCTTGAAAACCGAACCTACGCCAACGCCCTGATTCTGGGCGTGTGCGCCGGATTGGTTCCCAATGCGCACATCTTTGGATTACTCAACGTGGGAAGCGTTTACCTGACCATTTTGTATGTGCTGCTTACCCAAAAAGACAGCCGCGACAAATGGTTGCTTTTTAAGCAGGCTTTTCTTGCGGGTATGGTTTCGCTGGTTGTTTTTTTGCCTGCGATGCAAATCATTCTGCGGTTGCAGCAAACCCAGTCGCACTGGATTCCCAAACCAACCTGGGACGGAATTAAGTCGGTATTTATAGATGTGCTCGGCCGATCTGTGTTGTTGAGTGGTGTGTTCATCGCCCTTGCATTGGCGTTTTTTGTGCTGGCAGCAATCAGGATCCGACGCGTCAACGGTGCCGGCAACAGGCTTAAATTTGCGGTGGTATTGCTGGGGATATGGTTTGTAATCAACATCGGCACAATCATCGTCAAGTCTTACACCGATGAGGCGTCGCTGATTCTCGCACGTTACTTCATCGGCATGCTCAGCGCATTTATTTTGGCTGCTGCGTACGTTTTGTCGCTGATCGGCAATCGTATGGCTGTTATGGGCGCAGTAGTGCTTTTATCGGTGTTTTCACTGTATAACATGATCGTGGTGCACGATTACTACAACACGCGAACCAAGGCTGAATACGACAAAATAACGGCACAAATTATCGAAAAAAACACCAACAATGATAAAATAGTCTCTTCATTCGGTTGGTTTTTCAATTATATGTTTGAAGGGTCGGGCAGTACAAATGTAGTCTCTTCAAATTTGCATGATTATGTGGCGGCATTGAAAAATCAAACCGTAAGTCCAAAATCGTTCTGGTATTTCGATGGCAATTCCCGTCCGTATGATCTCACGCCGGAAGAAGAGCAATTTCTCGCCAGGCATTTCACAATCGATTACGATTTTAATCAATATTACGACACTTGGGCCAAACATTACCGGGCCAAACAAAACGTCGGGGCAACTGCATTAATGGCCGGCGCCGACGGGCAATTGTTCCTCGACCAGTTCGTTCCTTACATTCCCAACAACAATGGCCAGCTTTTGTTTTTTGAAAATGGTTCTTCTGTCTTGACGCTTAAGCTTGAGAAAGGTGTATACGAAATTTTAATTCACGGTTACAGCATGCCTGAGATACCAATTAAAGGCGAGAATGCCCATATTTCGGTTAAGGTAAATGAACTGGAAATCGGATCTTTTAACTTAAGTGAAAAAACGGGCGGCAGTGGGTTTGCATTGCCTTATACCGCGGCAGAATCCGGCGAGGTGCAATTAGCGCTGACCTTTACCAACGACATTTTTCATGAGGGCCAGGACCGCAATGCGATCATTACGCGTATACAGATCAAAAAGAAGTAATTGAGAGACGATTAAAAAATAATCAGGATGTCGGCGCATTTCAAAAAATTTCTAAATTTGCGCATCAAAAAAAACCGGAAAATGAAAACAAAAATTTTTGCAACCGTAGCCATTGTTGCATTGGCGTTGGTTTCTTGTAAGAAAGACGGAAAATCAGGAAGCGATGCTGCTAATACTCCAGCGGTGGAAGAAGTTAAAAATTTTAGGGTTGAACTCGACGTTACGGCAGAGAAAGACGACGACTTCGCACTTTATTACACAGAGGATAAAACGATCAATTTCAAAGGCGAGCAAGCCGTGTGGTCAGGTATCAAAGGCATGAAGGACAACAAGGTAACATTAAATCTTGGCGAAGAGATCGTCCCTACGAACGTCCGTCTGGACTTTGGCATCAAAAAAGGTGAAGCGCAAGGCGATGTAACGCTTTCCCGCGTCAAAATGACTTATTACGCCAAATCGTTTGAGTTCAAAGGTTCTGATTTCTTTAAATATTTTATCGAGAACAAAGACACGCAAACCAAAATCGATCAGGCGGCTGGTACCATTACGTTTCTTAAAAATCCGGCGAGCCAGGCCACTCCGTTCTACTATCCGCACCAATTGTTGATAGACGAGATCGCTAAAATCACAAAATAATTTCAAACCGTGCTTGTCACGGTTTTTTTATGGCTTTTTGCACGTACGACTATTAAAAATGTATATTTGATTTTTCCCTCTGTCACATGAAAATCAAGTTTGGAATAATAGTTTTTTGCTTGCTCTTGCTTGGGTGCAAAGACCAGGATAGCGGCGTTCAGCACATCACAACCCCAAATGGCGATCCGGTTTTTCGCCTCATTTTGCAAGCTACGGTAGCGCGCGATGACACGTTTGCGCTCTATTATACCACGAACAACAGCATTGCCTTCAACAGCAAGCAAACCGTTTGGGTTGCGGTTAAATCAAGTCCCAATCCGCAAGACATAAAGTTCGAATTACCGTCCGGAATTTTGCCAAGCCAACTCAGGATCGATCTGGGCAGCAGTCAAAAACAATCAGCGGTGCGCATGGAATCGGTTAAAATGAGCTACCGCGACAAACAGGTGGTAATTCCCGGAATGCTGATACTGTCCTATTTCAGGCCCGACGTGCGTTCAACCGATATTGATTCGCACACCATGAATGTCACCGGAAAAATCGTCGGCGCAAGGCGCGCAACGCCATCACTATATCCAAAAGAAGCGCCTTTGGCCCGACAACTTGCATTCCTGAGCGGCCACTAGATACACAACATTGAAACCATTGCTACAAAAAATACGGGCCAATCAAGCACTCCAAAACCTGCTCATCTACGGCTTTGGCCAAGGCTTCAACCTGGTCACGCCGTTATTGGTCGTGCCGTTTGTCGTGTCCGTTTGCAGCGAAGCCGGTTATGGAAAAATCAGCATCGCGATGGCGCTTTCGTTTTTCCTGATCGTGTTTGTCGATTACGGGTCGGACATTGTTGGCGTCAAGCAAGCGGCGGTATCGCGCCATGACCGGGACGCGCTCGAGGGAATTTTCGTCAAGACGTTCTGGGCCAAAATCGCATTGTTTGGACTTGTGGCGGGCGTGGGTTCGCTGTTGTTTGTGACTATTCCTTATTTTGCGGCAGAAAAACGGCTGTTCTTTTTCAGCCTTGCCATTGTCGCCGGGCAAGCCATCAATCCCACCTGGTTCCTGCAAGGCGTTGAGGAATTCAAATGGATCACGGCCATCAACGTGATTTCCAAAACGCTTTTTCTCGTCGCGGTTTTTGCCTTTGTGCGCGCGCCCGGTGATTATGTGTTGCACAACCTGTTCTGGGGCGTCGGGATGTGCGTGGCCCATGGCATTGCGACGCTGTTTTTGGTCAGGCGCTATCGGTGTTCCCTGGCCAATGTCACGTGGTCCGACGTCACGCTGCTGATCCGCGGGAACTTCTCCATCTTTACCTCGCAACTCTTTGTTTCGATGCAAATGTACGCTCCGGTGATGCTGATCGGATTTTTCGGCGGCAACCACATGGCCGGGCAGTACAAAATCGTCGACCAGGTGATCGTCATTTTCAAAACGTACATCCTGCTGTTCTTCAATTATGCGTATCCGCGCGTATGCTATCTGCTTGAATCCGATGTGCGCCACGGATTGCGTTTCTGGCGCATGTACAATGGGCTCAACCTTGTATTTGTGACGGTGTGCATGGCTGTTATTTTTACGTTTTCCGATGCGGTCGTGGGCTACTTCAACCCAACAGACCCGATCGCCATCAGCGCACTATTGCGTCTTGCCGTCGCCATCCCGGTATTGCAGGCCATTGGCGTACCGCTGCGACAGCTTGTCATTGGTTTCAACAAGCAAAAACAGTATGTCACCCTTACGATGGTAAGCACCGTGGCCAGTTTGCTGATGATCATCGCCGTAGCGCCCTGGCTGCACATCATCGGGGTCATCGCCACGCTGATTGCCACGGAAATCCTGATCATCGGGCTGTTTTATGCGGCGATTAAAAATGAGTTATTTGCAAGGTCAGGTTAAAAAACAATCGTATTTTTGGCCAGGTCCGGAAAAGTTGCCCTCATGATAAAAAGCGTATTCCAGAAATTGTTGCACCGTTCAGGCAAGCACTACGCCATAGACCGCGATATTCCTGACAGCCTTTTCTACCGGATTCTGCTGCGGCGGCTCCTGATGATGGTGCGCGGATTGCTTCGCACGGGCAAAAAAGTATTCATCGGGCCCGATGTGACGCTGCTCAACAAATCCAACATTGTTTTTGGCAAAAACGTCACGCTGGACAAAAGGGTGACCGTCGATGCGTATTCGAAAAACAAAACCGTATTTGGCGACGGCGTCAAAATAGGCGCCTACTCAACCATCAGCTGTACGAGCCATTTCTCAAAATACGGCATCGGGCTGCAGGTGGGCCATCATTCGGCCATCGGTGAATATTCGTATTTTGGTGCGTCGGGCGGGATTACCATTGGCAACGATGTGATCATGGGACAATACATCAGCTTTCATTCTGAGAACCACAATTTTCTCGATAAAACGCAGCTCATACGCAATCAGGGTGTTACATCCAAAGGCATCGTCATTGGCAACAACGTGTGGGTGGGCGCCAAAGTCACTTTTCTCGACGGATGCGTGGTAGGAAACAATGTAGTGGTTGCCGCCGGAGCCGTGGTCAACGGCGTATATCCGGACCATTCGATTATCGGTGGGGTGCCCGCCAAGGTTCTAAAGCACTATTAAATGAGATTAGCCGTTACGTATACTGCGTTGTACCGCCTGCTTTTTTTTGTGTGCATCGGTGTGCCGTATCTGAACAATTACGAACTGACGTTTGCCGTTTGGGCGTTTGCCGTTTTGATTACACTGAGCAAAAGTTATACGTGGGGCTTTGTCAAATACGTCGGGCTTTTCGTGGCGATCCTGGCCATTGCCGCGGTAGTCGGGCTCACTAAAGAGTATCCGGCGTATTACGTCATCCGGGACATCACATACATGGCCAAACCGATTATGGGTCTTATGATCGGGTACCAACTCTGCAAAAAAACATTCAACAAAGGTTTCGAGACCATCGTCCTCACAGGGCTTGTTATCGCGCTGATCCACCTCACGGTATTGTTTCTGGCCGTGGTCCTGCACAATGCGCGTACGGTCAACGATTTGAGGTTGCACGGCGGTTATTTCTCCGATTTTGAAGTATTTGCGTTTGTAATCCTGTTGTTTCACGACCGGTTTGGTTTGTCGTTTTCGCGCCGCAACCGATTGTGGTTTACGTACATCATCGGCTTTTCTGCCTTTATGTACCTGGCCCGGACCAATTTCCTGCAGTTCTTCATTTTGTTCTTTGCCATGAAAGGCTATTTCCGGATCACGCCCAAATCCATTGCCGTGGTCACTGCATCGGCGGCCGTTCTGGTAGTTGCCTACAGCGCCATCGTCATGTCCAACCCGCGGCGCAACGGACCGGGCGTCGAGGCGTTTCTCTATAAAATCAAGATCGCACCAACCGAACCGTTCAAAACCAAGATCAACGTAGACGACTGGCGTGATTTCAACGACAATTACCGATCGTACGAAAACATCAATACCGTACGCCAAATGGCCGGTCACGGCACCACAGCGGTGGTTATCGGGGAGGGCATCGGCTCACGGGTCGACCTCAAAAAAGAAGTCATGCTCGGCGATATGATGCTGCGCTACATTTCGATTCTGCACAACGGTTTTATGACCGTATTTCTCAAATCGGGGCTTGTGGGCGTTTTCATTTACCTGTATTCGATCTACCTGCTGATCCGGCCGCGCCGATCGTCCAAACCGCTGCTCAGGCAAATCAACCTGCTGCTTGTAGGCACCGGGATTTTCCTGATTTTGTCCAATTGGGTATTCATGGGCGTGTACAATTTGCTCGACAGCAAATCGGTGCTGATCGGGTTTTTGCTGTGTTACAAGCAAATGTACGAACAACAAACAAGCCGGATCCAACATGATTAATATCCTTTACATACACCAATCGGCCGAACTGTACGGATCGGACAAAACGCTGCTTTACCTCGTATCGGATATCCGTGACAAAGGCTTCCATCCCATCGTGGTACTACCGTCAAACGGGCCGTTGTTCCAGGCGTTGCAGCAGGCCGGAATCGAAACGATCATTGCGCCCGTGCTCAAGGTTTCGCGCAATATGTTCCGTCCCGGCAATTTGTTGTCGCTGCCGTTCCAGACGTTCAAAGCATTTGGGATAATCCGCAAACAGCTCAAGGGCAGAACGCTCGGCTGGGTGCATTCCAACACGCTGGCGGTCCTGCTCGGCGCGCTTTACGCCAAGCGATACGGTGTAAAGCATTTGTGGCATGTGCATGAAATCATCGAACATCCCAGGCTGATCAGCGAATTGTATCCAAAATTGGTCGACTTTTTTTCCGATAAAGTCGTTTACAATTCCAAAGCGACAATGGATTTTATGGTCGCGCAAAAACCCGCACTGGCTGCCAAATCCACCGTCGTGCACAACGGGATGGAGCGTACGGTGCCGCCGGCTAGCGCTGAGGCGATCGCGCATTTGAGACAGACGCAATTCAGCGCCGGTCCTTCCGATATCGTGCTCGGGCTTGTCGGGCGCATCAGCCGATGGAAAGGACAACCGCTGTTGCTGGAAGCATTTGCCGCACTGGCCCCTCAGTATCCGATGGCGCGCCTGGTTTTTGTCGGATCGGCGCCGCCCAATCAGGAACATTTTGAGCAGTCGCTCCGGAGCAAGATCGATGCGTTACAGTTACGCGATCGGGTTGCGATCATTCCGTTTACAACCGACATCTGGCAAATCTGGGACAGCCTGGACATTGCGGTGGTTCCCTCCACAGAGCCCGAACCGTTCGGACTCGTCGCCGTGGAAGCGATGCTTGCGGCAAAACCTGTCGTCGGGGCCGCGCACGGCGGGCTGACAGAAATCATCATCGATGGCCAGACCGGATTGTTCTTTACCCCGGGTGATGCGTCGGCATTGCAGCGCGCGCTCGGCAAACTCATCGCCGATGCATCGTTGCGCAACACGCTGGGCCAAAACGGCAAGGCACGCGCGGAATCCCATTTCTCGCAAAACCGCTACGTCGAAGATTTTTCGCGTTTATACCAATAACACGCATGGGTTTGCGTGGTTTTTACTAAGTTTGCAGCCAAAATTGGCAGTCGATGAAAATAGCCATCCTGGGAACGCGCGGCATTCCTAACCATTACGGCGGATTTGAACAGTTCGCCGAATTTTTTTCTGTTTACCTCGTGAAAAAAGGACATCAGGTGTATGTCTATAATTCGCATAACCATCCGCACCAGGAACCCACTTTTCGCGGTGTAAACCTGATCCACAAGCACGACCCTGAATACAAAATGGGCACATTCGGGCAGTTCATCTATGACTACAATTGCATCATGGATTCGCGCACCCGCGATTTTGACATCATTTTGCAGCTTGGTTATACGAGCAATTCCGTTTGGTTTTTCCTGTTGCCTAAAAAGCCGGTCATCGTGACCAACATGGACGGGCTGGAGTGGAAGCGCTCCAAGTACAACCGTCCGGTGCGGCAGTTTTTGAAATTTGCCGAGCGGCTTGCTGCCATGAGCAGTGATTACCTCGTAGCCGATTCGCTCGGGATCCAGAAATTCCTCCAAAAGCAATACAACAAACCCTCGACGTATATCGCTTATGGCGCCTATCCGTTCAAAACCCCCGATGAGAGCGTAATTGCATCGTACGGCGTTGAAAAAGGCCGGTACAACATGATCATGGCGCGTTTTGAGCCCGAGAACAATCTGGACATGGTGCTCGAAGGCGTATCGATGAGCGAAGATGCCACCCCGATTCTGGTCATCGGCAACCACAACACCAAGTATGGCGCGTACCTCAAAAACAAGTTCGGCAACGTGCCCAACATCAGGTTTATGGGCGGAATTTACAACATTGGCCATCTTGATAATCTGCGGTATTTTTCCAAATTGTATTTCCACGGACATTCTGTAGGCGGGACCAATCCGTCGCTGCTCGAAGCCATGGCGTCCAGGGCGCTTATCGCCGCGCACAATAACGATTTCAACCGCGGCGTGCTGCAGGACAATGCGTTTTATTTTTCCAATGCGTCAGAGGTGAAAAATTTGCTGACTTCCATCGAAAAAAATGATAACTTGCACCTGGTCGAAAACAATTTCAGGGCCATCGAAACCGACTTTAACTGGGACAAGATAAATGGAGCTTACCTCGCCTTATTGGAAGAATGTCTGGCAAAATCTCAGGCGCGAAAGTAAATCCCATCCCACATTTGTTTTCCTGCTGTTGGCGCTGCTGACCATCCCGATGGGGTATGCGGTCAACGGGATCGCCGTTGCGCTGCTGGTGCTGGCCACGTTGCTCACACTCAAAAAAGCGAATTTTGCATCCGATGCCGCGCTGTGGCTCCCTGTGGCGTTGTTTGGGCTGATGGCCGTTTCGCTGGTGTGGACGATCGATTGGCCTTCATCGGTCAAAGCGCTGCAAAAAGGGTTGCCGTTGGTGCTGATTCCGTTGTGTTTGCTGGTTGGCCCGCCGATGACAGAGGATTCGCGACGGAATCTGACGTATTTTTTCAGCCTTGGCATGTTGGTTTTTGCAGTCTTCTGGCTCGTTCAGGCATTGGTTCGTTTTGCGATCACGCGCGATGCATCGGTGTTTTTTTACCATGCGCTTGTAACCGAGGATGTCAACGCGATCCACGTTTCTGTTTACGTAGTGGTGGCCATTGCCGGATTTGTGACGCGCCCGCGCCAATCGCTGACAGATAAGGTCGCGCTGATCCTTCTTCCGGCCTTTCTCGTGCTGCTTTCCTCAAAGAACATTTTTGTTATTTTTATTTTGCTCGCCGTTATTTACGGGCTCCGGCACTTTCGCAAATTGCGACAATCGCGGCGGTTAATCTTTGCATCGGCATTGGTCGTGCTGATCGGCATTGCCTTTTCCGGTAAGGTAATCGATCGGTTCATGATCGAATTCCAAACCGGCGCCAAAGAGCGTACGATCAACCGCGAACTGAGCAACGAAACCGGAAAGGTGTACAATGTAAGCATCGGCCAGGCGTGGTCCCAGCAGCGCTTTGCACAAAACGATTACTTTCCGGGCGCGGCTTTCCGGGTGTATCAGGTGCGTATTTTTGGCGAATTGCTGGCAGAGGATCCCATCTGGCTGACGGGCTACGGACTCAATGCGGCCAGCGAGCGGATCAGGGAAAAAGGCCTCGAGCACAACGTTTTTTCCGGCAGCGCGGAAGCCGACGGCTACCAGAATAAAAATTTCCACAACCAATACATCCAGCTTTTTGCCGAGCTTGGGATTTTTGGATTGCTGATTCTGATTGCAATGCTCTTCGTGAACCTAAAAAACGCGCTTCGCAGCAAAGATTTTGTCCATATTTCTTTCGCAATTCTAATGATAAGTTTATTTTTGACCGAATCATTTCTGTCGCGGCAACGAGGCATCGTTTTTTTTGCGATCCTGTACAGCCTGTTCAATGTTCGGACGACGGCCGGCGGCATCAAAAACAGATCATGAAAAGAATACTCATTACGGGCGCGGCGGGCTTTTTGGGTTCGCATTTGTGCGACCGTTTCATCAAGGAGGGCTATTACGTCATCGGAATGGACAACCTCATTACGGGCGACCTCAAAAATATACAACACCTTTTCGGCCATCCGAATTTCGAGTTTTACCACCACGACGTTACCAAATTTGTCCATGTTCCGGGACAACTTGACTATATTTTGCACTTCGCCTCACCGGCAAGTCCTATCGATTACCTCAAAATCCCGATCCAGACGCTGAAAGTCGGGTCGCTCGGGACGCACAATCTGCTTGGATTGGCCCGCGTCAAAAAGGCCCGCATCCTGATCGCATCGACTTCTGAGGTTTACGGCGACCCACTCGTGCATCCGCAAACAGAGGATTATTACGGCAATGTCAATACCATCGGCCCGCGCGGGGTTTACGACGAAGCCAAGCGCTTTCAGGAATCAATCACGATGGCCTATCATACGTTTCACGGTGTGGAAACCCGCATTGTCAGGATTTTCAACACTTACGGTCCGCGTATGCGACTCAACGACGGGCGCGTCATTCCGGCTTTCATCGGACAGGCGTTGCGCGGAGAGGACCTGACCGTATTTGGCGACGGTTCGCAAACCCGATCTTTTTGCTATGTGGACGACCAGGTGGAAGGCATCTTCCGTTTGCTGCATTCGGATTATGTGTATCCGGTCAACATCGGCAATCCGGACGAGATCACGATTCGCGATTTCGCTGAAGAAATCATCAAGTTAACCGGAACTGACCAGAAAATCGTATACCATCCGCTGCCGATGAACGATCCGCTCCAACGCCAGCCTGACACCACGCGGGCCAGGGATTTGCTGGGCTGGGAAGCCAAAGTTCCGCGTTCGGAAGGCATGCGCATTACCTATGAGTATTTTAAATCGTTGTCCACAGAAGAACTGTTGAAGGAAGAGCACAAAGATTTCAAGGGTTACATCCACTGATATGGTTTCACAGCATAAAGGGAGATATTCAAAATACATCCGGCCCATCAGCGTATCGTTCGACTTGCTCGTCATTACGTTGCTGTGCCTGTATTTTTTCAGGGACCTGAATCTCAATTTTGCGTATTATCTGCCGTACCAAACGCTGGTATGGGCCGTCGTTGCGCTGTTCATCAAATTCTACGAAGTGTACCGGTTTACCACGCCGGTACAAATTGCGTCCAAGATCTTGCAGCAGGGCATTTTGTTTTTGCTGGTCATCATCGCGTTTTTTCCTTTTTCCAAAGAAGTGATTTTCAGCGGAACGGCCATTGCGTGGTTTATGAGCGCGTCGTTTACGCTGATCACAATTTTTAAATACCTGCTGTTTTATTACCTCAAGAAATACCGCATCATCACGGGCAGCAATTTCAGGAACGCGATCATCATCGGGTATACGCCGCAGGCCATCCGGCTTAAGGAAGTTTTTGAAAACCGAAACGATTACGGCTACCGGTTTTTCGGGTTTTTCTCCGACAAGAAATCCAACGCCCAGATCACCGGCCGCGTGAGCGACATCCCTGATTTTGTGCTCGAGAAAAACATCGATGAAATCTACTGCTCGCTCAACGAGATCTCGAACGAACAGGTCAAGGAACTCGTTGAATTTGCCGATGACAACAAAGTGTCGATCAAATTCATCCCCGATTCAAAAGAGATTTTCTCCAAAAACCTCAAGATCGACTACTACGAACTCTTCCCCGTGTTGTCGCTGCAGCGTACGCAATTGCACTCGCCGCTGATCAAGGCCGTCAAGCGCACCTTTGACATTGTATTCTCGTTATTGGTCATGATCTTCCTGCTGTCATGGCTTGTCCCGATCCTGGCGATTTTGATCAAACTCGAATCCAAAGGTCCGGTATTTTTCAGACAGGGACGTCCGGGGCTCGACGAAAAGGAGTTTTTTTGCTACAAGTTCCGGTCGATGAAACTCAACAAAACCACTGAAAAAGAAGCCTCTAAGAATGATCCGCGCGTGACGCGCATCGGGAGGTTCATCCGCAAGACCAGTGTCGATGAGCTGCCGCAGTTCGTCAACGTGCTCATGGGCGATATGTCTGTCGTTGGGCCGCGGCCGCACCTTTGGTCGCAAAACAAAGCCTATGGCAGCAAGATCAAAAAATACATGGTGCGGCATTACGTCAAGCCCGGCATCACCGGATTGGCGCAGGTTCGTGGCTTCCGCGGCGAGATCGAAACCGATGAGGACATGATCAACCGCATCAAATACGACGTATTTTATATCGAAAACTGGTCTTTGATCCTCGATCTGAAAATCATCGTACAAACGGTCATCAACATCTTCCGCGGCGAAGAAAAAGCGTACTGAGATGAATGCGCCGCTGGTCTCCATCATTACGCCCACTTACAATTCGGAGGCTTTTATCGCCCAGACCATCGAATCGGTGCAGGCGCAAACGCACCAGAATTGGGAGCTTCTCATTGTGGATGATTGTTCGACAGACCACACCAAATCCATTGTCAAATCGTTTGCAGCCGATGATCCGCGCGTAACGTTCCACCAGCTGTCCAAAAATTCCGGACCGGGCGTTGCGCGAAACCAGGCCGTGGAAATGTCGGGCGGGAAATACATCGCATTTCTTGATTCGGACGATTTGTGGCTGCCCGATAAGCTCCAAAAGCAACTCGATTTCATGCACGCGAACGACCAGCCGTTTACGTTTTCGTTCTACGATTGCATTGACGAGGCCGGTAATCCCATCGGAAAGCGTATCGAAGCCCCGCGCGTGCTCCATTACCGGCAATTGTTCTTTTGCAATTTCGTCGGCAACCTGACCGGCATTTACGATGCGGAATTCTTTGGCCGCATCCCGATCTCAGGATTGCGCAAGCGACAGGATTGGATGGTGTGGCTCACCGTGCTCAGGCAGATCAGAAAGGCCGGACCCGTTCCGGAAAGCCTGGCGCTGTACCGCGTCCGGAAGGATTCGGTGTCATCGCGGAAAATGGGGTTGCTCGAGCATAATTTTGCGGTTTACCGGCAATTTCACCGTATGGGCATCTTTTTGTCGCTGTGCTGCATGGTGGGATTCCTGGCGGTGCAATTGTGCGTCAAGCCGTTTTATGTCAAAAAGGTTTCACGAGGCTCGTAAATTGCTTTAACTTACCGCTTTTGGAGCGCTCGAGCGCGTGGCGTCGAATGAATTCGTAGCGCAGTCCGGGTTCGAGAAAATCGGTGAATACTTTTTCCATGTGTGCTTTTTCCGGATCGGTCAGTTCTTTTTCAGCCACATAAACAATCTCAAACCGATCCAAGTGTGTTTGCACGACGACGAATTCCTTGACGTTTCCCTCATCGCCAAACAGTTTTTTGGTGATCGAATAAAAGGTCATGCCGGCAGGTTTTTTGCCCGATGGCAGTAGGGCCACATCGTTGGTTCTTCCCACAAGGGTTTGCAACACCGGATTTTTTGCCGTTCCCGACGGATCGAGCGCACCAAAATCTCCCACTTCATACCGTATAAACGGGTGCGCGTAATTGTACAAAGAAGTCACCAGAATCCGTCCCTGTTGCCCGTGTGGAACCGGTTTTCCGTTATCGTCGACAATTTCGACATAGCACGTTTCGGCGTTGACGAGCCAGCGCCCGTCCGGGTTTTCGATCGCGATCACGTCCACTTCAGATGCACCATACTCATTGACGACAGGAACGCCCAGCTGTTGTTCGAGCAAAATCCGATCGTCTTCAAAAAGCATCTCAGAGGTAACGATGCACACGCGCAAAGTGGGGCA
Source organism: Bacteroidota bacterium (assembly GCA_023457535.1). GTDB lineage: Bacteria > Bacteroidota > Bacteroidia > Flavobacteriales > Flavobacteriaceae > Flavobacterium. The sequence continues at coordinate 15,668 of JAEWLN010000169.1, forward strand.
CAAATCTTTCAAAACCAAATTTTTGCGCTTGAGGTAGTGTGCGATTTGTACGATAGAACTTGTATAGCCGTTGATGTAATCAAACCGCGTCGACTTGAATTTGCGCAGGATCTTTTCGATTCCGGCATCGGAGAAATCAAAGATCGAAAACCGGTAGCGGCTGCTCAAAAAATCCTTGAGGCGCAATACCATACGCGGTAAGAAATCCATGGGCTGGCCGTAAAAGCGGGCCTGTAGCGAATGGTTGAAATCCACGCCGTACCAGCCAAACCGGCGCATGATGTTGGCCCAGATCAAAGCGTGGCATGGTTTGTCCTTGGCGAAAACCATCGGATCGCCGCTGGATCCCGACGTTTTGTTGATAAATACCTCTTTTTTCGAATAGCCATCGGAAAGCCGCTCATCGAGTGGCCGCTGGAAATCCGCTTTGCGCATCACGGGTAGATCCTCCCATTTTTGATACGCGCCATTGCCGGCGAGCGATTGATAGAATGCGTTATGTTTGAGGTGGTGTTGTGCGATGTCGGTTTTTTTGCGTTCGATAAACGCCGCGTAATCCGGTTCGGCAACGGCCAGGATCGACGCCAATTGCCGGCGCGCCCTCCCGATGGGAAAGCCGTTCAGGCGCAGCGTAAGATCGAAAATCGGAATCACGAAAATAATTTTTTCAAAAATACTATTTACGCCGGACGCGCCACCGCCCAGGCACAGTTTTTTGGCGATTAATTATTTTTTGAGGTCAAAAGCGGTTATTTTTGTGGGCAATAAAACAACAACACAATGACCATTCTTTTGCTCGGATCGGGCGGACGCGAACATGCGCTTGCCTGGAAAATGCTACAAAGCCCGCACTGTTCCAAATTACTCGTAGCGCCCGGAAATGCCGGGACGGCGTCTATCGCGCACAACATCAATATCAATCCCACAGATTTTGCCGCGGTCAAAAAATGCTGTCTGGAGCAAAAAGTGGGCATGGTGGTCGTGGGGCCGGAAGACCCGCTCGTGCATGGGATTTTTGACTTTTTCGAATCGGATGCACTCCTGGCGCATATTCCGGTTATCGGTCCGTCCAAAATGGGCGCGCAGCTCGAGGGCAGCAAGGAATTCGCCAAACAATTTCTGATCCGGCACCAGATTCCTACGGCGCGATATGAGAGTTTTACCGCCGATACCGTAGATCAAGGCTGTGCTTTTTTACAAACCCTGTCGCCGCCATTTGTCTTAAAAGCAGATGGGTTGGCAGCGGGCAAAGGCGTGTTGATTATTCACGATCTCCACGAAGCACAAACTGAATTGCGCAACATGCTCGTTGGGCAAAAGTTTGGCGCGGCGAGCTCAAAAGTCGTTATCGAGGAATTTCTCGACGGCATCGAGCTGAGCTGTTTTGTGCTGACCGATGGCAAACACTACAAAATGCTGCCGACGGCCAAAGACTACAAACGCATCGGCGAAGGCGACACAGGGCTCAACACAGGGGGCATGGGAGCTGTCTCGCCGGTTCCGTTTGCCGATAAGACGCTGATGGACAAAATCGAATCGCGCATCGTAAAGCCAACGATCGCCGGGTTGCAACACGACCAGATCCGGTATAAAGGATTTGTGTTCATCGGGCTGATCAATGTCAAAGGCGAGCCGATGGTAATCGAATACAACGTGCGCATGGGCGATCCTGAAACGGAGGTGGTCATTCCAAGGCTGCAATCGGATCTGGTGGAATTGTTTGTGGCCGTTTCGAACGAAAGGCTGGACGAGGTGGCCTTGCGCGTAGATCCGCGAAGTGCCGCTACCGTTATGGTCGTATCTGGAGGCTATCCGGAAGACTATGAAAAAGGGAAGGAAATTTCAGGACTTGACGCCATCGACGGTTCGATCGCATTTCACGCCGGAACGCAACTTGAGAACGGCAATGTGGTCACCAGCGGCGGGCGTGTCATCGCCGTAACTTCGTTGGACGACGACTTCCGGCAGGCCATAAAAAAATCTTACCAAAACATAGACAAGCTGCGTTTTGATAAGATGTATTGCAGAACCGATATCGGATTCGACTTACTTTAAGAATGAGTGCGCCGTGGTATCCTGGTTTTCTTCGTTGTTTTTCTGGTGTACGGTAAGTTGTTTGCACCAATACCAGGTAAAGTAAACGCAAATGGCCATAAATATCCAGTTGATGATATTGGCAAATGTCCAGCTCGTCAATTCCAGTTGTCTGAAAAAGTTGTGCGGGGCAAAGATGACGGTTTCAAAAAACCATTGGATTCCTTCGAAAAATGAACGCAACATATAACTTGATTTTTACAGATTCCGCGTCGTGGCGCGGTTTCTTTTTTTGAACATTGGTATATTTACATCCACAAAAGTATAAAATAGATTCATGATAGCAAGTCTTTTTAGAAAATCTACGCCGTTAAATTATACGATCGTCATTGCGTCGGCTGTTGTTTTCTTTATGATTTACCAGATCAGCCAGGCCGATGCGGCGCGTTCTGCAGCAGATTATGTGCTGAAGTTCAGCTTGCTGGCCTTTGTATTTGCGTCGTTGTTCATGACCAATTTTGTCGTCAAAAAAAACGGACTAAGCAAGGATAGTGCGTACACCGTATTGTTTTACCTGGTGTTTTTATTGTTTTTTCCGTCCACGCTTGGGGATTTGCGGTTAGTAATGGCCAATTTTTTTGTGCTGTTGTCCATGCGCCGATTGGTTTCGCTGCATTCAGTCAAAGCCACCAAGGAGAAGATTTTTGATGCGTCATTGTGGATTTTCCTGGCCGCGATGTTCCACTTTTGGTGCATATTGTTCATTGCACTGGTTTTTATATCGGTCTTGTTCCACGCCGCGCGCGATTACCGCAACTGGTTCTTGCCGGTCATTGCATGTTGCACGGCCGTTACGGTGTTTTTAATGCTTGCGCTGTTGATCGAAAAAGCGTGGATCGACAATGTGTTTTCACAAATCGACGTAAACCTTAAAGTAAATTATTTTACAAGCAACTACCAGAACGCCGCGCTGTCGGTCTACGCAACCATTGCGTTGTTTTTTCTGGTTTCGCTAGTCATTTCATTGTCGAATCGCCCGCTGATTCTGCATTCGTCGTATCAAAAAGTGATCTGGTATTTTGTGATCGCGGTCGTTATTTTTGTGATTTCCCCGCACAAAACGCCTGGTTTGCCCATTTTTACGTTTGCACCATTGGCCATCATGGCTACGAGCCACATCGAATCGGCGCAGGTGCAATGGCAAAAAAATGTGATTTTATTGTTGGTAATGCTCAGCGGGATTACGGCGTTTTTCGTTCAGGTGTAAACCGTTTGGTCGTCCGAGAAAATTAATAAAGCGATTAAAGTTTGCTTCCGTATGCCAAATCGCCCGCATCGCCAAGCCCGGGAACAATGTAGTTTTTTTCGTTTAGTTTTTCATCGAGCGTGGCCACCCATAAGTGGCAATAATCGGGCAGGTGCTCCCTGAGGTATGAAATTCCTTCCGGGGCGGCAATTACCACGGCAATGTGAATCTCGCGCGGCTGTCCTTTCTCGAGTAGTTTGTTGAAAACGGCCACCATCGACTGCCCCGTGGCAAGCATCGGATCGATCAGCAGCAGGGTCTTGTCCGCTATTTGGGGTACGGCCTGGTATTCGACGCGGATCTCAAACGCATCATCGTTATCGTAATGGTATCGGTAGGCCGACACAAACCCGTTCTCGGCACTGTCAAAATAATTCAAAAAGCCCAAATGCAACGGCAGTCCGGCGCGCAGGATCGAACACAACACCAATGGGTCTTCGATCTCAGCGGTTTTTTTAACACCCAGCGGCGTACGGATCTCAATGTCGCGGTAATGCAGGTCCTTGCTCAGTTCATAGGCCATGACCTCGCCGATGCGTTCAATGTTGCGTCGGAACCGCATCGAGTCGTGTTGGACATTGACGTTTCTGATCTGCCCCAAAAAATGGTTCAGCACGCTGTTGGCATCGGATAGATAGTGGATTTGCATTTGGAATTGTGGGTTCTGGGTTGAAATTCTTTTCGGATGTAAAAGTATAAAAAGTATCTTTGCGTTCTAAAACCTAACGATATGTTTTCCAAACTCGCCTATTCTATTTTCGAGCAAAGCATCAACGATTACCACAAGTTCGACAATGTGGACCAGCCTATTGCAAATCCGTATGCCAAAGACCAGTTCGAGCACCTGTTGTACATGAAAAACTGGATCGATACGGTGCAGTGGCATTTTGAAGACATCATCCGCGACCCGCAAATCGATCCGGTGGCCGCATTGGTTTTAAAGCGACGCATCGACGCCTCGAACCAGGAGCGCACCGATGTCGTTGAATACATCGACAGCTATTTCCTCCAAAAATACAAAGACGTTCAGCCCAAGCCCAACGCCAGGATCAACTCTGAATCGCCGGCATGGGCGTTCGACCGCCTGTCCATTCTCGCGCTCAAGATTTTCCACATGAACGAGGAGGCCACGCGCCCAGAGGCTTCACAAGCACACCGCGACGCCTGCCAGACCAAGCTCAACATCCTGCTAGAGCAACGCACGGATCTCTCAACGGCCATCGACGAGCTTTTGACCGACATTGCCAATGGCGACAAATACATGAAAGTGTACAAGCAAATGAAAATGTACAATGACGATGATTTGAATCCGGTGTTGTACCAGAACAAAAAGTAATTTTTGGAGCTGTTTCCGGCTGTACGCTGTATCTTTTGCATTTCAGGACTTTCGTGACTGCCGATGGCAGTACGCCGCTTAAGGTCCAATGCAAAAGGATGCCGCTGCCATCCGGGCTAGGGTCCTGGAAACCGCTCCACGATTATTTTCCAAATAACTTCTAACGTTACGTGCCGACAAAAACCACGCATATCGCCGTGATGAGACTTTCCGCAATGGGCGATGTTGCGATGACGGTTCCCGTTTTGCGCGCGCTGGTCTCACAGCATCCAAATGTGCGCCTGACGGTGGTTTCGCGCGCATTTTTCGAGCCTTTTTTCGACGGAATCCCCAATGTTTCGTTTTTTGCGTTCGACGACAAAAACCGGCACAAGGGATTACGCGGGTTGCTTCAGCTTTACAGTGATCTCAAAAAGCAGCGCATCGACGCATTTGCGGACCTTCACAATGTGCTGCGCTCTAAAATCGTGCGCAATCTGTTTTTGGTTTCTGGTAAAAAAGTGGCCGCCGTAGACAAGGGCCGACGCGAAAAAAAGGCGCTGACACGCGCTGAAAACAAGATTTTTGAGCCCGTAACACCCATGGTAGCGCGTCATCAGTTGGTATTTGAACAGCTCGGTTTTCCCGTTGACCTGAACCGTCCGGAGTTTCCCGCCCCGCAATTGCCCGATACGCAAATTCGCGAATTTACCGGAATCAAGGACGGAATTTGGATTGGTGTGGCGCCGTTCGCGCAATACGCCTCTAAAGTATATCCGCAGGATTTGATGCAACAAGTCATCGATCAGCTGGCACAAAAGAGCCGTTATAAAATTTTTCTGTTTGGCGGCAAGAGTGAAATCCCGGTGCTGGAGGCATTTTCAGCCGGAAAGCACAACGTGGTCAATATGGCCGGAAAAATGAACTTACGCCAGGAACTGCAACTGATTTCCAATCTGGATGTGATGCTCAGTATGGATTCGGGCAATGCGCACATCGCTGCCATGCTGGGCGTGAAGACCGTGACACTTTGGGGCGCCACGCATCCGTTTGCGGGGTTTTCGCCGTTTGGTCAGCCAATGTCCAATGCGATTACTTCCAACCGCACGCAATATCCAAAACTGCCGACATCGGTTTATGGAAACAAAAAAGTCGAAGGTTACGAAAACGCGATGCGTAGTATTGCACCAGCGGCGGTTGTCGGAAAAATCATGGAGTTGGTGGGGTAGTCGGTTATTGGAAATTGGGCGCATTTGGAAGTTCCGGCCAATCGGAAAAATAAAATAGCACCGTACTTTATGATCATTTTGGTTTTTTTTGGAAAATTTATTGATCGGTACGGAATATCTGGAGAGAGACAGGTCGGTAAAAAAGTAAAATGGCGTTTGCAGAAACCACCATTGGCTACCCTTTTCGGGCGACCAGGTTCTTTGTGCAAATTCAGCGGTGAAATTTTGAATTAACTTCATGAAATCGGGCACGTGATCGGCACGGCGCTGGAAAACAAGAACTTGGAGAGTGGTTGGCCGGTGATTTGGCCCCGCGGTTCCAAGATGCTTTTTACAGTTACTGATCTGGATAAACGACGCAGATCACTTCGCAGGTTTTGTCCAAAAATAGCCTTTTAGTGTTCTTGGTAAGCGGGTTAAATATCAAATGTGGATTGGTTTTAAAAGCAATTTATACAGGGAATGTTTCTGTTTTTCTTTACGATAAAACAAGTCACAGCTGGTGTCGATAAAGAACATTTTATGGAGATTAAAACTGCGCAAAATGGATATTCCCGGCAGATGATTGGTTTGCTTAAGACTGACCTTGCAGTAAATGATTAACGGTGAAACATTAAAAATTGGCTTGCAAAAGAAAAGCTGTTTTTTTTTGGAGGGGGTGGGGCCCCAATGCCCCTTCCCCACAAGCAATTTCGGTATAAAAAAGCAGACATCCTTACAGAAAAACTGTAAAATAATTATCTATTTTTTCCGTAAGAATTGATTAGGTTCCTCGATAGGCGTTGAGCGCCGCCGCATTTCATCAAATATAAGGGATTTGTTTGGCCCCGAATGGCTTGTCAACGCTACGTTAGGAGTAACATTTTTTAGGATTAATACCACTCCCGTTCAGAAAATCGCTGAAAAAAACGAAAGACGTTTGAAATTTACAGATCGTTAAATTTTATGCATGTGCTCAAATTTCAAAGGGAGTTTGTGGGGCCCCCAATGCCCCTTCCCCAAAGGATATTTACGTCAAAAAATCTGGACATTGCTGCAGAAAAACTGCAAAATAACTTTCAAAATTTTTCTTATGGAAAGAGGTAAGAGTTTCTAAAAAAGCGTAATAACCCGGCCTAGGCAAGCCTTGGAAATGATTAATTGAAAGTGGAAAAAAAGGTGAATCTCCTCAAACAGAACAGGGGAACTTTCGAATGTCTCCTAGCAAACCCGGCGTTTGTGGGGCCCCAATGCCCCTTCCCCAAAGGCAATTTAAGTCAAAAAAAGGACAAATTGCTACAGAAAAACCACAAAATCAATTCGTATTTTTTTCGTGAAGAAAGACCTTAATTCAGTATTACATCCACGGATTTAAAACGAGCATTGGTGGAAAACATGAATGCGATTTTTGGAACGCAGTTTTGAAAATTTATAAGTGGGCTGAATCCAGCTTTTTTTTGGGGCCCCAATGCCCCTTCCCCACAGGCAATCTACGCAAAAAAAAGAAGACGTTACGGCAGAAAAACCCCAAAAATATTCCAAACGTTTTACCTAATACGCCCCTCTAAGTACACAAAAAAAGCCAGAACTCCACGTCCCGGCCTGTCCAAAAATCATAGATCAAAATATCTTACACATCGTCATAATCCACATGCAACTCGGCAGAAGTGGGGTGCGCCTGACAGGTCAAAATCAACCCTTGGGCAATCTCGCCATCGGTCAAAATGGCGTTCTTTTTCATTTCCGCCGTTCCTTTTGAAATGCGTGCCAGACAACTGCTGCAAATACCGCCCTGGCACGAATATGGAGCGTCAAGCCCTTGTTTGAGCGCCGCGTCGAGTATGGTTTGTTTTTGCGACATCTCGAACGTGACTTCTTCATCATCGACCACTACCGTAATCTGCGTGTGACCTTCTGGCGATACAGCGACTTCCTTAGGCGCAAGCGACGAGGAAAAGAGTTCAAACTTGATATTTTTTTCCGGAATGTTGTGTTCTTTGAGCACGTCCGATACCGTCAGGATCATTTGCTCCGGCCCGCACAAATAGAAATTATCAAATGTCAGATTGCTGTATTTGTTGTTGAGTATAAAATTGACCGTCGGGCGCTCGATACGACCAAACAGTTCACCGTCCACCTTGGCCTGGCTGTATACGAAATGAACAAAAAAGCGACCTACGTACTGCAGCTGCATCTGATGCAATTCCTCATGGAATATGGTGTCTTCAGGAGTTTTGTTCCCGTACACAAGCACAAACGTACTCTTGGGTTCGCCTTGCAGCACGCCATGAATGATCGACATTACCGGTGTGATTCCGCTTCCGGCGGCAAATGCAGCGTAATTTTTTTGGCGGTCCGCATCGGGTGTAAATGTAAAGTTACCTTCCGGCGTACCTACTTCAACGAGATCGCCGGCTTTGAGTTGTTCATTGGCAAACATAGAAAAGACACCGCCTTTAAGCGATTTGATTGCGATGCGCAGCTGGCCGCTTCCGGGTGCCGAACAAATCGAATACGCGCGTCGGATTTCATTGCCGTCGAGCCGCAACTTCAAATTGATGTACTGGCCCGGTATAAATTGATAATGCTCTTGTAATTCAGCAGGCACATTGAACAATACGGACACCGCATCTTTGGTTTCGCGGCGCACTTCCCGGATGTTCAACTTATAAAATGAAGACATAACAGTGTTTTTTGCAAAATTAGCAAACCTGTGGCAAAGCCCATGCGTTTTACGAAAGAAATAACTGCAAAAGAGGTTAAATTTTGCAAAGTGCACAACCCATCCGAACCCTCCGGGCCAACCTGCCTTAAGTGGCTGTCAGATAGGATCGGGGAAAGTTTTAACCGATAATTTTCGCCATATCAAAAAGAAACGTATTTTTACCGGTTGGTATACTAAAACAAGGTTTTACAAGTTTTAAGAAATAAATCATCCAAGCATTGAAGACTAATCTACTCAGATACACTGCTGTAGCCGCGTCGCTGGTTTTCGTGATCGCGTGTTCGACCAAGCGCAACACCTTTTTGTCACGAAATTCGCACGCGCTGAGCTCCAAATACAACATCCTTTACAATGGCGGATTGGCGCTCGACAAAGGTGTCGAAGACTTAAAACTGCAATACCAGGACAATTTTTGGGAGCGATTGCCCATCGAGCGCATGCAGCTCAACGAGCAGGCGGTCATGCCGGGCGAGAAAACAGAGGCAAACCCTAATTTCGAACGCGCTGAAACCAAGGCTGCCAAAGCGATCCAAAAACATTCGATGAATATCGGCGGAACGGAGAAAAACCCGCAAATGGACGAGGCGCACCTCATGTTAGGCAAGGCACGTTATTACGATCAGCGTTTTGTACCGGCGCTTGAGGCTTTCAATTACATCCTCTACAAATATCCTACGAGCGACAAAATCTACGAAGTCAAGATATGGCGCGAAAAAACCAATATGAGGCTCGACAACGATGCCATTGCCGTAACCAATCTGACCAATCTGCTCAAGGACATTAAATTCAAAGATCAGATTTTTGCCGATGCCAATGCCGCATTGTCGCAAGCCTACCTGAATCTTGAAGACAAGGACAGTGCGGTGGCCAAGCTCAAACTGGCGCGCGATTTCACAAAATCAAACGAGGAGCAGGCGCGTTACCACTTCATCCTCGGGCAGTTGTACGAGGAAATGAATTTGCCGGACAGCGCATTTGCGGCCTACCAATCCGTCATCGACATGAAGCGCAAAGCGCCGCGGCGGTACACAATCCACGCCCACATGCGCCAGGCCAACCAATTCGATTATAAAACCGGCGACACCCTGGCATTCGTTGAAAAATACGACAAAATGCTCAAAGACCGCGAAAATCGTCCGTACCTGGATGCGCTGAACCACCAGATGGCGTTGTTTTACGACAAACAAAAAAACGCGCGTCAGGCCAAAAAATACTACAACTTGTCGCTCAAGCACAAATCGCAGGACCAATACATGATTGCGTCCAATTACCGCAACCTGGCCGAACTCCATTTCGATCAGGCCAAGTACCTTACGGCAGGCAAATATTACGACAGCACGCTGGTCCAGCTCGAGCCGCGTACACGCGAATTCAAGGCGATCAAGAAAAAGCGCGAGAATCTCAACGACGTCATCAAATATGAAGGCATCGCCACGCGCAACGACAGCATCCTTAAGGTGTATGCAATGTCTGAAACCGATCGCATCGCCTACTACAACGCACACATCGAAAAACTCAAAAAGGAAGAGGAACGTTTGAAACTGCTCGCCGAAAAATCGGGCGGGAGCGTAAATACAGGAATTGAGGGCGCGATCGACAACACCGATGCGTCAGCCAAATTTGGTCCGGAAGGAAAAGCCGCGCCGCGCGCATCTGAAACCGCCATGAGCCAGGCACAAAAGGGCGTGAGGCCGCCATCTGAAGGCGCTGCAACCACGCCGGGAACAAAGCCGTCCGGAGATTTCTATTTTTACAATCCGACGACAGTCGCCTTTGGAAAGAACGAATTCCGCAAAAACTGGGGTGACCGTGCCTACCGCAACAACTGGCGCGTATCGGCGCAAAAAGGGGCCAACGCCACCGGCGATGAAGATCTTGCCAATGCAGATCAGGACAGCGGTACGCCTGTGTCCGAGGTCAAATCGGCGGAAATGTACACCCCTGAATATTATATCAAGCAGTTGCCTTCGACGCAAAAGGAAATCGACAGCATCGGCAAGGAACGCAATTTTGCCTATTACCAACTCGGGGTTATTTACAAAGAAAAATTCAAGGAATATCCGCTCGCCTCGGACAAGCTTGAAACGTTGCTGACCAACGCCCCTGAGGAACGCCTGGTATTGCCGTCGCTGTACAACCTGTACAAAATTTACGAAATCACGAACAAAGACAAGGCAAACGCGATCAAAAACCGCATCATTGCCGAATATCCGGACTCGCGTTATGCACAGATTTTAAAGAACCCGGATGCCGCGACCATTGCTGCCGGCGATTCTCCGGATGTGGCCTACCAAAAATTGTTCACGCTTTTTGAAGGCGGTGATTACCGAAAAGTACTGCAAGAGTCGGACACGGCGATCGAACAATTCACGGGCGATGAACTCCAGCCCAAATTCGAAATGCTCAAAGCCAACGTCATCGGGAAGCTCAAAGGCGTCGGCGAATACAAAAAGGCACTCAACTACGTGGCCCTGACGTATCCGAACAGCGAAGAAGGCAAAAAGGCCGAATCGATGCTCACGCGCGAAGTGGTCGTGATGGAGGCGATGACATTCAACAGCAAAGAGCCGGCGAGTTGGAAGATTTTGTATGCGGCCAATAATCTGTCGGAGAACAAGACCATTGCATTGTACGGTAAAATCGCAAAATTCCTCAAGGACCGCGCGTTTGAAAAAATCACGATGTCGGTCGATATTTATACGATGGACAAAAACTTCATCGTCATCCACGGGCTGCGCAATGAGGAACACGCAAAAGGCATCGTATCGATCCTCAGGGAGTTCAAGGAATACAAAGTCCAGGAACCCGCAACGATTATCTCGAACGAAAATTACAAAGTCGTACAAATCAAAAAGAATTTCGACGAATTTCTTAAAGTGGGCAACGGGCCGATCGTAGCAACTGCTGCGCCGAGCATTCCGGACGATCCGACTGAAAAGATATCGGACGAGGAACGACAATTCAAAGAAATGCAGCAGCGCGCGGCCGAAAATCGCAAAATGGCCAAGGAACAGCAAAAGCAGCAGCAAGGCAAGGTGTCCGACCCGGATCCTGAGAATGCGATGCCGCCGAGCCCGTTTCAGGGTGCGTCGCCGGGCCAACCCAAGCAAACCCCGCAACAAATGCAGATGAACAACTCGATGCCGCCGGGCATGATGACGCCATCGGGGAACATGCCGCCGCCGGGAAGAAATCCGCAACCCAAAAAGTAATGTTTGACAAAAAGCCAAAATCGTATACTGATCTGCTTGGCAAGACCAACCGCATCGTTGAAGGAACCGTAATCAAAGGCGACATTCTGTCGCATGCAGATTTCCGGCTCGATGGCGAACTCGTTGGCAATTTCCAGTCGAACGGCAAAATCGTGATCGGGCCCGCGGGCATCGTCAAAGGCGATATCATTTGTAAGAATGCCGACATTGAGGGCAAATTCCACGGCAAGATCCAGGTGGCTGAAATCCTCAATGTAAAATCCAAGGCAAGCATCCACGGCGAGGTGATTTGCGGTAAATTATCGGTGGAACCAGGAGCGGAATTCAGCGCATCGTGCGTGATGAAACCGAATCTAAAAGTCGTGGCGCATGAACAACCCAAACCAGAAGCGCAAGGCCAATAAGTGGCTCGCCCTGACGAGCATCCCGATCCAAATGGGCGCTATTGTGTTCCTGTTTGCGTGGGGCGGCAAATGGCTCGATGCAAAATATCCGAACGAGCACGACATATATGTAAAGGTACTGACCATCGTTGGCGTGGGTCTTGCCTTCTACAACCTGAACCGGCAACTCAGGGAAATCAATAAAATGGACGATCAGAAATGAAGCGAAACCTGCGGCCGTTATTGGAATTGGCTTTTTTTTCGGCGCTGGCCTTTGGCGGGCACATGCTGTTGTTCCAATTCCTGTTTTCAGGGCGCGACGCCAATTTCCGGTACAGCATCCCTGAATTGTATGCGTTTTTCTTTGCGTGTTCCTTGGTGATTTTATCGATCCTGATCCGGATGAAGCGCAACAACATTGACAGCGTGGGAAATGCGTTTATGGCACTGACTGTGCTCAAGATGATCGTCGCTTATTTTTTGCTGCATCCGATATTGGGCGACCACCATTCTGAAATCGCTGCCGAAAAAGCCAATTTTTTTATCGTTTTTGCGGTATTCCTGACGCTTGAAACGACAATTGCGATCCGATTGCTCAACGGCGCTAAAAATTGATTTTTTCTTCTGTTTTAACAAAACGCGACCATTTCTTAATCAGCGTTTTAAATATAAAGCAATAAACAGCGGAATCGACGGCAAAAACAGCAAAAAATATTTTGAAGTAACGCTTTTGGATGTCAATATTTAATGTACCTTTGCACCAAATTTCAGAAAGTATAATTAAGATCCTAAATACGCTATGGTGTTTTCCAAAAAACCACTTCATTTTATAATAGCCACTTTAACCGCATGTCTTTCATTTTCTGGTTTTGCGAATCCAGTTCAGGATTCGGTTGCATCGCCTGCAAACCATCCGCATGAAACCACAGCCCATGCGGCCGCTGCTGCCGGTCATCCGGAGGCGCCGGCATTGTCTGAAGCCGATCAGAAAGAGGCAGAAAGAAAGGAGTTCATCAAGCACCACCTTTTGGATTCGCACGATTTTCACTTGTTTTCCTACGGAAAGGATTCCGGGCATGAAAAGCACATTGGTTTTCCTTTGCCTGTTATTTTGTGGGACAACGGACTACACGTTTTTATGTCGTCCAAATTTGACCACGGTCATGCTGTGGCAGAATCGAACGGCAACTATTACATGATCGGGCACCACGACGGCAAAATCTACAAAACCGACGCTGCCGGAACGGTCAGCCACGACGAAAAAGGTCACGTAACCAATGCGCAGCCGCTTGATTTTTCAATCACCAAGAACATCGTCATGATTCTCGTAGTAGGATTGCTGATGTTTTTGTTGTTTGCCGGTCTTGGGAAATCATACAAAAAGAACGGCTCGATCGCCAAAGGGGCAGGTCGTTTCTTTGAGCCGCTTGTATTGTATGTGCGCGACGAAATCGCTATTCCAAACATCGGAGAGAAACACTATAAAAGGTATATGAGCTTTTTGCTCACCATTTTCTTCTTTGTATGGTTCATGAACATGTTTGGCCTTACGCCGCTGGGAGTCAACGTGACGGGTAACATCGCCATCACTGCTGCGCTGGCCGTGCTGACGTACCTGATCACCACCTTTACTGCAAAGAAGGATTACTGGAAACACATTTTCTGGATGCCGGGCGTTCCTGCACCGATGAAAATCATCCTCGCTCCGATCGAATTGCTCGGAACGATTATCAAACCATTCTCGCTCATGATCCGTTTGTATGCGAACATGATCGCGGGCCACGTGGTTTTGATGAGTTTGATCGCGCTGATGTATAAAGCCGATCATGCCCTCGGAAGCCCGTTGGCGTTCCTGCTCGCATTTGTGCTGACGATCCTTGAAGTATTGGTAGCGCTGTTGCAGGCTTATATTTTCACGATGCTTGCCGCGTTGTATTTTGGAGCTGCCGTTGAGGAGCACCATCACGAAGAGGCGCACCACTAAGTCGAAAGAATAAAAGTCGTAAAGTCAAAAAGGCCTTTATGACTTTGAACCTTTATGACTTTAAGACTAATTTGAATGTTTAATTTTTAATATATACATTATGGAAATCCCTAGAATTATCGGAGCTGGTTTGGTAGTAATCGGTGCAGGTATCGGTATCGGAAGAATCGGTGGATCTGCAATGGATGCTATCGCGCGTCAACCAGAAGCTACTGGAAAAATCCAGACTGCTATGTTGATCGCTGCCGCTCTTATTGAAGGTATCGGTTTTGCTGCGATCTTCGCATCGTAAATCCAAAAGACAAAAAGCTGTAACGGTTGGTTGCAGCTTTTGTTTACTATTACAATTAACAATTAAGACACTTATATAATGGAAGAATTATTTGGACAGTTTTCGTTAGGGTTGTTTATCATGCAAACCATTTTGTTTATCGGTTTGATTTTGCTGTTGAAAAAATTCGCGTGGAAGCCGATCCTCGACGCCGTCAACGAAAGAGAGGACGGTATCAAGAACGCGCTGCAATCTGCTGAGAATGCGCGCAGGGAAATGGCCAACCTCCAGGCAGATAACCAGAGAATTCTCAACGAAGCCCGTGCTGAGCGCGACACCATGCTCAAAGATGCGCGCGAGATCAAAGAGAAAATGATCGCCGACGCAAAAGCGGAAGCGCAAAACGCCGGACAAAAGATGATCGAGCAGGCCAAAGCGTCCATCGAAAGCGAGAAAAACGCTGCCATGGCCCAGTTGAAAGCACAGGTTTCTTCTTTGTCGCTTGAGATCGCAGAAAAATTGTTGAAAGACGAATTGTCCAACAAAGAAGCCCAGGTGAAACTGGTCGAGAAGATGTTGGGCGACGCTAAATTGAACTAATATGTCCACAAGAGCAGCCAACCGTTACGCAAAGGCCATCCTCGACATCGCGCACAGCAAAGGCGTGGCGGGCGAGGTCAACACCGACATGGAAACCATCGCGTCCACCATTGTTGGCAATGGCGAACTTTCGGCTTTTATTGCCAACCCAACGACGAGCATCAAAGTCAAAAGCAGTGCGCTCAATGAGATTTTTGCCGGCGTAAACGGGGTCACCAAAGGACTTTTCCAACTCTTGCACGAAAACAAGCGTTTTGAAATCCTGTCGACCATCGCGCTGGAATACAACCGTCTGTTCGAGGAAATGAACGGCATGGAAACCGCTACGGTCACCACTGCCATCCCGATGGACGCATATCTCGAAGCCAAAGTCATGACCAAGATCCTGACGTTTTCGAACAAAAAGATCAACATCAAGAATATTGTGGATCCGGCCATCATCGGCGGGTTCATCCTCAGAATCGGCGATCAGCAGTACAATGCATCGGTGGCCAACAGATTGCAAACATTAAAAAGAGAATTAAGTAATTAATTATAGACAGCATTATGGCGGAAATTAAACCTGCTGAGATTTCAGCAATATTGAAAAAACAAGTAGAAGGGTTTGAATCTGGAGCGACACTCGAGGAAGTGGGAACCGTACTTCAGGTTGGTGACGGTATTGCACGCGTTTACGGATTGTCGAATGCACAATACGGCGAGTTGGTTCAGTTTGAGAACGGGCTGGAAGGCATCGTCCTGAACCTTGAAGAAGACAATGTTGGTGTCGTATTGCTCGGTCCGTCAACAGGAATCAAAGAAGGTTCTACTGCCAAAAGAACGCAGCGCATCGCTTCGCTTAAAGTAGGCGAGGAGATGGTAGGCCGCGTGGTGAACACACTTGGACAGCCTATCGATGGCAAAGGTCCGATCGGCGGAACACTGTACGACATGCCGCTCGAGCGCAAAGCTCCGGGAGTTATCTTCCGTCAGCCCGTAACCGAGCCGTTGCAGACAGGTGTAAAAGCTGTCGATGCGATGATCCCGGTAGGTCGTGGCCAACGCGAGCTCGTCATCGGTGACCGTCAAACAGGGAAATCGACCGTTTGTATCGATACGATCCTGAACCAGAAAGAATTTTTTGATGCAGGCCAGCCGGTTTTTTGTATCTATGTTGCGATCGGACAAAAAGCGTCGACCGTTGCGGCTTTGGCCAAAACGCTTGAGGAAAAAGGTGCGATGGCTTATACGGTGATCGTTGCCGCCAACGCTTCTGATCCGGCTCCGATGCAGGTATACGCGCCAATGGCCGGTGCTGCGATTGGGGAATATTTCCGCGATACGGGCCGTCCGGCACTCATCGTATACGATGATTTGTCCAAACAAGCCGTTGCTTACCGTGAGGTGTCGCTCTTGCTTCGTCGTCCACCGGGACGTGAGGCATATCCGGGTGACGTTTTCTACCTCCACAGCCGTTTGCTCGAGCGTGCCTGTAAGGTCATCAACAACGATGAGATCGCCAAGAACATGAACGATTTGCCTGAAAATCTCAAGCCGATCGTAAAAGGTGGCGGATCACTCACTGCACTTCCGATCATCGAAACCCAGGCAGGCGACGTTTCTGCGTACATCCCGACCAACGTAATCTCAATCACCGACGGGCAGATCTTCCTCGAGTCTGACTTGTTCAACTCAGGGGTACGTCCGGCGATCAACGTAGGTATCTCTGTATCTCGTGTGGGTGGTAACGCCCAGATCAAGTCGATGAAAAAAGTAGCCGGTACATTGAAACTCGACCAGGCGCAATTCCGTGAACTGGAAGCGTTTGCCAAGTTCGGATCCGATCTCGATGCCGTTACGCTGAACGTAATTGAAAAAGGACGTCGTAACGTTGAGATCCTCAAGCAAGGTTTGAACTCACCGTTTACCGTTGAAGACCAGGTGGCCATTATCTACGCAGGATCGAAAAACCTGCTCAGAAACGTTCCGGTCAACAAAGTGAAAGAATTCGAAAAAGATTTCCTCGAATACATGAACGCCAAGCACCGCGATACGCTCGACGCGCTGAAAGCCGGAAAATTCACAGATGAATTGACCGATGTGATCGAGAAAGTCGCGAAGGAAGTTTCAGCGAAATACAATTAATCAATTTGATAATTTGGAAATTTGGAAATGACAGATCTCATTTTCAAATTTTCAAATTATCTCATTTTCAAATTATAAAATGGCAAACTTAAAAGAAATCCGCAACCGGATCGCCTCTGTCTCATCGACGATGCAAATTACCTCGGCGATGAAAATGGTATCGGCTGCGAAGCTCAAAAAAGCACAGGATGCGATCACTGCGATGCGTCCGTATGCCGAAAAAATGACCGAGTTGCTGCAAAATCTTTCCGCAACGCTCGACGGTGATGCCGGTGGCGAATTCACCGCACAGCGCGAGGTAAAGCGCGTTCTGGTTGTGGCCATCACGTCTAACCGCGGATTGGCCGGCGCGTTCAACTCGAACGTGATCAAAGAACTGCGCAACCTCACGGAAAACGTTTATGCGGGCAAGCAGGTCGATTTTATTACCATCGGTAAAAAAGGAAATGACATCGTGCGCAAGAACGGAACCGTGGTGTTCAACAACAACAGCGTGTTCGACAACCTGACGTTCGAGAGCGTTTCAGAAATTGCCAACGAAATCACTGCGTTGTTTTTGCAGGGCAAGTATGACAAAGTGGTTTTGGTGTACAACCAATTCAAGAATGCCGCTACACAAGTCATCCAGTCTGAGCAGTTTTTGCCGTTGGCCCCGATCGCATCGGACAAACCGGTAAGCAATGTGGATTACATTTTTGAGCCATCCAAAGAGGAAATCGTGCTCGAGCTGATCCCGAAAATGCTCAAGACCCAGCTTTACAAGGCCATCCGCGATTCATTCGCCTCCGAGCACGGCGCGCGTATGACCGCTATGCACAAAGCGACAGACAACGCGACCGATCTCAGGAACCAACTCAAACTGACGTACAACAAAGCGCGTCAGGCAGCCATTACCGGTGAAATTCTTGAAATCGTGGGCGGTGCGGAAGCACTTAACGGATAAAAATAGTCTTTTCAAATACAGGAGCCGACCTAAAGTCGGCTCTTTTTTTTATCCCCTATCCAACGTACGCAAACCCAAAGAATTGCTTATTTTTGTGCATCTTAACCCAGCACTTTGAGCCTATATAAAAAATTGTTTCAGCAAACGGCCATTTACGGGCTGGCGACGGTATTTCCGCGGATGATCAGTTTTTTTCTCGTGCCGCTTTACACCGATTTGCTGCCAAAGGAAGCCTACGGAAAAGTGACGATCATCTTTTCGTACCTGATCTTCTTCAACGTCATTCTCGCCTACGGCATGGAAACCGCATTTTTCAGGTTTTACAACAAGGAAACCGATAAGCGCAACGTGGTGGAAACCTCAATGGTGTCGATTTTTTGGACTTCGGTTGCCTTTCTGGGCATCGGGCTAGTGTTACGTAACACACTGGCGGCGTGGTCCGGCATCGATGTGCAATACATTACCTATACGGTCTGGATTTTAGTGCTTGATGCCCTGGTCGTGATCCCGTTTTCCAAGCTGCGCGCTAACCAGAGGCCGCTGTTTTACGCGATGGTGAAGATCGGGAACGTGTCGGTCAATTTGCTGCTCAATTTGTTTTTCCTGATCGCTTTGCCGCGTTTGGCCACATCCGATCCCGACGATTTTTACAATATGATCTACGTCGAGGATTTCCAGGTCGGCTATATTTTCGTGTCCAACATCATCGCGAGCCTGCTTACTTTTCTGGTCCTGTTCCCCGATTATCTCAAGATGCGCTGGCATTTCGACGCGCGTTTGTGGAAGCAGATGATGCGCTACGGCCTGCCGATCCTCATCGCGGGAATTGCGTTTGCGATCAACGAACAATTCGACAAAATCCTGCTCGGGCAACTCCTGCCTGCGGATGTCGCCGATGCGCAAGTAGGAATTTACGCGGCCTGCTACAAACTCGGATTGTTTATGGTGCTGTTCCGGACGGCTTACACGCTGGGGATCGAACCGTTCTTTTTCAGCCACGCGGCCAGCGACAACGCGCGCGAAACCTATGCGACCGTGACCAAATATTTTGTCATTTTCGGTTCGCTGATCATGCTTGGCGTCATCGTTTTTGCCGATGTGATCAAAGTGCTCATGATACGCGACAGTTCCTACTGGGAAGCGATGAAGGTCGTGCCTTTGATCATCCTGGCCAATTTTTTCCTCGGGATCTACACCAATTTATCGGTTTGGTACAAGCTGATCGATAAAACACATATCGGCGCCTGGATTTCGATCGTAGGGGCGGCCGTCACGCTCGGGCTCAATTTTGCGCTGATCCCGTATTTCGAAGCCCGCGGGCACAATGGCTATATGGGTTCGGCCGTAGCCACGCTTGCCGCATACGGAGCGATGATGGCCCTGTCTTATACGTTGGGAAGGAAGCAATACCCGATTCCGTACGACGGCAAAAAAATCGGCGCTTATCTTGGCTTGTCGATTGTGTTTTCGTGCATTTCGTTTTACGGATTCCGCGAGAATTACCTCGTTGGCATCGGATTGCTGCTGCTCTATATAGGCGCGATTTATTACGGCGAGCGACCGACATTACAGCGCATTTTGACCCGACGCGCCAAAGCATCGGGCCCAGCTCCCAAAACAGAATTATAATTTGAAAGATATGACCATTAAAATCGTCAACCAATCACAGCACGCGCTGCCCCATTATGAGTCCGACGCATCGGCCGGAATGGATTTGCGCGCCAACCTCGATGCGCCCGTAACGCTCGGCCCACTCGAGCGTGCGATCATCAAAACCGGATTGTTCATCGAACTGCCCGCAGGGTTTGAGGCCCAGGTCCGTCCACGGTCAGGGCTGGCTGCCAAAAAAGGCGTAACGGTGCTCAATTCGCCCGGAACGATCGATGCGGATTATCGCGGTGAAATCGGGGTAATTTTAGTAAATTTATCCAATGAACCATTTGTGGTCGAAAACGGCGAACGCATCGCCCAGCTCATCATCGCAAAACACGAACGCGCCGAGTGGCAAACTGTAGACGTTTTGACCCAAACTGTTCGCGGAACGGGCGGATTTGGCTCGACCGGTGTGAAGTAGACTGTCAATAACTAAATCAAAACTGTGCAAACGTTGCGAAAAACTTCGTGAACTTTGCGGTAAAACCAAATACATGAAAATCATCGTTCCAATGGCCGGACGCGGTTCGCGCCTCAGACCTCATACTTTAACAGTTCCCAAACCACTGATCCCGATTGCCGGCAAACCCATCGTGCACCGGTTGGTAGAAGACATTGCCGGGGTGATCAACCAGCAAATCGATGAGATCGCGTTCATCATCCACAAAGATTTTGGTCCGCAGGTCGAAAAGGATCTGATCGCGATTGCAGAAAAACTCGGCTCAAAAGGCACGATCTATTACCAGAATGAAGCACTCGGAACCGCGCATGCGATCCTGTGTGCAAAGGATTCGATGTCCGGACCTATTGTGGTGGCATACGCCGATACGCTGTTCCGCGCCGATTTCACGCTCGATACTACAGCCGACAGCGTGATCTGGGTCAAGCAGGTGGAAGATCCGAGCGCGTTTGGCGTCGTACAGCTCGACAGTGAAAACCGCATTGTGGATTTTGTCGAAAAACCGAAGGAATTTGTGTCGGATCTGGCCATTATCGGGATCTACTATTTCAAATCGGGCGAAACTTTACGCGCCGAATTGCAATACCTTTTGGATAACAACGTTGTAAAAGGCGGCGAATACCAACTCACGGACGGACTCGAGAACATGAAGGTCAAAGGGCTCAAATTTGTGCCGGGCAAAGTAGACGAGTGGATGGATTGCGGCAACAAGAATGTAACGGTCGAGACCAATTCGCGTTTGCTGGGCTTTTTGCAAACCGATGGTGAAAACCTCGTGTCGGACAGCGCGCGTATCGAAAACGCCACGATCATTCCACCGTGTTTTATCGGCGATGATGTGGTTTTGATCAATTCGACGGTAGGTCCGAACGTATCGCTCGGAAAAGCAACGCATGTAACTGATTCGACGATCAAAAATAGCCTCGTGCAAACGCATGCGCACATCAGGAACGCGAATTTAGACAACGCGATGATTGGCAACCACGCATCGTTTGACGGTAATTTTACAAGCATCAGCATTGGTGATTATTCAGTTTTGGAATAGATGAAAAAGGGATTGTGGATAGCGGTTTTGTTGGTTTCGGGTGTGCTTTCGGCGCAAACCGAGCCGGAAGACATTGCCTATAACGCCACCGAATTCCAGGATGCCTTTTACGAATCGCTCAAGCAAAAAGGCATCGAAAATTACGACAAAGCGATCGCCTCGCTCGAAAAATGCCAAAAGCTTGAACCCAATAACGCCACGGTCATTTTTGAACTCGGCAAGAATTACCTGGCGCTCAAGGATTATAAAAAAGCGTACGAATCCTTTGAGAAAGCCGCCAAAATCGACCCGATGAATAAATGGTTCTGGGTGGGCATGTACGATGTTTGCTACGAAACCCGCGACTGGGAACAGGCCATTGTCATTGTCAACAAACTCGTTGCGTTCAAGCGTGAATACAAAGAAGACCTGGTGTCATTGTACATGAATACCCAACAGTTCGACAAAGCGCTTTTGCTGATCAACGAGCTGAATGAGACCGTCGGCAAAACCGATATGCGCGAGAATTACAAAATGCAAATCCTGCGCGACACCAAATACCAGGGATCTGAAAAGGACAACCTGCTGGCGGCGATCAAAAAGAATCCCAAGGATGAAGCCAGTTACATCGCATTGATTTACATGTATTCTGAAAGCAACCAGGAAGACAAGGCGGTCGAAATTGCCAAACAGCTCGAGCGCGAAATTCCCACATCCGATTTTGCGCAGGTGAGCCTTTTTAAAGAGCATTTGAACCGCGGCGATGGCGCCAAGGCGGCCAAATCGATGAACATGGCATTGGCCAGCGAAAAGATCGACCAAAAGATCAAACACCGCATGCTCAACGAATTTTTGATTTTCGTTAAGGACAAGCCGCAGTTCGAACCGGATCTGGACAATGCGATAGGCTATTTCAAAGACGATAAGCAGGTGCCTGTAGCGCGTGAGATCGGCAAATTTTACCACGCCAAAAAAAACTGGGACAAGGCGGCCAAATATTACGAAATGCATCTGGGCAGCGCATCGGACGATGTGGAAACCACATTGCTGTTGTTTGAAGCATATACGCAAAAATCACAATTCGATACGATGGGCAAGCGCGCTGAGGCGATGATCGAGCTTTATCCGCTACAGCCGCAATTCTACTATTATGCCGGACTGGCCTATAACCAGCAAAAGAATTTTAAAAAAGCCAAAGATTTGCTCGAAATGGGCCTCGATTACCTGGTCAATGACACGGCACTTGAGATCAATTTCAACATCCAGCTGGGGGAAGCCTATAACGGATTGGGCGACATGAAAAAGAAAGAAGCTTATTTCCAGAAGGCCGATAAGCTGTTAAACAAAAAATAATGAACAAATACATAGCAGGGTTGGCATTGGTCGCATTGTGCGCGTGCAAGACCGCAAAACCCGTTGCCACTACTACGGAAAAAACCATTGAAAAAACCGGATCTTCCAACGTCATCGCCGGACATTACGCAGTGCCGAGACAGTTTTCGACCGCGTACATCAAGGCATCGGTTCGGTATGAGGACGCCAGGAACAAACAAAACGTATCGGCAGAAATCCGCATCAAAAAAGACGAAACAATTCTGGTCAGCGTTCGCGTACTCGGCATCACGATGGCCAAGGCGCTGATCACCCCGCGTGAGGTAAAATATTACGAAAAGATCAACGGCGAATATTTCGAAGGCGATTATGCAGCCCTGACAAAATTCCTGGGCACCGACCTGGATTTCCAGAAAGTGCAGAATTTGCTGATCGGACAGGCGATGGACGATCTCAACGCCACGGCTTTCACCACGTCGACTGAGAACAATCTCTACAAATTGGAAAGCCGCGCCGGCAACGTCAAGCAATTCTTTTTTGAACCTGCGCAGTTCTGGCTTGTAGGCCAACGCATCGAGCAGCCGGAAAAACAGCGCAGCATGCAGGTCAATTATTCCAATTATGTGACGGCAGGTGCGGCAGTATTCCCCAGGTCGCTGCTCATTGACGCGCTGCAACCCAAAGGAAAGACCACCATTGAGGTCGATATCCAGTCGATCGATGTGGACCGGCCGCTTACGTTCCCGTACAGCGTTCCCGGCGGTTATGAAAGAATCCAGATAAATGATTAGATTTGCCTAAACCAATGTATATGCCCAAACAGCTATTGACCCTGATTTTTTTGTGCGTTTCATGTTTTGCGTGGAGCCAGCAAACGCAGGAAAAACTCGAAAAACGCAAAGCGCAGATCCTCAAGGAAATTCAAGAAAAGGAAGCGCAGTTGCAGGAGTACCGTTCGCAGGAGAAATCCGTCAAGAGCCAATTGGAACTGCAGCGCGAGAAAATCCAGCTCAAACAAAAACTCATCAGCACCACTGAGAAGCAAACCAAGGTGCTCAACAACGACATCTACATCAACCAGGTCAACATCAACCGGCTCAAAAAGGAATTGGAAATCCTCAAGGAAGATTACGCCGAGATGATCCTCAAATCGTACAAAGCCCGGTCCGAGCGCAGCCGCGTGATGTTTTTGCTGTCCTCGCAAAACTTCCTTCAGGCGTATAAACGCGCGCAATACATGAAGCAATACGCGAGCTACAGACGCGCCCAGGGCCAGGAAATCGTAGAAAAATCCAAAGAGCTCGAAGACCGGACCCAGCAAATCGTTGTCCAAAAGGACGAAAAGCAAAAGCTGCTCAAAGAGAACGAAAAGGAAAAGCAAATCCTCGAAAAGGAAAAGCAGGAGCAGGAGGAAGTGGCCAAAGCGATCAAGAAATCAAAAAACCAGGTCGCCGCAGAAATCAGGAAAAAGCAACAGGAAACCAAGGCCATCGACCGCCAGATCGATAAGTTAATCCGCGAGGCCATCGCCGCTGCGAATAAGAAAACCGCGGCTGCAAACAAAAAGGCCAATCCAAAATCGACCACGCCGGCCAAGACCAAAGAGGTCGAAACCGCTACTAAAATCGTCCTTACGCCAGAGGGCAAAATCATCGCCGACAACTTCAGGTCCAACAAAGGCCGCCTGCCATGGCCGGTTGAAAAAGGGTTTGTATCGCTCGGATATGGCGACCAGCCGCATCCCGTGTACAAATCGCTCGTCGTACACAATTCAGGCGTCGAGATCACCACCGATCAAGGTGCCAGTGCGCGCGCGGTTTTCGACGGTGAAGTCATCAAAGTCATGGTCCTTTCGCCGGTCAACCGCGCGGTCATGATCCAGCACGGGGATTATTTTACCGTGTACCAAAACCTCTCGAGCGTCAATGTCAGCAAAGGCGACAAGGTCAGGATCAAGGAAACCATCGGCAAGATCCGCACCAACGGCGACACAGGCAAGACCGTGCTCAAATTCACGATTTCGCAAAATACCACCTATAACAATCCCGCGGGTTGGTTGTCCAATATGTAAAATAAGAACCGTTTAAAATCAAGGGCCGGAATCATTTTCCGGCTTTTTTATTTGGGCGTGCGGCGGAGGTTGCCCCTGGTTAAACAAAAGCCAACGTGCCGCCGTCGGGCTGTACGCGGTGCGCGGCACCTTGCTTCCATCCCTCACGCAAGGTAGCGTGTAAAATTTAAAATTGTCTTCGTTCGACGTTCGACATTGGTCATTCGACCTTTAAAAAAACAACGCCTTCAACTCCGTTGCTTCGGCGGGCTTTATTTTTCCGGCCAGCACCAAACTGAGCTGTTTTCTTCTGAGCGCGGCGTCGAATCGCTCTTTTTCGAGATCGGTTTCAGGCGTCACCGGCGGCACGCTCACCGGTCGGCCCTGCTCGTCAACGGCCACAAACGAATAGATCGCCTCGTTCGCCTTGGCGCGCACCCCTGATTCGCGGTCCTCGATCCACACATCGATAAAAATTTCCATCGACGTATTGAAACTGCGCGATACTTTGGCTTCGATCGTCACTACGCTGCCGAGGGCGATCGATCGGTTGAACGCGACGTGATTGACCGACGCCGTCACCACAATACGCCGCGAATGGCGTCTTGCAGCAATACTGGCGGCGCGGTCCATGCGCGCGAGCAGTTCACCTCCAAATAGGTTGTTGAGCGGATTGGTTTCGCTGGGAAGGACTAAATCTGTAAGAATGGTCAGGGATTCGGCGGGAGTTTTGGCTTGCATGTGTGGTGTTTTGTGCAAAGGTAAGGCAACCCGGCGGCAAAAAAAAATGACCCGAAGGCCATTGTGTTTGATGCGTTACAGCGATTTGATCATTAGCCACGCGTCTTTATTGGTCGAATCCTGGATTTGCTTCATTGCCTGTTGTGCCTCTGCATAAGTAGCGTAACTGCCGTAAAGCACCGGGAAATTTCCATGTCGGTTGGCTTTGATGCGGCGCGCTTTGAATCCTGCCGCTACGAGATCGGTGTAAGCTTTTTGCGCATTTTCATCGCTGCGGAACACACCTGCCACGATGTGATACGATAATTTTTCTTCTTTGACGACGAGTTTTACGGCCGGAATCGGGCTTTCGATCATGAACGTGGCCTGTTGGATGCGATCCTGGACTTTTTTCTGTACGTTGGTCTCTACAATTAGCGTTTGCTCGGCCACGTGATCCCGGAACAACTTAAATCCTATCGTGCCAGCCACGCCCAAGGCGAGTACGAATACTGCCGCATATTTAAGATACGAACGGCTTTCGCGTTTTTCAGGCGTGATGGCCAGCGTCGGAACCTCTTCTTCAAGGACCTCCACTTCTTTTTTGTATTGCTCGCGTTTGATCGCCGGCGACACAAATGAATTGAGTCCGAACGATTCTTTAAGGTAATTAATGTTTTCAGAAGGTGTGAAAACCACTTTCTTTTCACTGTTGAGCGACAGTTCGCCTACATTCTTCAGGGTAAAGCGCTCGTTGACCTGCAAGATGCTGTTCCATATCACCACTTCGCTGTCAATAGACGCCACCGCGTTTTCATACGTGGTTTTTTCGGCCTGTGCGATGTGGTTGGCGAGCAACCCGTCATTGTTCTTTAACTGGGCGTTGAACGAAACCACTTTCTTGGGCGGATAGAACGAATGCGTATTTTCGTGCAGGTGCGCGGACTGGATTTCAGTCAAAAACGCGCCAAAACCCGGGACGGTTACACATTGGTGCCGGTATAAAAGCTGTGAAATGTATTGTTCAATCTTCATAGAAACAAAGTTATTGAATGTGCTAACAATCCAAAATTTTATTCACAATTTTTATCAACAATCCCGATAAAAATTTATAGTTTTAAGGTTCAACGATTTACTATGCGCCACGAAGATTTATTTTATGTATTAGCCTTGCTAAGAGTAGACGGCGTGGGCGATGTTGTCGCCAAGAAGCTGCTCTCTCATTTTGGTTCGGGCCATTCGGTGTTCCAGGCCAAACCAGCGGAACTTGCCGCGGCCGGCGTTGCCAGGAACGTCATCAACGGGCTCAGGTCCCCTCAAAAAGCGTTTACCTATGCGCAGTCCGAACTGCGGTTCATCGAAAAGAACCAAATCCGGTTCTGTGCGTTCGACGATGAGCACTATCCGGACCGGCTCAGGCATTGCCAGGACGGACCGGTGTTGCTATTCGGATCGGGCCATATCAACTGGGCAAACCGCCGCGTGATCAGCATTGTCGGGACGCGCAATATTACGGCGTATGGTGTCGAGGTGTGCCGTTCACTGATTGCCGATCTTGCGCCGCTGGATCCCATTATTGTCAGCGGATTCGCCTACGGGGTAGACATTGCCGCGCATCTGGCTGCCGTAGATCACGGCCTGCAAACCATCGGCGTGGTCGCGCATGGTCTTAACCAGATTTATCCGCAGCGCCACCAAAAATATGTAGGGCAAGTGGAAGCCAATGGTGGTTTTTTGACCGAATTCTGGAGCGATTCGTATCCGGCGCCGGAGAATTTTGTGCGCCGTAACCGAATTGTAGCAGGACTATCGGAGGCGACCATTGTGGTTGAGTCTGCCGATAAAGGCGGATCGCTGATCACTGCAAACATCGCCAATGATTACAACCGCGAGGTGTTTGCCGTGCCGGGCCGCACGTCGGACAAATACAGTCAGGGCTGCAACCGTTTGATCAAAACCCAGCGCGCGCATTGTTTGACCAGTGCCGCAGATTTGGTCTACGTACTCAATTGGGACCTGCAACCCAAAGCCAAACCCGTGCAAAAACAACTGTTTGTCTCGCTGGATCCGGACGAGCAGCCCGTCTATGATTTTCTCGTTCACAACGGCAAAGAATTGCTCGATGTGATTGCGTTACAATGTCAGTTGCCCATACACCGGCTCTCCGGGTTGTTGCTCAACATGGAGCTTAAAGGTGTGGTGCGGCCATTGCCTGGCAAAATCTTCGAAGCGGTTTAGTTATCCCAGAAAACCGAGTTTTTCGCGCACGCGGGACAATACGCCATCGGCTACGGCAGCCGCTTTTTGTGCCCCTTGCAGCAATGCATGCTCTACTTCGTCCGGGTGGTCCATGTAATGGGTGTATTTTTCGCGCTGGGTTTTGAATTTGGAAACGATCAGTTCGAACAATTCCTGTTTGGCGTGGCCGTAACCAAAATCGCGGTGGACGTTTTCGTATTTTTTAGCCAATGAGGCTGTTTGCTCAGGATCGGCGAGCAATTGATAGATCGCGAATATTTTGCACGTGTCGGGATTTTTGGGTTCTTCGAGCGGCGTGCTGTCGGTTTCGATCGACATGACCTGTTTGCGCAGCGCCTTGTCGTCGAGGAAAATATTGATGATGTTATTGGCCGATTTGCTCATCTTGCCGCCGTTGGTACCCGGAACGAGCATCGTATCCTGTTCGGTGAACGGTTCGGGCAACACAAAGGTCTCACCCATCTGATTGTTGAAGCGCGCCGCCACATCGCGGGTAATCTCGATGTGCTGCAGCTGGTCTTTCCCAACGGGCACAAAGTCAATGTCATACAGCAATATGTCTGCGGCCATCAGCATCGGATAGGTGAACAATCCGGCATTGACATCGGACAAACGATCCGACTTGTCCTTGAACGAATGGGCGAGCGTAAGTCGTTGGAACGGGAAAAAGCAGCTCAGGTACCAGGACAATTCAGCGGTTTGCGGCACGTCCGATTGCCGGTAAAAAACTACTTTGTCAATGTCAAGTCCAAAGGCAAGCCATGTTGCGGCCACGCTCAATGTATTGTGGCGCAGTTGCGCGCCGTCTTTGATTTGCGTGATCGAATGCAGGTCGGCGATAAACAAATAGGTTTCGTTTTCGGTTTTTTTCGACAGTTCGATGGCCGGGATGATCGCCCCGAGCAAGTTGCCAAGGTGTGGCGTGCCGGTGCTCTGGATGCCTGTTAAAATGCGTGACATAGTAATTTTTTGATTTGCAAATATAAAAAGAATACCGTTTTGAATCTTAACAAATGCGCGGATGATGCTATTTGAGCGCGATTCCGTACTTTTGAAAACATGAAATTCCTGAAATACCTTTTTTGGCTTTTGTGGCGCATCTGGTTTTACGTCCTTATGGCCGTGCCGATCTTGGTAATGTTGCCGTTTCTGGTGCTGTCGATCGCCAAGGAGAAATGGTACCCGTATTTCTTTGTTATGGCGCGTATCTGGGCCAAAGTCATTTTGTTCGGAATGGGATTTTACTACCGCGTGGAGCGCGAGCAAACCCCCGAGCCCGGAAAGAGTTACATGTTTGTGGCCAACCACACCTCGATGACGGACATCATGCTGATGCTTGCCATCGTGCGCAATCCGTTTGTATTTGTCGGAAAAAAGGAACTGGCCAAAATCCCGTTGTTTGGATTTTTTTACAAACGCACCTGTATTCTGGTGGACCGCAAAAGCTCCAAAAGCAGGATGGAAGTGTTCAATCGCGCCGAAAAACGGCTTAAGCAAGGATTGAGCATCTGCATTTTTCCGGAAGGCGGTGTGCCCGACGATGAATCGGTTGAACTCGATGCGTTCAAAGACGGCGCATTCCGACTGGCCATCGAGCACCACATCCCGATCGTTCCCATGACATTGCCCGACAATAAAAAGCGGTTTTCGTACACTTTTATGAGCGGAAGTCCCGGATTGATGCGCGCCAAAGTCCACGCTTTTGTGCAAACGCAAGGGCTGTCCGACGACAAAAAAACCATCAAAGACGTCAAAGACCAGGTACGCGCGGTAATTTACCACCAGTTGCTGCGGTTCAAAAAAAAGAGCGCCTGATCGAGCGCTCTTTCTCGTCATTGCCCTTGGGCAGCGACACCTAACAAATCCTAACTATCTAGAAACGGAAGCTTACTCCCGTGTAAAGACCAAAAAAATACGGTTTAAAATCGCCACTGTCCTTGCTGAACGTGTTGATCTGGTATTTGAAGATCGGTTCAAAATTGGCTTCGAACGATTTTAAAAACCGGTAACGAACCCCAAGCCCGATGTTGGAACTGAAATGCGTTTGGTTGAGGTTGCTCGCTTTTCCGAGATCGGTTTTGAGCCCGTCCGACGTGAGCAAAATCTCGTTGTCACTTAAAAACAACGTACTGACCCCCGCAATTACATTGACGCCAAATTTCTTGTCGACCAATGCATAGGATAACTCGACCGGCACTTCGATATAGCCCATTTTCTGGTTGATCGTCCCTGTGAACCGATCGGTTTCGAGTTCGCCCGTTGCCTGCACCAATTGCGTCCTGCCCGCTTCGTTGCCGCGTGCTGCCTGATGCCGCGCAAAGTTGAGCGTTTCATTGCCCGCAGGCATCTCTACGTTTTTGAGTCCGCCGTTGTTCAGCGAGGCGAATAATTCGACATCGTTTGTGTCATAGCTCAGCGATACTTTGTTGACGCCGGTGCGCACGGTCAGTCGCTTGTTGATGGCGTAATTCACGCCAATGCCGTAGCTTACCTGGGTTTGGTAATCTTTGGATTTCCCTGCGAAGGTAGAATCGATCGGAGAACCTGCCGACGTAGACCCGAAGTAAATAGGGGCAATATTCGAAGTGACTTGCCACCTATTTAATTGGGGTGCTGTGGTAACCTTTTTTTCTTTTTCTTTTAGCAATTCTTCCAACGCATTAGGCACGGCGGCAACAGCCGTCGAATCTAATTTTTTTTGATCTTCCGCAGCGGCGACAGTATTGATGATGTCAGTTGTGTGGTTGGTCAGCTCCGTTTTTTGATTGCCCTCGGCCTGTTTGCCTGTGCCGTGGGTTGTCGCCGCCTCAGAAGATTTATGGGTATGTTCAACAATGGCTTTTTCCGCAGATGGATGGGCCGTGATTTGATTGTTTGCGCGCGTCGCCTTTGCATTTTCGTGGGCTACAGCGCTGTTGTTTACCGGTTCCAGCGCAGATTTTTTACCCGATTTATCCGGTTTTGTCCCCTCATTTTCGCGCCCGATTTGACTTCCGGCAATGACTCCGCGCGCGGTTTGTGGGTCTAATGTTCGGTCGCGTTTGTTTTGGCCGTTTGCCGGGCGGTTCTTTTGTACGAGAACTACACGTCCGGATCTATTTTCTACAGCCGATGAATTGCCCGATGTCGCACCCGACCTTATGGATTCACCCGATGCGTTGGCGCGTTTATCTGCAGAGACGCCGGAGTGTGCCGATCCGGTTTGTACGACCGCCCGGTTTGCGTCTGTTGAAATTTGCGGTGAATTTGGCGGCGCGATCGGCGAAATGGTATCGGTTTGAACGACCGGATTTGCGATTGTTGGTGGATTTGTGCCCACTTGGGTCGTATCGTGGTCGGCATTCGTTTGATTATCGACCACTTCTGCACCTTTGGGCAACGCTTTGTCGCCAAACCATCCCGCCCGATTGCCCACCACCATCCCGATGACGAGTGCTGCGGCTACGCCTGCAAATTGCCACCAGATGGGAACGGCTTTGCGGTTTTTGTTCTTTTTGAGCCGCCGTTCGAGTTCGGCCCAGGTATGCTCAGGCGGATTCACCTCGAAATCCTTGAACTGCTCCTGGAACAGCTTGTCTATATTTTTTCTCTCGCTCATTTTGCGGATAATGAATTCGTTGTGTGCAATGCTTCTATTTTGTCTTTGAGGATCGCCCGCGCGCGCGACAGGTTTGATTTGGATGTTCCGGTTGTAATTCCCAGCATCTCGGCAATCTCCTTGTGCGCATAATTGTCGATCACATACAGGTTGAACACGAGCCGGTAGCGGTCGGGGAGTTCCTGGATCAGGCCCAGCAGGTAATCCATCGATAAATTGTTATCGTCTATTTCGACGATTTCCTCATCGGCGATGTCTTCCGTGATCAGGCGAAGCGAATGGTCTTTTCTGTACACCTGCAAACAATTGTTGACCATCACGCGTTTGGCCCAGCCTTCGAACGAACCCGCAAATGCAAATTGGCCTATCTTATTGAATATCAACATAAATCCATCCTGCAAATTGTCCTGTGCTTCTTCGTAATTGCGCGAATACTTAAGGCATACGGCGAAAAGCTTAGACGAAAACAGTCTAAACAATTGCTCTTGTGCCTTGATATTCTTGTTCTGGCAATCTAAAATAAGCTGCTCTAGATTCAACGGTTGGGTTAGTTTTTTATCAAATTACTCGTATACGGGAACAATTACATCATAATAAGAATCCTGGCCATCGGTGTCTTTTCCTGTCCATATCTTAAACGTATAAACAGATCCGGGTGGCGCCGTGGCTTTAAACTGGTAACTGGTCACTTGTGGTTCAGGCGCCGGTTGTGCATTGGCGGCACCGTAATCGATGACTTTGCAATCGGGTCTTTGATAGACTACCGTTTGTATGGCGACGGTTTTGGTCGTGCCGCTACCTTCAAAAAAAATACCTTTGTAAGCGTGACAAGTGGTGGGCATTTTGTAGACCATCTCAAAATCGTAGGTTTCGCCCGATGTCATGGAATAGGGCATGTGGCAACGCGCGATCGGGATAACTTCATAGTGTACTTCCGGCTGGCTGTCATTGTCCGGGCTGCACGAGATCAGCACAAAAACGGCCAGTAAAAGAAGCGGGATTTTTTTCATTTTCATTTTTTTAATTGCTGGGTAGATAGAACGGTTTCTGAAAGGTTGCGTAGGGGTATAAAAAAACCCGAAAAAATTTCGGGTCGTTGTATTATTCGCTGCGTTCCTTGATACGGTCTTTGATGCGTTGTTCAAGTTCGTCGGCCAATTCAGGATTGTCCTTGATCATGGTTTTGACGGCATCGCGGCCTTGTCCAAGCTTGGTGTCGCCGTAGCTGAACCACGATCCGGATTTTTTGATGATCTCAAACTCTACCGCCAAATCCAGGATCTCACCGGTTTTGGAAACGCCTTCCCCGTACATGATGTCAAATTCGGCCGTTTTAAAAGGAGGAGCCACCTTGTTTTTGACCACTTTGACTTTGGTCCTGTTTCCAATGACGTTATCGCCTTCCTTGATTTGCGACGACCGGCGGATATCCAAGCGCACCGATGCATAGAATTTCAGCGCATTACCGCCTGTGGTCGTTTCCGGATTGCCAAACATGACCCCGATTTTCTCGCGCAACTGGTTGATAAAAAACACCGTACAATTGGTCTTGCTGATCGTTCCGGTGAGTTTTCTAAGCGCCTGCGACATAAGCCTGGCGTGCAATCCCATTTTCGAATCGCCCATTTCGCCTTCAATTTCGCTCTTTGGTGTCAGCGCCGCCACAGAGTCGATCACCACAATGTCGATCGCCCCGGAACGGATCAGGTTTTCGGCAATTTCCAACGCCTGTTCGCCATTGTCTGGCTGCGATATGATGAGGTTTTCGATGTCTACGTCCAGTTTTTCGGCATAATTGCGGTCAAATGCGTGCTCGGCGTCGATGAACGCGGCAATGCCACCTGCTTTTTGTGCTTCTGAAATGGCGTGGAGCGTCAGGGTGGTCTTACCCGATGATTCCGGGCCAAAAATTTCAATGATACGACCTTTCGGATAGCCGTTCACGCCAAGGGCCAGATCCAGCCCGAGTGATCCCGACGAAATCGTTTCTACTTCTTCCACGGCGCGATCGCCCATTTTCATGACCGTTCCTTTGCCGTACGCTTTATCTAATTTATCAAGGGTTAATTGCAGTGCTTTTAATTTCGCTTCTTTTTCTGAACTCATTTTCCTTCGTTTTTAGTGCATAAATTTCCGTAAAAATAGTGCTTTTTCAAGCCCGATGTTTTATCTGTCCAAATACTTTTTAACATGTTTGGCGGTCCAACACCGTGGTGCTGAATTAGGAACGGCGGGGCGTAACGTCTGCGAGCAGTGGTATCTGAGAAAGCAGATGCCGCATTAATCCGTTGCCGCCCGATACCATTCCTTGTCAGGCGTGTAGAACCCGATGAACCGATTTTTTCAGCACAGCCTAAAGGGAAAGGCGGATAAAAAGTTTGTATCGGAGGGACGGCTGCGTTGCGGCTCAGGATTAAAGCCCATCGGTTATCGATTCCTACAAGACAAACCTAATACATCGAATGTTGCCTCAGCGATAGATTTTCTGTAAAAAATGTTAAAATGCACCCCTTTTTCTCGGGGCACGCGGCAATAAATTCTTATTTTTGCGTCAAATTTCGAAGCATGGGAAAAGTAGTATCGTATCCAATTTCAGCCATCGCATTTGTGCTGTTTTTTGTTGCGTTGCTCATTTTTCATCCCATCCAGTGGATTTGCCTCAATGTGTTTGGCTACCAGGCACATAAGAAAAGCGTCGACTGCCTTAATTTTACGCTGTTGCGCATCGGGCACCTGATCGGCAATTCTTATGAAGTAAAAGGTCGCGAACTGATCCCTGAAGGCGCTCCGATCATTTTTGCATCGAATCATCAAAGTCTATACGACATTATCTTGTTCATCTGGTTCTGTCGCAGGTGGCATCCCAAATTTGTCAGCAAGATCGAACTGGCCAAAGGCATCCCGAGTGTATCGTACAACCTGCGTCACGGCGGATCGGTCGTCATCGATCGCAAAGATCCCAAACAATCGCTGCCGGTGATCCGCAGCCTGGGCGAATACATCGAAAAACACAACCGCTCGGCCGTCATTTTCCCTGAAGGCACGCGCAGCAAGACCGGAAAACCCAAAGAATTCGCGGCCACCGGACTTAAAATTCTGTGCAAATCGGCACCGTCGGCTTACGTCGTTCCGGTCACGATCAATAACTCTTGGAAAATTGTTAAATACGGATTTTTTCCGCTTGGTCTCGGAAATCGCCTTACCTTTACAGTGCACAAGCCCATCAAGGTAAGTGAGGTCCCGTTTGACGCGCTTTTTTCGCAAACAGAGCAAGCCATCGTTAACGGAATCCAACCCTAAATTCAAAATAATGTCAATAAAGAATATTCGCCTTGAGGTGATGCAATTTTTAGAGCCAAAAGTCGACTACTATGTGGACAATTATCTGATTCCCGTAGAAAAAATATGGCAACCCTCGGATTTCCTTCCGGATTCGGAAAGCGATAACTTTTTCGAAGAAGTAAAAGAACTGCGCGAACTGGCCAAAGACCTGCCGTATGACTTTTGGGTCGCCATGGTAGGCGATATGGTCACTGAAGAAGCGCTCCCTACCTACGAATCGTGGCTTATGGACGTTGAAGGCATCGACAACGTAGAGCGCAATTCCTGGTCCAAATGGGTACGCCAGTGGACGGGCGAAGAAAACCGTCACGGCGACGTGCTCAACAAATACCTGTATCTGTCCGGACGCGTGAACATGCGCGAGATCGAAATCACTACACAACACCTGTTGTCGGACGGATTTGACATCGGAACCGGCCGCGATCCCTATAAAAACTTCATCTACACCTCGTTCCAGGAGCTCGCCACGTATGTGTCGCACAACCGCGTATCGCAAATGGCCAAGAATTACGGCGACAAAAAACTGGCAAAAATGTGCAAGATGATTGCCGGCGACGAAATGCGCCACCACAACGCCTACAGCGAATTTGTTGCCGAGATCTTCAAGGTGGATCCAAGCGAAATGATGCTGGCCTTCAACCACATGATGCGCAACAAAATCGTGATGCCGGCCGTTTTCCTGCGCGAATCCGGAGAAAAAATCGGCAAAGCGTTCGAGGAATTTTCGATCTCTGCGCAGCGTATCGGCGTGTACACGGCCAACGATTACGTGGACATTATGCAAAAACTCATTGATCGGTGGGACATCGCCAAAATTGGCAACCTTACGGACGAAGCTGAAAAAGCGCGCGATTACCTGATGAAATTGCCTGCGCGCATGGCCAAAGTGTCTGAAAGGCTTGTCATTCCTGCGGAAGAGTACATCTTCAAATGGGTTGAGCCGGCTAAAATCTAATTGTTTTTTTGGGCGTGCCACCGCCTTCGTAAACTGCGGCGCTGTCAGGCTGTACGCTGCAAGTCCTCGCCTCCCGATGGTCGGGCTGCGGGCTTTTCGCTTCCATCCTTCACGCGGGCATGCGTTAATTCATGATGAACTCCAGTTTAATTGAAAATACCATCGCTTTTGTCAAACAGCAGCTTTCCGGTGCTGAAGGCGGGCATGATTGGTTCCACATCGAGCGCGTCTGGAAAAACGCCATGCGCATCGCGCAAGCTGAAACCTGCGATTTGACCCTCGTCCAACTGGGTGCGTTGCTCCACGATATCGCCGACAGCAAATTCCACCACGGCGATGAAACCGTCGGCCCGCGCGTGGCCCGCGAATTCCTCCAAAGTCAAAATGTGGACCAGGACACCATTGCGCACGTAATTGGCATTATCGAAAACATTTCGTTCAAAGGCGGCCATGTCGACCAATCATTCGCGTCAAAAGAACTCGATATCGTTCAGGACGCAGACCGGCTCGACGCTATGGGCGCCATCGGTATTGCGCGTTGTTTCAATTACGGCGGGTTCAAAAACCGCGCGTTGTACGATCCGGAGATTGCGCCTGATTTGTCGATGTCCAAAGAGCAATACAAAAAAAGCGATTCGCCTACGTTGAACCACTTTTATGAAAAGTTACTGCTTTTGAAAGACAGGATGAATACCGCAACGGGAACGAAAATCGCGCAGCAGCGGCATGATTATATGGAGCAATTCCTGTCGCAGTTTTACGCCGAGTGGAATGGGCAGCGGTAGGGCTCAGGCAGCCATTTCCCACTGCACTTCAGTTACGGTAAAATGCTTGTCGTAGAATTCGGCTACTTCCAAAAGACTGTGCGCATTGGCGCTGTGTAATTGCTGCAGGCAACTGCGGATCAGGGCGATCATTTGTTTGCGCAACAACGATTCTACAGGATGACATTCGAATTGCGCCGTTTCGAGCAACGCATCGATTGTTTTGGCTATTCTTACGCGATCAAAAGGGTTGGGCGTGGACACAAGATCCAGCGCGAGTTTGGTAAAAGTAATTGGCATAGCGTTTTTTTTGCGAAGATAGGCCCGCAATCCACCCGCCGAATTACAAATACGCGCGAAATTCTTACAATAAACGAATCACTGTCCGGTGAACACAGCTTTTCTTTTCTCCAAAAACGCCGTCGTTCCTTCCTTGAAATCCGCTGTTCCAAAACATTTCCCAAACGATTTGATCTCCGTTTGGTAGCCATTGACGCCATCTTCAAAGTTCGCGTTGACCGCTTTGATCGCCTGTGAAATCGCTGCCGGGGAATTGCGCAGGATCTTTTGCGCGATCCCGTTGCAGTAGTCGAGCAGTTCGGCCTGCGGCACAACGTGGTTTACGAGCCCGAAAGTTTTGGCCTCATCGGCTGAGATCATTGCTGCGGTCATGATCATTTCCATCGCGCGGCCTTTGCCTACGAGTTGCGGCAGTCTTTGCGTTCCGCCATATCCCGGGATCACGCCAAGCGAAACCTCCGGAAGTCCCATTTTTGCATTGTCGGAAGCGATGCGAAAGTGGCACGCCATGGCCAGTTCCAATCCGCCGCCGAGCGCAAATCCGTTGACCGCTGCAATGACGGGCGTTCTCAAATTCTGGACAAAATCAAACAACATTTCATGTCCCTGCGCGGCCAGTTGTGCTCCTTCCTGAACGGAAAACGCTGCAAATTCGGCAATGTCGGCACCCGCTACAAAAGCCTTTTCGCCGCTTCCGGTCAGGATGATCGCGCGGATATCGGCGTCATTGTCGAGGGCGGCAAATGCATCGTGCAATTCGTGGATGGTTTGTTTATTGAGTGCGTTGAGTTTGGTGGGGCGGTTGATCGTGATGGTTGCAATGCCGCCGTTTTTTTCGGTCAGGATGTTATGGGCCATGATTTTGGTTTAAGCGTTGATAATCGGGAGCGATACGGTAAAGACCGTTCCTTTTCCGGGTTCGGTTTCAAAAGTAATCGTTCCGCGGTAATTTTCAATGATGTTTTTGATAATTCCAAGCCCGAGTCCCATTCCCGAATTCTTGGTCGTGAATTTCGGCTCGAAGATGTGCGGGATGTTGTGCGGTTCGATGCCCGTTCCATTGTCGGACACAGCAATCAAAACCCTTTCCTGGTCGCGTTTTACAGATACCGACACCAGTTTTTCAGGCTGGAGTTCCGGAATGGCCTGGATGGCATTTTTGACCAAATTGGTAATGATGCGGATCAGTTGGGCGCGGTCCATTTTGGAAATGATCGTTTGGTCCTCGGCTTCAAATTTTACGTCGTCCTCGTTGAAGATGTCGAGCGCGAGTTCCACGACTTCCACTACGTTGAGCGTTTCGTTTTGCTGGGCCGGCATCGAAGCGAACTGCGAAAACGCCGACGCCACGGAACTCATCGTGTCGATCTGCTGGATCAGCGTATCGGAGTAATCCTTGATTTTTTGCTTTAAATCAGGGTCGTTCGGATCGAACTTGCGCTGGAAACTCTGCACCGTAAGCCGCATTGGCGTAAGCGGATTCTTGATCTCGTGCGCGACCTGTTTGGCCATCTCGCGCCAGGCTTCCTCGCGTTCGCTTTGGGCGAGTTTGAGCGCGCTTCGCTCGAGTTTATCGACCATCGAATTGTACGCGCGGATCAGCAAATTGATCTCTTTGGAATTGGCGCGAATGAAGATCTTTTCGTTTTTCTGGTTCAGGCTCGTGCCGCTGAGCTTGTCCGATATCGTCTTGAGCGACTGCGTGATGTACGTCGATAAAAAATACGCAAGCGCAAAAGCAATCACGAGCATAAAACCATACACCTGGCTCAAACGGATCAGAAAACTCTGCAGTTCGCGTTCGTAAAATCCGTCATCTTCAACATACGGCAGGTTCAGAATCCCAAGCGGTTTGAACTTCTGGTCCTTGATCAGCGTGTAGGACGAGCGGTTGCGCACCCCACCGGTGTTGGTGATGTCCACGTAGCGCTTCTCGATCGAGGATTGCACGAGTTTGAGGATGTACTTGGGAATGGGCGGCGAGACGCTGTCGATCGAAAACGACGCCTTGGACGATTTGACCAGTTTGCCGTCGAGCCCGTAAATGTTGATCTCAAGGTTGTGGATTTGCGCCAGTTCGTGGATCCGATCCTTAAAAATGGCCCCGAGGTTGCGCGCCGTAAGCGGATACGTCGTATTGGCCAGCACGTAATTGATGTGTTCCTTTATCGCGAGTTCCTTGCGTTCGAGCCGCTCCTGATGGTATTCCTTGGCTTCGTTCTTGAACTGGATGATCGAAATCGACGCCATCAATACCGATGCGATCAGGATCAGCAGGATCATCGACAGGAAGATCCTCGTGCGCAGCGAAAGCATCGACATGTGGAACCGCTTGGCCATCAGGTTTGGTTTTTTTCGCGGATGCGCTTGTAGAATTTAAACCCAAGCATGATCAGGACGGAAAACGAGGCAATCC
Source organism: Bacteroidota bacterium (assembly GCA_023457535.1). Classification (GTDB taxonomy): domain Bacteria; phylum Bacteroidota; class Bacteroidia; order Flavobacteriales; family Flavobacteriaceae; genus Flavobacterium. The sequence continues at coordinate 54,646 of JAEWLN010000169.1, forward strand.
CAATAACGCCATAAATCCAGTTGACCGCATTTTTGAGCACGACCAGGAAAACGACGGCAAACAAAATAAGCGTCGCGCCTTCATTCCAAAGCCGCATGTAATTGGACGTATGGCGCACCTGGTTATTTTGCAGTTGCCGGAAGATTTGATGGCATTTCAGGTGGTACCCATAAAGCAAAAATACAAATCCGAGCTTGACGTGCATCCACGGCATTTGCAACCACGCACGGCCCAAATCGGTGCCGAGCAACATCCAGAACGCAAAAATACTGGCGAGCACCGCCGAAGGCCACGTAATAATATACCACAACCGATAGGTCATGATCTTGTATTGTTTTTGCAGAATTTCCTTTTCGGGCGATGGTCTGGAAGCCGCTTCGATCTGGTACACAAACAGCCGCACGATGTAGAACAGCCCGGCGAACCAGGTGATCACAAAGATGAGGTGCAGGGATTTGAGATAGTTGTAAACTTCCATTGTGTCGGAGTTTAAAGTTGAAGGTTTCACGTTGCGTCCAAACAACTTTAAACCTTAAACGTTGCACATTTAATCGTTACTGTTGCTCCAATCATTGATCCATCCCGCGAGGGTCGAGCACCAGTTGTCGTCGTCGTTCAAACACGGGATGGCCAGAAATTCTTCGCCGCCGTGCGCTTTGAACTGATGGTTGGCTTCCATGGCGATTTCCTCAAGCGTTTCGAGACAATCGGCTACGAAAGCCGGTGTGACGACAGCGAGTTTTTTGATGCCTTGTTCCGGCATTTTGTTGATCTCGACATCGGTGTACGGTTCGAGCCATTTGTCGCCCGCGAGACGCGATTGGAACGTCTGGCTGTATTTTTCTGCCGGAATGCCCAGCAATTCCACGACCTGCCGCGTGGTTTCAAAACACTGGTGGCGGTAGCAAAATTCGTGTGCGGGCGAGGGCGTTACGCAACACGTCCCGTTGATCTTGCAATGTGATCTCGTCACATCGGTCTTGCGGATGTGCCGCTCGGGAATGCCGTGGTAGGAAAACAGCAAATGATCGTAATCGAATGTATCGAGTTGTCGTTTGATCGAATCGGCGAGATTTTGAATGTAATCGGGCTTGTTGTAAAAAGCCGGCACTTTGGTGAATTTCATGTTCGGGAAATGCTTGGCGCGCAGCTCTTCTGCCAGGACTTCGATCGTTACCGTCGAGGCCATCGCGTGCTGCGGATACAGCGGAAACAACATCACTTCATCCACGCCCTGATCGTGGAGCTGCTGCAATCCGGACAAGATCGTCGGCTGGCCGTAACGCATGGCGAGCGCCATCGGGATATCGACCTGTTTTTTGACCTTTTCGAACATGCGTTTGGACAATACGATCAGCGGCGAGCCTTCTTCCCACCAGATTTTTTTGTACGCGGCGGCCGACCGCTCGGGACGCTTGCGCAAAATGATGCCGCGAACCAGCAAGGCGCGGAGCAAAAACGGCACGTCGATCACGAACCGGTCCATCAAAAATTCGTCGAGGTAAGGTTTTACATCTTTTGGATCGGGGCTGTTGGGCGATCCGAGGTTGACTAGTAGTACTCCTTTCATTTGAGTCGAAGGTCGAAAGTCGAAAGTCAAATGACCAGACAATCTGTTTAATTATTGAAAATAGTTTTAGCTTGCTCGTTGGTTTGTGCGCATTCGACGTTTACATTAGACGTTCGACGACGTATTGATGGACATCAGATACTTTTTAGGGGTAGTCGCAAATTTTTTCTTGAACGCCGATATAAAATGGCTGGCCGTGCTGTACCCGATCTTGAGTCCGACCTCATTGACATTATGGCTGCCTTCTTCGAGGAGCTTGCGCGCGTACTCCATTTTGTAATCGAACAGAAAACTGTACACGCTGTCGCCGTAAATTTGCTTGAAGCCCATTTTGAGCTTCTTTAAATTGAGTCCCACCTGGTCCGCGAGTTCCTGTAATCCGGGCGGTTCGGCCATGTTTGCGATCACGATGTCCTTGGCCTTTCGGATCTTGAGTACATTTTCCTCGTCGATCAGAAACGGGCATTGCTCGGCGTCGGGGTCTTCGCTGCGGTTGAAATACAAACTCAAAAGCTCGTAGGCCTTGCCTTTGTAATACAGATGCTTGATCGACGGGTTCAGGTGATAATGGAACAGTTGGCTCAAAACGATCGACATCGACGGATTGATGTCCGATTCGTCGTAATATTTTCGCTCCTGATTCTCTTTGCTCAAAAACGGGATGTGTTCAGCTTCTGTCGAGAACAGGCTGTGGAATTTTTTGATCGATATCACTACCGATATGACCCACGAATTCGGCGCCAGTTCCAGGTTCAAAGGCAACTCCTTTTGCGGGTTGTACAACAAAAGCGCTTTTTCCTCCTTGAGATCGAGCGCATAATTGCCCTGGTTGAAAATAAACTTCGCGCGGCCCTTGATGCCAAAGTGAAACTGGATCAAGCCTTGGTTAATCGGGCGCTCGGCGCGAAAAACCTCACTGCCATCGTTTTGGAACCGGAGCAGGAAAAAATCGTCTTCTATTTTGATGATCTCATCGGAACCCATAGCGGTATTTTTTTAGGATTGCGGCATCGGGCAAAACCCGATATTTATTTAGAATCGTTCTATATAAATCGCGCTAAAACGCTTGCCACTGGTGCAAAAGTATCAAAAATTACGTTTCAGGGACGCAATCGGGCCAAAAAATCCTGAAGCGGTATAAAAAGTCCTTTTAGCGTTACTTTTATAAAAGTGTTCGCGATAATTTTGTGGCACTTTACCAAACGTGGATATGACCCATAACAACTTACCGAAGCATTACTTTTACGCCGTCGGGCTCAGCTATAAAAAAGCCGACGCGGAAATGAGGGGAAAATTCAGCCTCGATGCGGCCGCCAAGACCCGTTTACTGGAACAGGCCAAACGCGAAGGCATCGAAAGCATGATTGTGACCTCTACGTGCAACCGTACGGAAATTTACGGCTTCGGGCAGCATCCGTTTCAACTTATTAAACTCATTTGCGACAATACCCAGGGAACTGCTGAGGAATTCCAGCAAGTGGGATACGTCTATAAATCACAGGAAGCGATCAACCACATGTTCCGCGTCGGGACGGGTCTGGACAGCCAGATCCTGGGCGATTTTGAAATCATCAGCCAACTCAGGACCGGATTCAACGAATCCAAATCGTTTGGCCTGATCAATACTTTTTTGGACCGACTGATCAATGCCGTGATCCAGGCGAGCAAAAAGATCAAGAACGAAACGCAGATTTCATCGGGCGCGACTTCGGTGTCGTTTGCATCGGTGCAATACATCATCAAGAATGTTTCGGACATCAAAAATAAGAACATCCTGCTTTTCGGCACCGGAAAGATCGGGCGCAACACGTGTGAAAATCTCGTCAAGCACACCAAAAATGAGCACATTACGCTGATCAACCGCACGCGCGACAAGGCTGAAAAACTGGCCGGCAAACTGAATCTGATCGTCAAGGATTATTCGGATCTGCAACTCGAACTGCAAAAAGCCGATATTGTCGTGGTGGCCACAGGCGCACAAAACCCAACGATCGACGCGGCCATCCTGAACCTTAAAAAGCCGCTTTTGATCCTCGATTTGTCAATTCCCAAAAACGTACACGACAACGTGACCACTTTGCCGGGCGTGACGCTCGTCCACATGGACAACCTCGCGCAAATGACGGACGAAACGCTCGAAAACCGCAAAAAACACATTCCGGCGGCCGAGGCGATCATCGAGGAGATCAAGTCTGAATTCCTGATCTGGACCAAGGCGCGCAAATTTGCCCCGACGATCAACGCGCTCAAGGATAAACTCAACGCGATCAAAAAATCCGAGCTCGATTTTCAGAGTAAAAAAATCGCCGATTTCAATGAACAGCAGGCCGAAATCATCTCGGCGCGCATCATCCAGAAAATCACGACGCATTTTGCCAATCACCTCAAAGACGACAATACGATGGTTGATGAAAGCATCGAATGGATCGAAAAAGTCTTCCAGATCGAGCCCGTAAAATCATGAACAAAACCATCCGAATAGGAACGCGTGACAGCGAATTGGCCCTTTGGCAGGCGCACACCGTCGAAAGAAAACTCAATGATTCAGGCTTTGCGACCCAAATTGTCGCGGTCAAATCCCAGGGCGACCTGATGCTTGACAAACCGCTGTACGAGCTTGGCATCACCGGTATTTTTACCAAAACGCTCGACATCGCCATGCTGAGCGGCCAGATCGACATCGCCGTGCATTCGATGAAAGATGTCCCCACGGCGCTTCCCAAAGGCATCGTACAAGCGGCCGTACTCGAGCGCGCAAGCCATAAAGACATTCTCGTCTATAAAAATTCCACCGATTTTTTCAATACTGAAGCGACGATCGCCACAGGCAGTTTGCGCCGGCAGGCCCAATGGCTCAACCGGTATCCGCACCACCGCGTCGTGGATTTGCGCGGCAATGTCAACACGCGTTTGCAAAAGCTCGCCGACCATGATTGGGACGGCGCTGTTTTCGCATCAGCAGGGCTCGATCGCATTGGGTTGAAGCCTGAGAATTACAGCGAACTCGATTGGATGATTCCCGCTCCCGCACAAGGTGCGATGGTCGTCGTAGCGATGGAAAACGATGCGTTCACGCGCGATGCCATCGGGCAACTCAACGACAATCCGAGCGAAATCTGTACGCATATTGAACGCGAATTTTTGCGTACCCTTGAAGGCGGATGTACCGCACCGATTGGCGCTTTTGCTGAGATCATCGACGCGCAGATCCGGTTTGGAGGGGTCTTGTGCTCACTTGACGGACAAGAGAAGATCCTGATCGAAAAATCGTGCGCCGTTGAAGATTACGAGCATTTTGGTGCCCAATGTGCCGAGAATGCGCTTCAGAGCGGCGGTCACGAACTGATGGCCCGGATCAGAAAAGACCTTAAAAAATAATGCGCATCCTGTCGACTAAAATATTGAAGTCCAACCAAAGGCAATTTTTGCTCAACGCCGGTTTTTCAGTCGTGGAAGCCGATTTTATCCGTGTGACGCCGTTGGAATTTTCGCTCGAAAACACCGCCGAAAACCTGATCATCACCAGCTGTAATGCCGTCAAAGCGCTCGCCGCACATCCCGATGTTCAGCACATCAGGAGAAAACCGGTGTTTTGCGTAGGCCAGAAGACCGCTGATCTGCTTGATGAAATCGGATTTACGGTGCAGGAAACCGCCGATTACGGCAGTGAACTCGCGCGCATCATTGCATCAGATTATCCATCGGAAAGCTTTACTTTTTTTTCGGGAAATATGCGCCGCGATGAATTGCCTTACACATTAACGCAAGCGGGCGTGCGGCTTAACGAAATCAACGTGTACCACACGGCGCTCACGCCGCATAAGGTGGGATCGTTTGACGGTATTTTGTTTTTCAGCCCGTCGGCGGTACACAGTTTTGTATCGGAAAATGCCATGGGTGATGCGGTTTGCTTTTGCATCGGACAAACCACCGCCCGCGCATTGGAAGGAATTTGTGAAAAAATAGTGGTGGCCCACTTGCCATCGGTGGAAAATACAATCATACAAACGATTAATTATTTTGGCCGAACGTCAACCGTCGGGCTTTAATGAACTGAAATATTGAATTATCCAAAAAATAACCATCCATAACGATTGACGGGTCGGGCCTTCGTTCGACAATGACATTCGACATTTGACAAAAAATGATAAAAAACGACCTTTTCCTCAAAGCCCTGCGCGGCGAAACCGTCAACCGTCCACCGGTGTGGATGATGCGCCAGGCCGGACGCTATTTACCCGAATTCCGCGAACTGCGCGACAAATACGATTTTTTTACGCGTTGCCAGACGCCGGAACTCGCCGCAGAAATTACCGTGCAACCGATTCGACGGATTGCGCCCGATGCGGCGATTTTGTTTTCCGATATTCTTGTGGTGCCGCAAGCGATGGGCATAGAGGTTCTGATGAAAGAATCGGTTGGACCGTTTTTACCCAATCCGATCCGTACGCCACAGGATGTCGAGCAGGTCATTGTGCCCGATATCGACGAGACGCTCGGCTACGTCATGGATGCGATCAAACTGACCAAGCAAAAGCTCAACGATGAGGTGCCACTGATTGGTTTCGCGGGTTCGCCGTGGACAATTTTTTGCTATGCCGTCGAAGGTAAAGGATCGAAAAGTTTCGACACGGCCAAAGGATTTTGTTTCCAATACCCTGAAGCCGCGCACGTTTTGCTGCAAAAAATCACCGATACGACCATCGCTTACCTGAAGAAAAAAGTCGAGGCGGGCGTCAATGCTGTACAGGTTTTTGACTCGTGGGGCGGCATGCTTTCACCGGTCGATTACCAGGAATTTTCATGGAAATACATCAACCAGATCGTGGAAGCGCTTGCGCCGTTGACGCATGTGATCGTGTTTGGAAAAGGTTGTTGGTTTGCGCTTAATGAAATGGGAAAATCGAAGGCGTCGGCGTTGGGTGTGGACTGGACATGCTCGGCAAGAAACGCGAGGTATTTGTCCGGTGGACAGATCACGTTGCAGGGCAATTTCGACCCGTCGCGCTTGCTCTCGCCGATTCCGGTGATCAAAAAAATGGTGCGCGAGATGATCGACGAGTTTGGCAAAGACCGTTATATCGTCAACCTCGGGCATGGCATTTTGCCGAACATTCCGGTGGATCACGCCAAGGCGTTTATTGACGCGGTAAAGGAGTATTGATGGGGGATGCTGAACTTGTTTCAGCATCTGGACCGGTTCAACGACAACTTTTTGCGGAGCCCCGCACTTAGATGCTGAAACAAGTTCAGCATCCCAAAACCCACCACATGAAAGACCAATTCTACACCTACATCCAAAACCTGCAAAACGAAATTTGCCACGCGCTCGAAACCAGCGACGGATCGGCCAAATTCCGCGAAGACCTCTGGCAACGCCCTGAAGGCGGCGGCGGGCGAACGCGCGTGATCGAAAACGGTGCCGTCATCGAAAAAGGCGGCGTCAACATCTCAGGCGTACACGGTAAACTGCCCGATTCGATGCAGCAGATGTTCGGCGTAGGCGATGTCGACTTTTTTGCGTGCGGGCTCTCGCTTGTCATCCATCCCAAAAATCCTATGGCGCCCACCGTACATGCCAACTGGCGCTATTTTGAGATGTACGATGCAGCCGGCAATATCATCGACCAATGGTTTGGCGGTGGCCAGGACCTCACGCCGTATTATTTGTTTGAAGAAGATGCGGTCCATTTCCACCAAACCTGCAAAACCGCCTGCGACAAACACGACCCGGCGTTTTATCCCAAATATAAAAAACAGTGCGACCAGTATTTCTGGAACGCACACCGCCATGAGGCGCGCGGCATCGGCGGGTTGTTCTTTGATTACTGCAAAAAATCCGAGGCAATATCGATGCAGCAATGGTACGATTTCGTAACCGAAGTGGGTAACAGCTTCACATCGGCCTACATTCCGATACTGAACCGGCGAAAAGATTTGCCATACAATGACGCCAACCGCACCTGGCAGGAAATCCGCCGCGGACGCTACGTCGAATTCAACCTCGTCCACGACAAAGGCACGCTGTTCGGGCTCAAGACCAACGGCCGCATCGAAAGCATACTGATGAGTTTGCCGCCGCACGTGCAATGGGTTTACGACCATCATCCCAAACCGGGCACCGACGAAGAAAAACTGATAAAAATGCTGGCCCAACCCATGGATTGGCTCGCCTAAAAAATAAAAGACTATGTTTCCACTACAAAGAGACCGAAGACTAAGAACCAACGAATCCATCCGCTCGCTGGTTCGCGAAACCTCGCTTTCACCACAGGATTTCATGCTGCCGATGTTTATCGCCGAGGGCAAAGACGTCCGCATCCCGATCGCGTCCATGCCCGGCATTTACCGCCATTCGCTCGATCACACCATTCGCGAGGTCAAAGAAGCGTGGGATCTGGGCATTCGTGCAGTAAATATTTACGTCAAAGTATCGGAAAATCTCAAGGACAACACCGGAAAAGAAGCCTGGAACAAGGACGGTCTGATGCAGCAAACGATCCGGGCGATCAAAGACGCCGTACCGGAGATGATCGTCATGCCCGATGTCGCGCTCGATCCATATTCCATTTACGGCCACGACGGCATCATCGAGAAAGGCCAGATCGTCAACGACGCCACAGTTGACGCGCTCACCAGAATGTCCCTTTCGCATGCCGAGGCCGGCGCCGATTTCGTAGCGCCCAGCGACATGATGGACGGACGCGTTCTCGCGATCCGCAAAGCGCTCGAACAAAACGGGCATCACGACGTAGGCATCATGAGCTATTCTGCCAAATACGCTTCGGCGTTTTACGGCCCGTTCCGCGAGGCACTCGATTCCGCGCCCGTCGATGCGCAACAGGTTCCAAAAGACAAAAAAACGTACCAGATGGACTACGCCAACCGCATCGAAGCGATAAAAGAAGCGCTGCACGACGTGGCAGAGGGCGCCGACATCGTCATGGTCAAACCCGGAATTGCATACCTCGACATTGTGCGCGAAGTCAAAAACGCCGTCAATGTGCCCGTCTCGGTTTATCACGTTTCAGGCGAATACGCAATGATCAAAGCCGCTGCCGAACGTGGTTGGCTGGATCACGACAAGATCATGATCGAACAATTGTATTGCATCAAACGCGCGGGCGCAAGCATTATTTCAACCTATTTTGCCAAGGAAGCCGCGGCACTGTTGAACAATTAATAATTTTTAGAAGCTGATCCGGCTGTTCGCTGTATCTTTTGCCCGCTAAAGGCGCAGGCAAAAGGATGCCGCTGCCATCCGGGCTATGATCCAGTTTATGAAACACGTTATTTTACTTTTATCGGCCCTTTTCGTTCTGGTCTCGTGCAAAAAGCAGCAGGAACAAGAAATCCTGTATCCGGAATCGGCAACGGCCACAACCCAAACGCCCGTAGAACTCGGGCAGGAACTCTTTGATTCCAAAGGCAATTGTTTTGCGTGCCACAAACCGGACCAGAAGATCGTCGGGCCGAGCATTGTGGAAATTGCCCGGATCTACAAAGAACAAAACGGCGACATTGTTTCATTCCTGAAAGGCAATGAAGAACCTATCGTAGACCCAAGCCAGTTTGCGGTCATGCAAACCAATTTTGCCATTACCAAAAACATGTCCAATCAGGAACTCGAAGCGCTCGAGGCATATATTTACAGCCATCTAAAATAAGCCACCCGGCGTCCGGCGTGTGAATTAAAACATTACCTTTAACGGTATTTTTTTAAAAAGCGGCATTTGGACACGGGTAACGAGACCTATTATTTTCTTCGCGGAGACGGCGAGTGCGTGACTTTGGCGCGCCATTTTGATTGGACGGCCACACCGCTCGGGGATCCGTCCGGTTGGTCGCTTGAATTGCGCAATGCCGTCGCGACGATTTTTTCGTCCAAGTTCCCTATGTTTTTATGGTGGGGTCAAGAACTGATCCAGTTCTACAATGACGGATACCGTCCCAGTCTTGGCATCGAAGGCAAACATCCTTTGGCCATGGGGCAGCGCGGCGCAGATTGCTGGCCGGAAATCTGGGATTTCATCCATCCGCTCATTGAAAAAGTAATGACCACCGGCGAAAGCGTGTGGTATGAGGACTTATTGCTCCCCATTTTCCGCAACGGCCGCATGGAGGACGTATACTGGACTTTTAGTTACAGCCCGGTGTACAGCCACGAAGGAACCGTAGTTGGTGTTCACGTGGTTTGCGTCGAAACCACAGAAAAAATCGTCGGTCTGGCTGAAATGCTCGAAAGCAAGGCCGAACTTGAATTCACCCTTGAAGCGGCCGAACTCGCCGCCTGGGACTTGAATCCCGCCACCGGAAAAGTCACTGCCAATACGCGTCTTAAGGATTGGTTCGGTTTAACCGCCGATGACGACGTTCCGCTTACACTCGCTCTGGAATCGATCGACGAGCCGGACCGTCCGCGCGTACTCGAGGCCATCAACAAAGCGGTCGCGCCCGGATCGGACGGCAAATACGACATTGCTTACACCATTATCCATCCCGTAACAGGCCAAATGCGCGAAGTCATCGCCAAAGGCCGCGCCCGTTTCAACGACGATGGCACGCTGTTTCGCTTTAACGGCACGCTCGAAGATGTTACGGCCCAGGTGCATGCACAGCGCGAGGCAGCCGAGGCGAGGCAACTCACGGACCTGACCATCAAAGCCGTCGGATTGGGACTTTTCAAGGCCAACCCGCTTACAGACGAGATGGACTATACGCCCGAATTTGCCTACCTCATGACGGGAAATGCGGCGCAGCGCAAAATGTCACGTAACGCTTTTATCACGCACATCCATCCGGAAGACCAGTACATGCGTGTGATGGCCGTGCGCGAAGGCGTCGAAAAAGGCGAATTTCACTACGAACCGCGCGTAATTTGGGCCGACGGGTCCGTACGAAGACTTTCCATAGTTGGGGCGCGTGTGAACGACGCGGAGGGAAACATGGTGGCACTCTCCGGTGTCGTGCGTGACATCACCATTAATGAAACCCAGCAAAAAGCGCTCGAGGAAGCGCAAACCCAACTCCACAAAGAACGACGGGAGAGCGAGAATTTTTTCAGGAACGTCACGGACAGTTCCCCAACAGGACTTTGGTTATCGGACAAAGACGGCTATATCACCTACCTGAACCGCGCCCTGATCGAATGGACAGGCGTGCGCTACGATGAATTGCTGGGCGGCGGCTGGTTAAATGCCATCGTCGCTGAAGACCGCCAGGCTGTGCAGTCTTTGTACATTACCGCAATCGAAACGCGTACGCATTACGATGCGATGTTCAGGTTGCGCAAACACGACGGCAATATCATTTGGTGTCGTGCGGGCGGGGATCCGTTTTATGACGATGAGGGCAATTACGCCGGATTTTCCGGATTTTGTATGGACATCGATGAAATCGTCGCCGGACGCAAGGCCGTTGCTGACAGCGAGGTTTTGTTCCGGTCGATTATCGAGCAGGCGCCGGTAGCTACGTGTTTGTTTGTCGGGCCCAAAATGGTCATCAGCGTGGCCAACAACATCATGATCGGATATTGGGGCAAGGACCGGTCAGTAATCGGAAAGCCCGTGCTCGATGCGCTGCCGGAAATCAGCACGCAGCCGTTTCCGCAGATATTGCAGAACGTTTACCGCACCGGCATCGCCTATACCGATCAGTCTGCGTTCGCGCAACTCGAAGTGGGCGGCGAAATCCGCGATTATTATTTTGACTTCACTTACAAACCGCTCATGAACGCCGACGGTGAAATCTACGGCGTGCTGAATATGGCCGTCGATGTCACCCAACAGGTCAATGCGCAAAGGCTTATCGAGGAGCAACAGCGCCGCATACTGGCATCGTTTGAACAGGCTCCGGTAGGGATTGCCATGCTCGAAGGCGAACACTTTATTTTCAGGATGGCCAATCTGTTTTACTGCGAACTCGTCGACCGTCCGCTTCAAAGCATTATCGACAAGCCGCTGATGCAGGCCATTCCGGAACTCGAAGGCCAGGGATTTGACGAATTGTTGCGCAGTGTCTACACTACCGGAATTCCGTTTACGGCCTCTGAAGTGTCGGTCAAGCTCAAGCGCGGCACGGGCATCGAAACCATATATGTAGATCTTACATACCAGCCCCAACTCGACGCATCGGAAGCCGTGACAGGTATTTTGGTGGTCGCCACCGATGTTACCCAACAAGTCGTAAGCCGCCTGGCCGTGGAAGTCAACGAGCAAAAATTCCGCTCGATCATTTCCGATACGCCTATGGGTGTGGCGCTGTTTCAGGGCCGCGAAATGATTATCGAGGTCGCCAATGATATTCTGCTCGGGTATTTGGGCAAGGACCGATCGGTCATTGGAATGCGATATGTAGACGCGGTGCCGGAGCTTATCGGGCAGGGACTGGTCAAGATCATGGATCAGGTCTTTGCTTCGGGCACGTCTTATGAGGCGCGGGATGCACGCGTGGATCTGACCATCGACGGGCAGATGCGAACCCACTACTACAATTATTCTTATACGCCGCTGCTCGACAACCAGGCGGACGTGTACGCCATCATTCTCACGGCACAGGACGTCACCGAGCAGTTTGTCGCGCGCAAAAAAATTGAGGATACGCAAAAGGCGCTCGAAAATGCGATCGAACTCGCCGAGCTCTCCACTTGGAAATTGGACATCCAAAATGGCCGGTTTGTCTATTCGGACCGGTTCCAGGATTGGCTCGGGTTTAACGACGCGACCCAATCGATGGACGAGGCATTCAATCCGCTGCCGGAAGAATACCGCGAGCGCGTTGCAGCAGCCATCGAAGCGGTAATCCGGCCCGGCGCCGACGGACGTTACCAAAACGAACATCCTATCATTAACCGCATTACCGGACAGCAACGCATCATCCGCGCCAATGCACAGGTGTATTACGACCAGTGGGGAAGCCCGCAGTTTTTGAGCGGAACGGCCCAGGACATCACCAAAGACCGCAAGCTCCAGCAGGAACTCGAATTCAAGGTCAACCAACGCACCAGCGCACTGCGCGAAGCCAATGCCGAGCTCGCGCTGGCCAACAAATCGCTTGAGTCCAACAACCTCGAACTGCAGCAGTTTGCCTACATCGCATCGCACGATTTACAGGAACCTGTGCGCAAGATCACCATTTTTACGCAAATGCTGCAAAGCCAACTTGGGCCATTGCCGGCTAAAGCGCAGGGTTATCTGGATAAAATCGGTCTATCGGCCCAACGCATGTCGGTGCTGATCAGCGACATTCTGGCGTTCTCCCGACTGTCAGATCTCAACGAACGGTTCGAGCGTGTAGACCTGAATGATGTCATGGCTGAAATTCTCCTGGAATTTGAGTTGTCGATCGAGCAAAAATCGGCCGTCATCCAAATGGAAGCCTTGCCGGTGATCAATGCCATTCCGCTTCAGATGTCGCAACTGTTTGGCAATTTGCTGTCCAATTCACTCAAATACACCAGCGAGCATAAAAAGCCCGTCATCGAAATATTTACAAGCCCAGTCACGACCGATGAGGTCACGGCGCTACATCTGGACGTTGCCCTCACGTATTGCAAGATCGGGTTCAGGGACAACGGCATTGGGTTCGAGCCCGAATACGCCGAGAAAATATTCAACATTTTCCATCGTCTGCACGGCAAGAATGAATACATAGGAACCGGTATCGGGCTGGCGCTGTGCCGCAAAATCGTCAACAACCATCACGGACGGATCACTGCCTCCGGGGTTGTGGGCAAGGGCGCGACATTCTGGATCGTCATTCCGGTTTCGCGGGATCAGGATTTGCCTTTGTTGAGCGTGTAGATCCCGCCAATGAACACCAGCACGGCAAGTCCGATGTAAATGATGCCTTTGGTTTGACCGGATTCATCGGAAACATCGACTTTGATGCCCAGAAAATTAAACGATTCGGTGTTTGCCGCAATGGTGTTGATGCCAAAATAAGCCAAAACGACTGCGGCGACGATCAATACAATGCCAATGAGTTTGGATGCGTTCATAATACTTGGATTTAGTATTCCCAAATTACCGATTCACCCGCCGTCCGGGGTTATATTTATTCTGTAAATTGTTCAAACTTCTCTTGTTTGCCGTCCGCCGATTGCCTATTTTTAAAACATGGAAACCGTTTATATCCAATCGCCGATAGGACCCGCGCGCATTACCGGTGATGCCGATGGCGTGTCGGTTATCTCCGTTTGCAATGAACCCGTAGAATGTTCCGATGAAATTCCCGCCGTGCTAACGGAAGCCGTTTTCCAATTGCGCGAATATTTTGCCGGCAGCCGCACCGATTTTACTTTCCGGATCAATCCCGAGGGTACCGCATTCCAGCGAAATGTCTGGCGCGAGCTGTTGCAGATTTCGTTCGGCAAGACGGTTTCGTATTTGGAACTGGCCAAAAAGCTCGGCGATGTGAAAGCCATCCGCGCCGTAGCATCGGCCAATGGGAAAAATCCTTTGTGGATCGTGGTGCCGTGCCATCGCGTTATCGGAACCGACGGGTCCTTGACGGGTTACGCAGGTGGCTTGTGGCGCAAAAAATGGTTGCTTGAACACGAGAATCCATCGGGGCAGCACGCGCTATTTGATGCGGAAATCTAGACCTACAGATATGAAAATCCTCAAAAAAATCATCCTGACGCTTACCGCCATCGTGTTGTTGCTCGTGGCGGCCCTTTATATTTTTGATTACGATTACCTGATCAAAGGCATTCGAACGGTTTATATGAACGGTCACAAAACGGCGTTCCTGGACGACTACAAATATTTTGACAACCGCGTGATGCCCAAAAGTGCCCAACCGCAGCCCTGGCCGGTGTCATCGGCGTATAATGCCGTCCCGATGACGCCCAAAATGATGGAATGGCACCAAAAGATGGAAACCGTTGCTTTTTTGATCATCAAAAACGACAGCATCTGGAGCGAGAATTATTTCGACGGTTACGGCAAAGACTCCAGGTCCAACTCGTTCTCGATGGCCAAAAGCATGGTGTGTGCTGCGCTCGGCAAGGCGATCCAGCAAGGCAGGATTCGCAGTCTGGATCAGGAAGTATCCGATTTTTACCCGCAATATGCCGATGCAAAAGGTGGTCTGACCGTAGGCGACCTTGCGTCGATGGCCTCCGGGTTGGATTGGGACGAAAGTTATTACAGTCCGTTCTCGGTAACTACGCGCGCTTATTTTGACGATCAACTCGATGCCGTGACGTTGGGAATGAAGCGCATCGAACCCAGCGGCAAAAGCTACAAATACCTGAGCGGCAATACCCAATTACTGGCCATGTGTATCCAAAAGGCGACCGGTCAGGAATTGTCCCAATATATAGCCAAGGAGTTCTGGCAGCCGATGGGCGCTGAAAACGACGCGCTCTGGCAAACCGATCATCGCGGCGGGACCGTCAAAGCGTATTGCTGCGTGGCCTCAAATGCACGCGACTTTGCCCGGTTTGGCAAATTGTACCGCCAGTTTGGGAAATGGAACGGCCGTCAGATCATCGACTCGGCATTCGTCGCAAAATCCATTGTGCCGCGCTTCCCCGATTCGCCGCAATATGGCTATGGTTGGTGGCTGGCCGAACGCGAAGGAAAACGCATTTTTTACATGCGCGGCCACCTCGGGCAATATACTATTGTGATTCCGCAAGACAATGTGATCATTGTAAGACTTGGACACCGCATGATCAGAAGTGATGTAGGAAAACCGGAAAGCCAGGATTTTGATGTGTGGGTAAGTGAGAGCCTGAAAATGCTTCGCCAATAGGCATTTCCAATCGGTATTGTATCTGACATCGACAACGGCTATGACAATATCAAATCATAAGATGGTGATACTCCGCGCAAAACCGTTACCTTTATCAGGCAAACTACAAAAATCAACATTATGGAACACGGAAATAACCTTTCGAAATGCCCGTTCCACAACCAGCAATCTGTTGGGGGCGGCGGCACTAAAAACCACGATTGGTGGCCAAACCAACTCAAACTTAATATTCTTCGGCAAAATACGGCGGCGTCCAATCCAATGGCTCCAGATTTTGATTATGCCAAGGCATTCCGTGAGCTCGATTACGCTGCGCTCAAAAAAGACCTACATGCCCTGATGACAGACTCACAGGATTGGTGGCCTGCCGATTTTGGCCACTACGGCGGGTTGTTCATCCGCATGGCATGGCACAGTGCCGGAACGTACCGCGTTTTTGACGGACGCGGCGGCGGCGGCGCAGGACTGCAGCGTTTTGCACCGCTGAATTCATGGCCCGATAACGTCAGCCTCGACAAAGCCCGGCGTTTGCTGTGGCCTATCAAACAAAAGTACGGCAACAAGATTTCGTGGGCCGATCTGATCGTGCTCACGGGCAATGTTGCGCTCGAATCGATGGGCTTTAAGACGTTTGGTTTTGGCGCAGGCCGGGCCGATGTATGGGAAGCCGACGAATCCGTTTACTGGGGTGCCGAACAAACCTGGCTCGGGAACGAACAGCGTTACAGTCATGGAGTGGAAGGCGTGGCCGAACGCGGCGTTTTGTCGTCCGATGAACAGGCGGACGGACAAATCCATTCGCGCGATCTCGAAAAACCACTTGCGGCAGCACACATGGGATTGATCTATGTCAACCCCGAAGGTCCGGACGGCAACCCTGACCCGTTGCGCGCGGCCAAAGACATCCGCGACACTTTTGCGCGCATGGCCATGGACGATGAGGAAACCGTGGCGCTCATCGCCGGCGGGCATACGTTTGGCAAAACGCACGGAGCCGCAGCGTCGGACCACGTGGGCAAGGAACCCGAGGCGGAAGATATGGAAATGCAGGGATTTGGATGGCGCAACAGTTTTGGATCGGGCAAAGGCCCTGATACCATCACCAGCGGGCTCGAAGTGACCTGGACCAAAACGCCTACGCAATGGAGCAATGACTTTTTCGAGAACCTGTTCGGATTTGAATGGGAACTGACCAAAAGCCCGGGCGGCGCGCACCAATGGGTGGCCAAAAATGCCGAGCCGGTCATTCCCGACGCATTCGGCGGTCCAAACAGGCTCCCCACAATGCTGACCACGGACCTATCGCTGCGTGTGGATCCTGAATATGAAAAAATATCGCGCAAATTTCTCAACGATCCCGATGCCTTTGCCGACGCCTTTTCGCGTGCATGGTTCAAACTGATCCACCGCGATATGGGACCGCGCGAGCGTTACCTGGGTCCGGAAGTACCGCAGGAGGAATTGCTCTGGCAAGACCCGATTCCACGCGTAAACCATGCGTTGATCGATGACAATGACGCCGAGGATCTCAAAGCGCGTGTACTCGTATCCGGGTTGACAGTATCGGAGCTCGTGTCAACGGCATGGGCATCTGCATCATCCTTCCGCAACACGGACAAACGCGGCGGGGCAAATGGGGCGCGCATCAGGCTCGAACCGCAAAGGAACTGGGAAGTCAACAACCCGCAGCAATTGGACAAAGTGCTCTCTACGCTGGAAGGTATCCGGGAGAATTTCAACGCATCGGGCAAACAAATCTCGATGGCCGATTTGATCGTTCTGGCCGGAAATGCCGGGATCGAAAAGGCTGCAAAAGACGCCGGACAAGTTGTTAAAGTGCCGTTCCGACCGGGCAGGATGGATGCCAGCCAACAGCAAACTGATGTGCTGTCATTCCAATATCTCGAACCTGCAGCCGACGGTTTCCGCAACTACCGCAAAGCCCAATTCTCCGCATCGACCGAGGCATTGCTTATTGACAAAGCGCATCTTTTGGGACTCACCGCACCGGAATTGACCGTGCTTGTGGGTGGAATGCGCGCGCTCGGCACCAATTACGACGGCTCGAAACACGGTGTGCTCACGCAACGTCAGGGGCAATTGACCAATGACTTTTTTATCAACCTGCTCGACATGGGTACGCATTGGACTGCGCGTACCGCCGATAAAGAACTCTACGAAGGCCGCGAGCGTAAATCCGGGTTGATCCGCTGGACGGCCACGCGCGCCGATCTGGTATTTGGCTCTAATTCTGAACTACGGGCCATTGCCGAGGTTTACGCACAATCGGATTCCGCGGAAAAATTCGTCAACGATTTCGTCAAGGCCTGGACCAAGATCATGGAGGCCGATCGGTTCGACCTTAAATAATTATAAAGCGCTTTCGGGCGCTTTTTTTTATGGCCGGCGGGCGTCAACCCGATTTCTCCAACCCGACTTCCACGGCGCGTTCCGGGGTTTGCAAGGTATAACGTTTGACGGCGCTTATTTAGTAAATTTGGCGTAAATGCTTTGTTTTGTGGCAACAAAAATTTTATTCCCATGGTTCAAAACTACAGATTTTCTGTAACCAACTCTGGACAAAACTTTCTACATTTAAACTTTAATTTTGCGCCATGATCCACAAAATCAATCTGACAAATATCCTGTTTCTCGACATCGAAACCGTCCCATGCGAGGAACACTACAACAACCTTGACCCCGAATGGCAGCAGCTCTGGGAACAAAAAACCCAGTACCAACGCCGCGATGAGTATACGCCCGAAGACTTTTATGAGCGCGCCGGAATCTGGGCCGAATTTGGAAAAATCGTTTGCCTGTCCGTGGGTTATTTTACCTTCAAGGCGGACATACGACATTTTCGCGTGACTTCTTTTTTTGGCGACGAGGTCAGGATCCTCCAAGATTTCTGCAACCTGCTCGCCAATCACTTTAACGGTCCGCAACATTTGCTTTGCGGGCACAACGCCAGGGAATTCGACATACCGTTCATCGCCCGGCGCCTGATCATCAACGGGCTTCCAATGCCGGATAAACTGAATTTATTTGGCAGGAAGCCATGGGAAATTCCGCATCTCGACACGCTTGAGTTATGGAAATTCGGGGATTATAAACACTTTACTTCACTCAAGTTGCTGACCAAGATTTTGGGCATTCCATCTTCAAAAGGCGACATCGACGGCAGTCAGGTAGGACATGTATATTACGTGGACAAAGACATTGATCGCATTGTGACCTATTGTGAAAAAGACGTGGTCGCCACCGCTCAGGTATTCCTGAGGCTCCGACGCGAGGAGTTGCTCGTCGGCGATGAAATTCTCCACATTTGAAAAAAAACCGGAGCATCAACTCCGGTTTCTGGTTCGTTTTTCTCCGATCAACGGTTCAGAACAATTTTCTTGGTCGTCTTGCGCTGGCCGTTTTCGACCGACAGCAGATAGATGCCATTTTGCAGATGGTCCAGATGAAGCGTTTCTGCATTGCCGACCGCATTTTGGGACAAAATATGCCGTCCCTGCAAATCATACAATGTCAATCGCGTCTGACCCGATAATGGTCCGTCTAGCGTGACGTTCACAACGCCTGTCGTCGGGTTTGGATGCACGCCAAAATCGATGGCTTCTCTCGAGGACACGCCCAAGGCAGGTTGCACCGTACAAAAGTTGATTTTTGCGAAATTGACTATGCCGCCGTCGCCCACATGTGGATCTGTGACATAAATAGACCACACGCCGTTGGCCGGCTTGTTGTTGAAGAAACTCAGGTTTTGTGTCGACCGGACCGTTCCCGTAAGTGCCGGAACGCCCGCTGTACAACTTACCGGAGCACCGGAATCGTCAATTGTACAATCAATTCCCTGACTGTTGCCGCACGGCTCCTGTAACAAAATCACACGCGGGAAACCCATTTCAAAAGTCCCTTCGAGTGTGACGGTCAAATCGCCAATGGCGCTGTGGGTAATGTCGAGCTCGACGTTGATATCGCCCACGGTCATATTTCCCGAAACCTCAAACTGCAAAATCGCCATGCCGCTCGCCTGATCGTTGATGGCCGCGTTGGCGTAATCCATGGGCTCGAAACTGTTGTTGCAAACCAGTTCGCCGGTTTGGAACGAAAACGTCAAAGCCTGGGTTCCTTCACCGCATTGGTTGGCGGCAAATACGCGCCAGTAATAGGTCGTTGCCTGGTCGAGATTGGTAAGGGTGTAACTGGTGGTGTTCGATGTTGCATCGGTAATGATGTTGTTGAAAGCAGCGTCCGTGGCCACTTGTACATGGTAGGAATCCGCGTCATTTGCGGCGGTCCACGTCAGCGATACACCAGGAGAAACGCCGGTTTGACCATTGATTGGCGCTACGGCGGCTACCTGGGCGAAGTCCGCGCTGGACACTTTGAGCATCACGGTTCTGGTTTCCGTTTCGCTTCCGTTGCCCGCAATGACAGCAACCGGATAGATTCCCGGGACTGCATTTTGCAAATTCGATACCGTCATCGTAAAATTCCCCGATGTGGTCATCGTTGCCGGTGAAAAAGAAGCTGTCGCGCCCGCGGGAAGCCCCGATGCGCTGAACGTTGCCGCAGATGCGCCCGTATTGGCAAATCCAAACTGGAAGGTAGCAGATTGGTTCAGACAAGCCGTTTGCTCATCGGACAATGAAGTCACGCCAATTGCCGATGAAAGCCCGGTTACGATAAACGCAAAATCCTGCGGACCGTTTTGCAGCGTGCCTTTGTGCGTCACGGTAATGGTGTAAGTGCCCGCTTCCGGGTTGTTGATGTTGATGCGCTCGACATTGTCCACGGCATTATCCTCTGAGGCGATGGCCGGTGCGTTGGCGTCGCTTTGCAATTTCCACGGGTAAAACGTGCTGCCGTTTTTAGAGATCCGGATGTCCAGGTCGTTGACCAGTGCAGGCGTCGTGCCATTGAGTGTTCCGTTTACGGTCGTGCCCGGAACGTCGGTCCAGCAAATGGACGCGAGCAACGGCGCGGTTCCGTCTGATACGGCGGTAAACGTAAAGGTTTGTCCTTGCAGGAGCGTTTCTTCAGAAATCCACGACTGCAAGCCGTTTTGTGAAATGGTCTGCGCGGCTTTTTTGGCATTGAGCAATCCCCAGCCCCAAACCGGATCAGGACCTACTTTTCCGCGATCATCGGCCGTATGGCAGGCCAGTCCTTTGAGTGTCGCCGATTTCATAAATCGGTTGGTGACATTGTTGTAATGTTGCTGGACAAGGATCAGCGTGCCCATCACATTGGGTGAGGCCATCGATGTGCCGCTCATTGATCCGTACGAGGTGTTACTGTTCGAGGTCGATGAGGTCACGCCCGAGCCGTTGCCGGCAATGTCCGGTTTGATCCGGCGGTCATCGGTTGGACCTTCGCTGCTGCTTGAATTGATCGAAACACTGACCAGATTGCCCTGCGTGTCGACGTTGGCATCCTGCGCATTGGCAACCACGAGGTTGTTTTTGGCCGTTTTGTTGCCTGTGAGTTTGTCATATCCAGGCGTCATCGGAGACGGATTGTTCGCATTGCCATCGTTTCCCGCTGACAAGACCATCAGGTAATACGGCGCGTTGTACGCAATGAGGTCGGCTGTTCGTGCCGCTCCTGAATACGCGCCCATAAACCAGCTGCCCGGCGCGTTCTCAACCGGAATTCCGTAAGAGTGGTTGGACAGCAACATGCCATTGGCAGCCTCGGCGACCACTTCGGACGAATCGCTGTTCCAGTCGTAAGTGCGTACCGTGGATTGCGGCGCCATTCCCTTTGCATTGGCCTGTACGCCTGATGCGGCTACTGTGCCGGATACGTGTGTCGCATGCGCGCTAAGGGTTCCGGCAGCATCGTTTACCGTGGCACGCCCGCCGAATTCCTGGTGCGATACCCGTGTGGTGCCGCCGTCCCAAACCCCTGAGAACATACCTTGTCCGTTGAGGTTCAACCCCAGTGAGCCGCCAGAATGAAGGTGGTTGGCACGCGTGGATTTTGCCGCATTGACGTTGTCCAGCGAGTAGTAAATAGGTTTTCCGTCGTCGGACAGCGCCATGAGTTCGTCGAATTCGCCGTGCCCGTTCGGACGAAGGATCGGCCATCCGTTGATACGCGCGGCTTCAATCGCTTTGGCTTTCTGGATCTTGGCCTCGCGTGCGAGTTCCTTTTCGAGATTGCCCAACGCAACGAAATCATAGTGGCGGGTAATTTGTTTGACTTGTTTGGCATTCTGCGCAAAGGCAGGCAGCATCAGCACCGGCAGCAAAAACGCGCCTATGGTTTTTAAGGTAGCAGCAGTGGTATTTTTCAAAATAATGTTTGGGTTTTCAAAAATTTTCCAAATATACGCAATTGTGGTTCGCGTGCCGGTTTATTGTAGGTTTAGATATAAAATTAACGTAGGGTTGCGCATTTTGTGTGGAGAATCTGATAAAACGATAAAAAATTTCCAACCCAAACCGATAAGCGTTACTTTTACGAAAAAATACACCATGGTTTTAAGCAGATTCTGGCTCGCGATTTTTATTTCGTCGATCGCATTTATCATCATCGGCTTGTTTGCCGGAAACCATTATACCATCGACTTTATCCTCAACGGAAAAAAGGACGAACCCATTCTCATCGGCGAAAAATACCTTAAGGATGTTCCGCGTTTTGTGGCCGATAGTATGGCTGCCAACGCAGATCGGACGTTTGTCTTGAACCGAAACACCTCGGACGCCGATACGACTTTTGTCTACAAAAACCAAACGGTCAAAATATACAGCGGCGTCCAAAAATCCGACGGTTTGCTGCCCACGTGCAAAAACACCATCATCGATCTGATTATCCCGCTCATTGCTTACCTCGCCTTTTTTTGCGGGCTCATGGAGCTTTTGATCCTCTCGGGCGCGGCCGAAAAACTAGCCAAAGGGCTCAGTCCGGTATTTGTCAAGATTTTTCCGAGCGTGCCCAAAAACCACGAATCGATTTCGTACATGACGCTTAATTTTGCCGCGAATTTCCTCGGCCTGGATTCTGCCGCAACGCCGTTCGGACTTAAGGCGATGCAAAGTTTACAAGAGCTCAATCCCGATAAGGACCGCGCATCGGACCCGCAAATTATGTTCATGTGCCTTCATGCGGCCGGACTCACGCTGATCCCGACCTCTATCATTGGTTACCGCGCGGCGGAAAATGCGGCCAATCCGGCAGATGTCATGTTGCCGTGCATCATCACTTCATTTATTGGAACCGTAGCGGCATTTTTGATTGTGGGAATCAGGCAGCGCATCAATTTCAGGAGCGCATCGCTCGTGATCGGGCTCATGGCGCTTATGGGCGCAATCGTGGGACTGCTGTTTTACATCAACGCGCTTGATCTGGTAGGCAAGAATTATTTCACATCAAATTTGTCAGGGTTGATGCTCGTAGGGATTATCGGCTTTACGCTGGTGTTTTCGTGGATGCGCGAAAAGCGATTTACCGCGGCCGATACGACCATTTTCGACACTTTTGTAGCCGGCGCGCAAAACGGATTGAAAACCGGAGTAACTATTTTTCCGTATGTCCTTGGCATGCTTGTCGCGATTTCATTGTTCAGAAACAGCGGATTGTTCGAAATCATCAGCAACTGGATTTCGTTTGCCTTTTCGCAGATGGGCGTGTCCAAACAAATCACCGACTCACTTCCTGTAGCCATGTTGCGACCATTCTCTTCAGGCGGTTCGCGCGGGTTCATGATCGATGCCATGCGTACGTTCGGGCCGGATTCGTTTACCGGAAGACTGGTTTGCATTTTCCAATGCAGCGCAGAGACGACGTTTTACGTCATTGCGGTTTATTTTGGATCGGTCAAGATCAAGAATACGCGCTATGTACTCAGCACCATGCTGCTCGTTGATTTGATTTGCGTTTTTGCCGCGATTTTTGTGGCGAGCTGGTTCTTTTAATCCAGGATCATTTTTGCAGATTTTATAGTTTTTCCATCCTGGACCAATTCCGCCAGATACAGACCGCTTGCGAGGTTTTCGCGTGCAACGGTAATTTTGTTGCCGTTGAGGTGGTATACCCGGCGCACACACTGGCCGTTGGCGTTGTACAGATTGAGCTGTGCGTTGTCGAGCGCCTGGCTTGCATCGATGAATAAAGTTTGTCCCATCGGGTTGGGCGAAAAGAAAACACCTGCGGTAGCCTGATGCTCCATTGTTCCGAGCGGTGCGAATGCGCCGCAATATTCCGGATCGCCAAACACATGCGTGCTGCCCAGAAAACTGCATTGGGTGTACACGCGGTAGCCGCCGCCACTTGAATAGACGGGTGCGTACATGAAAAAGTCCGGGTAGAACGGATGCGCATTCGTACCCACGCCTTCAATCCAGGTCTGGTATACATGGCCGCCATTGAAAAGCGGAACAGATTTGAGCGTGATGCGTTTGCGCATACCTGCGTTTACGGCTATTTCGTCTACCGTGGCAGTGAACGCAACCCCTTTAAGCGTAATTTCATCGTCCGTTTCAAGGCTGAAATCGTAAAGCAATTCGTCGGCGCCATTGACGATTTTATAGATTTTTCGCGCATCGGCATCTTCGCGCAGATAAATGGTGTCCATCAAAACACTGGGCGACACGCTCCATTGCGGGAACGGATCGACGAATTTTTTGTAAGTATGCGATCCGATGACGGCATCCACGGGCGCTTCTATCACTTTGGTAATGGGCGGGCGGCAGCACGATACCCAATCGTAAACCACCCAGGTGGGCTGCTCGAGCAACGGATGATATTCTTGTGCCGAAAGACCGGCTCCACTACACAAACAAGCGACTAAAAAAAGTAATTTTGTTTTCATATCCGATGCGTTTTTGAGGTTCGGGATCACGGCATCTTGCACGTAATACTGATACAATTTTACGCAGGATGCGCCAAACCGCCGCTTTTTTTCCGCAATCATCCCAGAAAGCCGATAAAACACGTTTTCGGATGTAACAATATCAGATTCATACTACTAAATATAAATCATTAATCAAAATCACATGAAAACAGACATTTTTGATCCGCAGGCCAATGCGTCGCTGCAGGAACGGTTGCACCAGCTCACAGCGCAAAACCAACCCGTTTGGGGTAAGATGAATGCCGCGCAAATGGTGCTGCATTGCCAAAAGCCGCTTGATGTGGCCGACGGTAAACTGGTGCTCAAACGCAATCTCATCGGATTCTTATTCGGGAAAATGGCCAAAAAAAGTTTCCTCAAAAGTGCGGAATTCAAGAAAAACCTTCCCACCGCGCCGCAATTCAAAATCGAACATGATCCGGGCTTTGAAGCCGAAAAACAAGTGCTGCTCGAGGCGATCCGCAAATTTGGCACCGTCGGCCCTAAAGTTATTGTCAATAGGAAACATCCGTTTTTTGGGACGATGGACGACCACGAATGGGGCGTGTTGCAGTACAAACACCTCGACCATCATTTTAAGCAGTTTGGTCTGTAAAAAAAAGATCCCGAATGGCATCATGTCATCCGGGATTTTTTTTTAACGGTGGCCTTATTATCCGATGGCCATCTCCGGTATATCGCCTTCCACGATCAGATCGGCCTCGGTAGAAGCGATGATGTGCTCCACCGAAACGCCCGGCGCGCGTTCGAGCAGTCTGAAACCATTTGGCGTGATTTCCATGACCGCGAGTTCGGTCACGACCTTTTTGACGCATCCCACGCCCGTGAGAGGCAATGTGCAACGCTTTAATATTTTCGATTCGCCTGCTTTGTTGACGTGCATCATCGCGACGATGATGTTCTCTGCAGACGCCACGAGGTCCATCGCGCCGCCCATTCCTTTGACCATTTTGCCTGGAATCTTCCAGTTTGCGATGTCGCCGTTTTCCGCCACTTCCATCGCGCCAAGGATCGTCAGGTCTACTTTCTGGCTGCGGATCATGCCAAAACTAAACGCAGAATCAAAAAAACTTGCGCCCGGCAGTGTTGTGATCGTTTGCTTTCCGGCGTTGATGATATCTGCATCTTCTTCACCCGCGAACGGGAACGGACCCATTCCGAGCACGCCGTTTTCGCTTTGGAATTCGACCGAAATATCGGTACGGACATAATTGGCCACCAATGTTGGGATCCCGATGCCAAGGTTGACGTAATAGCCGTCTTTGACCTCTTTGGCAATGCGTTGTGCGATTTGTTCTTTTCCGAGTGCCATAATTTTTAATTTAAATCGACGAGGATTGTGGACCACGGCGTGCGATTGCCGTTGGCGCAAACCGCGCGTACGTAAAATGTATATTGCGCCCAATTGGACAGTCCTGTAAACGTAGGCGTTCCACCTGTTCCGATGGTATAAATCGTCGCGTTACTGATTGTTTGTGAGCCGCCCACCAAAGCATATTCAAAATTGCTCTCGCCGTTGTAAGACCATGTAAAGTTTGCCTGGCTCGGGCTGAGCTGCGTATAGTGAACATTGCTTGGTTGGGTGCACAGATTCTGGTTGTATTCTGAAAAGTACGTGTACGGTCCGGACCAGGAACTCCAACCCGTCCCGGCGGTGCAAAACGAGCGTACATAAAAATCGTATGTTGTGTTGGCCGTCATCGGAGCGGCAAAATAAAGACTGTTGGTGTTTTGGATCGTTCCGCTGCCCAGCGTAAAACCTTGCACGCCGAACGCTACCTGGTAATGGGACGTTGCTTCGTCATTTTCATTCCATTTGAATGCAATGCCTTCACTGGTCAGGGTCATGCCCAAATCTGTCGGGGAACCGCAATAGTCTGCAAATTGCAAAGTCTTGGGTGCAGACCACGCGCTTTTGTTGTTGTCATCGCAAAAAGAGCGCACGTAAATCAGGTACGTTTGTCCGGGATATAAATTAAGGTCTGTGGCCGATACGCTTTCTGAGGTCGAATTCAAGGTGAGCATCGTTCCGTATTCCGGATTGTTGTCGGACTGCGCAATGATGGCTGAAACCTGATAATACAAAGGATCATTGCTGTCTGTCACCGATAGCAGAACGTTCCCGCTTTGTTGCGTGACGGAAAAGTCGGCCGCATTGGCGCACGTATTTACCGGCACGATGACCTGATCTTCAGCGTCGCCGCCACATCCGGCAGCCAGCCCGGCAACTGCCAGGAAAGGAAGGAATATTTTTTTCATTTAAGAATCGGAATTATTGTTTTTGGCGTACCGTGCGCTGTTCGATGCGTTTTTCAAATGTTTCGCCTTTAAAGATGCGTTGCACCATGATGCCCGGGATGTGAATTTCATTCGGATCGAGCGCGCCCACGGGAAGCAATTCCTCGACCTCTGCGATCGTAATCTTTGCCGCTCCGGCCATCGGGGCGTTAAAATTGCGGGCCGTTCCTTTGAACACCAGATTGCCCGCTTCATCGCCTTTCCACGCTTTGACGATCGAAAAATCGGCCTGGAAAGCGTGTTCAAGAATGTGCATTTTGCCGTTGAATTCGCGCGATTCCTTACCTTCGGCGACTTCGGTCCCATAACCGGCAGGCGTATAAAATGCGGGAATTCCGGCTTGTGCGGCACGACATTTTTCAGCCAGCGTGCCTTGCGGGGTAAGCTCTACTTCGAGTTCGCCCGAGAGCATCTGACGTTCGAATTCGGCATTTTCACCCACATAAGACGAAATCATTTTCCTGATCTGGCGCTTTTGCAACAGCAGCCCGAGTCCAAAATCATCTACACCGGCGTTATTGGAAATGCACGTTAAATCCTTGACGTCTTTGCGCACGAGTTCGGCGATCGAATTCTCCGGAATCCCGCAAAGCCCGAAACCGCCAAGCATGATGGTTTGCCCGTCGGCGATCCCGTCAAGTGCTTGTTGTACTGAGTTTACTTTTTTGTTGATCATCATATTTTTTAGGGCGTTTCCCTGCGGGTCGGGCTATACGCTGCAATCTTTTTTGCTTCAAATTCTACAAAATGTAGAAACATTCGATGCACAAAAAAGGATTTCCGCTGCTATCCCTAACGCAGGCTGTCGAACGTCAAATGTCAAACGTCGAACGGGTTTCATTCGACTTTGGACTTCCGACATTTGACTTAAAGTTCAAATTCGTCTGTATCCTGTTCAAACTCCGCATCGGTGGTGTCTTTGACCGGCACCCAGCAATCCACTTTGATCGACAGGTTTTTCGGACGTTCGAACTCGCCTTTGGAGACATTCAGTTCTTTATCGGCATAACATTTTTCCATGAAAAGGCCCCAGATAGGCAATGCCGATGTCGCGCCCTGTCCGTAAACCAGCGATTTGAACCGCGCCGAACGGTCTTCGCAACCCACCCAAACGCCTGTGGCCAAATTCGGCACCATGCCGACAAACCAACCGTCGGACTGGTTTTGTGTCGTTCCTGTTTTGCCCGCGATCGGATTGGTGAACGCATAAGGATAACCCGTGACACGGTTGTAGCCATGGCCGCCGCCCTGGGTTCTCAATCTGGCACCCGATCCGCTTTCGGTCACGCCCTGCAACAGTTTGACCACCGCAAAAGCGATGTCTTTGTTGAGCACGTCATGCGATTCGGCGACCGGCTCATAAATGACCACGCCGTTTTTGTCTTCGATCCGGCTGATGAACTGCGGCTGGATATAAACGCCTTCATTGGCAAAAGTACTGTATGCGGCGACCATTTCCTGTACCGTAATTTCCACCGCACCAAGCGCGATGGACGGCTGCGGCGGGATTTGCGAATGTACCCCGAGTTTGTGCGTAAGTTCCACAACGGCTTCCGGCCCGGTCTTGTCAATGAGCTTGGCCGATACGGTATTAATTGAAAGTGCGAGCGCTTTTTTAAGGGTGACCATGCCGCGGTATTCGCCGTTTGAGTTTTGCGGCGTCCAGGTTTCAGTAACGTTGTGGCGTCCTTTAGGGATCGTGAACGGCGAGTCGATGATCGAATCACACGGCGACATGTTGAGCTGTTCGATGGCTGTGGCATACACAAACGGCTTGAATGTCGAGCCCACCTGACGCGCACCCTGGCCTACGTGATCGTATTGGAAATATTTGTAATTGTTGCCGCCCACCCATGCCTTGACGTGGCCTGTGGATGGCTCCATCGCCATGACGCCCGATTGCAGGAATCCTTTGTAATAGCGGATCGAGTCCGTTGGGGTCATCACTGTGTCGCGTTCGCCTTTCCAGGTAAAAATCTTCATTTTGGTCTTCACGCCAAACGATTTGACGATTTCCGCCTCAGATTTTCCCTGTCCTTCCATCTGGCGCCAGCGGTCTGAATTTTTCATCGCTTTGCGCATGAGCTTTTCTGTTTCCTGTTCGTTGAGGCGCAAAAACGGACGGTTCTTGTTGTTCTTTTGTTCGGAGTCGAACTCCTGCTGCAGGTTGGCCAGGTGTTCGTACACGGCTTCCTCTGCGTATTGCTGCATGCGCGAATCGAGCGTGACGTAAATTTTGAGCCCGTCTTTGTAGATGTCGTATTCCGATCCGTCGGCTTTTTTGTTTTCCTTGGCCCATTTGCCCATGAAATCACGCAGGTATTCCCGGAAATACGTCGCAAGACCTTCTTTGTGGCTTTCGGGTTGGAACTTGAGCTCGATCGGTTTTTTCGACAGCGAGGTTTTGGCCGATTCTTCGAGGAATCCGTTTTTGACCATCTGCCCGAGTACTACATTGCGCCGGGTTTTGACCTTTTCCATGCGTCGGACCGGATTGTAGAGCGATGGGTTTTTGAGCATTCCTACCAGCATCGCACTTTCCTCAATGGTCAGATCGCGCGGCTCCTTGCCAAAATAGACCTTGGCCGCTGACCGGATGCCCACGGCCGTATTGACAAAATCGGCTTTGTTCAGGTACATCGCGATGATTTCGTTCTTGGTGTATTGCCGCTCGAGGCGGATTGCAATGATCCACTCTTTTGCCTTTTGGACAAGCCGGAACAAAAAGAACTTCGATCCTTCGCCGTGGAACAGCAATTTGGCGAGCTGTTGCGTGAGTGTACTGGCTCCGCCGCTGGTTCCCAGGCTCAGGGCTGCGCGCATGGTTCCGCGTCCGTCAATGCCGGAATGTTCGTAAAAACGCTCGTCTTCAGTAGCGATCAAAGCGTCGACCAGGTGCTTGGGCAAGTCTGAATACTTGACCATGGTGCGGTTTTCGTTGTAGAATTTTCCGATCGTCACGCCGTCTGCCGATATGATTTCCGTAGCAAGGTTCGAATCGGGATTTTCGAGGTCTTCGAATGACGGCATCGCGCCAAACACACCCCATGAGGCGAGCAAAAAGAACAACGCCACGGCGCCCATGCCGTAAAGGAAGATTTTCCAAAACGCCGTTTTGTAATAATCGAGGCTTTTTTCTGTATGTTTTGGTTTAGCCATATTATTCGGTTTTTTCAACGCGGAAACCTACTTCAGTAATCCCCGGCAACCGCTCTACCCCGGCGACCTTGCCTGTTTGACGCGCGGCCTGCCGGATGTGGACCTTGTAGGTGCCGGATTTGAATGTTGCATTTTCTTTGTACACGAGCTTGCTGTCTTTGACGTCGGTGAAACCCTCGCCAAGCAGCGTTCCGTCCGGGGCGGCCATCTGGTATTCGAGCGTGTCCACCGTGGTGAGTCCGCCTGGTTGTTCAAGCGATACGATCACAAACAGATTGCTGAACGGATAATTGTCATTGCCGCGTACGTTCAAAAACAAATTGTACCGCTTGGTCGTATCGATCTTAGCGAGCTCAAAACTCACGATGCTGTCCTGATGCCACGCTTTACCCACGGAATGGTACTCGTCGAAAACGCGTTTTTTGTCGCACGAGAGCAGTGAAACAAGCGTCAAAAAAAGTATGCTAACTCGCAGAATCATTTCCTTTGTTCGGATTATTTCCTTTTCTCCTGTTTTTGTTCCGGTTGCGGTTTGGCCGATCGCCGGTTTGTCCTTCCGGACGCGGTGCGCGTTCTTCCGCACGTGGCGGTTTGGGCGCGTTCCCCAAGCGTGGTTCAGCGGGTTTGGCCGCGCGATCCGGTCGTGGTTCGCGGTTGCCGCCCTGTTTTTTCTCCGGACGCGGTCCCCGACCCTCGCGGTTCTGTGGGGCTCCGCCGCGTGGATTTTCGCCCGATCGCGCCTCGGCACCTTGCTTGCTCTTGTTCTTGTTGCGGCTTTTCTTGCGCTTGGGTTGGTCGAAACGCGTGATGCTTTCCTGGCCCATTGCATTGCTGAACGTTTGCACCGGTTCGATTTCAACTTCGAATGCAAAATCTTCTAACGACGAAACTTTGTTTTTCTGTTTGTTCTCGGCAATAATTTCTTTGACCTGTTCGATCTTGAGCATGTGCCAGTGCGCGTAATTATCGGTGTACGCAAACCACATCAGGCCTTTGAAGATGTCTTGTTTCTGGCAGACAGCGGTACCTTTTTCCGTTTGGAGCTTGACGTCAAAGTCAGGAAATTCCTGCAAAGCATCCATGTACGTATCCAGTTCATAATTGAGGCAGCACTTGAGCTTGCCGCATTGGCCGGCGAGTTTTTGCGGGTTGAGCGACAGTTGCTGGTAGCGTGCCGCAGAGGTATTCACGCTCCTGAAATCTGTCAGCCATGTGGAGCAGCACAATTCGCGTCCGCAGGATCCGATGCCGCCGAGTCTTGAGGCTTCCTGTCTGAAACCCACTTGCTTCATTTCGATACGCGTAGAAAATTCGCGGGCAAAATCCTTGATGAGCTGGCGAAAATCGATGCGGTCCTCGGCTGTGTAATAAAAGGTCGCTTTCGATCCGTCGCCCTGGAATTCGATGTCTGAAATCTTCATCTGCAGGTTTTGCATGATCGCCAGTTCGCGCGCACGCTTTTTCATCGGTTCTTCCTTATCGCGTGCATTGGACCAGATGTCGATATCCTTTTGCGAGGCCTTTCGATAAATTTTATGGATATCGGGCGCATTGGGGTTCACGCCTTTTTTCTTCATCTGGATTTTAACGAGCTCACCGGTAAGGGTGACAATCCCGATGTCGTGTCCCGGCGAAACTTCAACCGCCACAACATCGCCCATAGAAAGCGTCAGTTTTTCAGTATTGCGGTAAAATTCCTTGCGTCCGTTCTTGAAACGCACCTCGACACAGTCAAAAGGCGCTTCGCCATTGGGAAGGCTCATGTTTGCGAGCCAGTCGAAGACCGTGAGTTTGTTGCAGCTGTCCGTGCCACAGGTGCCATTGTTCTTACAACCTTTAGGCGCACCGCCGGTAGAGGTTGAGCAACTTGTACATGCCATGTTATATATGCAGTGCCGCGTGGCGGCTTAAGTTCGTACTTGATTCGTGCGTAAAGATAGTATTTTAGTTTGAAAGTCCGAACGTCAAAAGTGGAATGTCCGGCATACGGTATCGAAAGTCCAAAGCCGCGGCAGACGATGACCGACCTGCGATTTATCCATTGATTTCAACCGAGTAGTTGAGCATGTTCCGGTTGGGTTTATCGAGTTCGGTTTTGGAAATGAAGACATTTTTTAACAATTCGCGGTTCCATTTTTTGCGCTTTTGCCACGCTTGCCAGCTTTCATTGCGCCAGTCAAAGTCGCTTGCCCAATAGAATTTTGGCGACACATAACAATAGGTATAAGGCATCAGGTAGGAACTGTTGTTGTCCGTTTTGACGATCAGCGACTGCGATTCATTGCGCGCGATCGATTTGGGATACAACAGCGTAATGCCACGTTTGACGGCCTCTCGTTGCATTTTTTCTGAGACGCGCACATAATCCGACTCAATGTTTTTAAGGCTGAAATTGTTGTAAGCCGTTTCGCCGATTTTGTCGATCGGACGCAACTGGATGATATCGATCGCATATTGGCCGTACACGTCAAAAAAGCGCTCGAGCTCGTGGAAGTTATCCTGATTGAACGTGTAATTGATGCGCAATCGCAAATTCGGATGCGTTTTTTTCTGGTCATTGATAAAACCGAGCGCATCGTGGAATTTTTCATAACTGCCTTTGTCCATCAAATCCTCGTAGGTTTGTTTTTCAACGCCGTGCAGCGAGAAAATGAATTCGTCGAGCCCGGCATGGGCAAAATCGGAAACGTCTTTGCACTCAAGCAAGTTGCCGTTGGTGATCATGCTGATGTACGGCACTTTATGGCGTTTGGCAATCTCGATCAGCTTGGTGTTGTGCTTGAACAACGTCGGTTCTGCGCCGCAGCCGATCTGCAATTTGAGCGCATGCCTGAAATTGACATTCGCGAGCGCCTCAAGGTCCTCTTCCTTAAAAATCCCTTTCATGTGTTGCTTCACATAATCGCTGTCCGTAAAATAACACATTTTGCATCGCAGGTTGCACGCAAGCACCGGATCCAGCTGAATGGCCAGATAGCGGCGTTTGAGCACGCTGAGCAGCCACAGCCCCAGGAACTTGATCCGGTGGCTTTTAATGGCGTTGTTGAATTTTAGGATTTTATAGATGTCCATCGGGAAGATCAGGCGTCTAATTTATACAATTTATCCGACAATCGGATCCGGAAATCCACTTTAAAGCTCGCCGTTTGACCCGCCGTAGCGGTTGTGGCCGGCACATCATCGGCGTAAATGTCTGCCACGGTCAGGATTTGCTCGCCTGTTGTGGGTCCCGATATCAGGATTTTGTCGCCGTTGCAAAGCGTGCCGTTTTCAATCAGGAATTGCGCAATCGAAGCTTTGGGAAAAAAGTGGATGCCTTTGCCGATCAGCGTTTTTTTAACGCGCGGTTCCTGGGTTTTGGTTCGCTTTTCGAGTGTCGTCGGGGCCGTTCCGGTGATTCCGTTGGCCGAATTTTTAAATGTAAGCACCTCAGACTTGCCTTTTTTAAAAATCATGTTGCCGTTCTTGATCCCGCGACGCATCGCTTTTTGCTCCTCTTCCGGCAGTTGGATCACGTCCACGCAGGCCGTAGAGCAG
>JAEWLN010000170.1 GCA_023457535.1 Bacteroidota bacterium
CTGCGCGATCTCTCGCTGGCCATCACAATGGATCCAGGTTACAAGAATTCAGGTGTTTGCAAAAGTGAAATCACGTTTCTCGACGGCGAGGAAGGCATTCTGCGTTACCGCGGTTATGCCATCGAAGACCTTGCGGACAAGGCCGGGTTTCTCGAAGTGTCGTACCTGGTCATCTTTGGCGAGTTGCCAACCAAACAACAACTGGAGCAGTTTGAGAATGATATCCGCAAATACACGCTGATCAACGAGGAGATGAAGAACATCATCGACGGGTTCCCGAAAACGGCCCATCCGATGGGGGTGCTTTCCTCGCTCACCAGCGCACTCACGGCGTTCAACCCTAAAGTGGTCAACGTAGACAATGAAAAGGAAATGTATGAGGCGATCTGCAAAACGATGGGTAAATTCCTCGTGATCGCTACCTGGACGTACCGCAAAATGATGGGCTACCCGCTCAACTATTACGATAATACCAAAGGTTATGTCGAGAATTTTATGCACCTGATGTTCGCCCTCCCGACAGGTCCTTACAAAGCCAGCCCAACGGTGATCGACGCGCTCGACAAATTGTTCATCCTTCACGCCGACCACGAGCAGAACTGTTCGACTTCTACCGTGCGCATGGTGGGCTCGTCGCACGCAGGCTTGTTCGCTTCGATCTCTTCAGGCGTATCGGCACTTTGGGGCCCGCTGCACGGTGGGGCAAACTAGGCCGTTCTCGAAATGCTCGAAGAAATCCAGAAAAACGGCGGCGATGCAGACAAATACCTCGCAAAAGCCAAAGACAAGGACGATCCGTTCCGACTGATGGGCTTTGGTCACCGCGTCTACAAAAACTTTGACCCGCGCGCCAAGATCATCAAAAAGGCCGCCGACGAAGTGCTCAGTACGCTGGGTGTGGACGATCCGGTACTGGCCATCGCCAAGCGCCTTGAAGAATCCGCGCTCGTCGACGATTATTTCGTATCGCGCAAACTCTACCCGAACGTTGATTTCTATTCCGGCATCATTTACCGCGCATTGGGCATCCCAACGGAAATGTTTACCGTGATGTTCGCCATCGGGCGTTTGCCGGGCTGGATCGCACAGTGGAAAGAAATGCGTGTCAACAAAGAGCCTATCGGAAGACCGCGCCAGATTTATACCGGTTATCCGCTGCGTCCGTATGTGGATATGGACAAACGCTGAGATAAATAATGGATTAGTAAAGCCTTGCATTTGCAGGGCTTTTTTGTTTTACAGATCGGGTAGAAAAAAATTTATATAACTTATTGACAACCTGAAAAATAAATAGATTTTTCACTACATTTAGTAAGTTTTAAAAAGACCCCATGACTCAAAAAATCCTGCTCTCATTGCGATAATTTCCCTTTTTGTGCATTGCTTCCCGCAACAGGACAATTCCTGACCGGCTAATTTCAAACAACGATAGGTTAATCTTGAAAAGCTTTCCACCCGGAAGGCTTTTTTACTGGTAATTAACGCAAAGGTAACAGCGATAACGTTTTCGGATTCGGAGGGCATTTGCTATATTTGCCAACGGCCCGTTTCCACGAGCCGGTAAATACAATTTTATGCTATCCTTAAATGTAAAGAATGAAACCTCGCGCCTGCGCGCCGTGGTACTCGGAACTGCGCTCAGCAATGGCCCGACGCCTGCCGCAAAAGACGCCTATGACCCAAAATCGCTCGAACACATCCTGGCCGGAACGTATCCCAAAGAAGCCGACATGGTCGCTGAAATGGAAGCGTTCAACAAAGTGTTCCAAAAATACGACGTCAAAGTGTACCGTCCGGAACTGGTGGCCAACGAAAACCAGATTTTCACGCGCGACATCGCTTTTGTGATCGACGACATCATCATCGAAGCCGGAATCCTGCCGGAGCGCGACAAAGAATTTCCGGCCATCCAGTATGTGATCGACCAGATCGATCCGGCCAAGTTCGTGCGCATCGAAGACAAGGACAAGATCCATATCGAAGGCGGCGACGTGATCCTGTACAACGATTATATTTTCATCGGAACCTATTGCGGCGAAGATTATCCGCAAGTAAAGACCGCGCGCACCAACCAGGCGGGCATCGACTTTGTCAGGAATTTGTTCCCGCACAAAAAAATACTGACCTTTGACCTGGTCAAATCGTGGGAAGATGCACGCGACAATGCCCTGCACCTGGATTGCTGTTTCCAGCCCGTGGGCCACGACAAGGCCATCATTTACAAAGGCGGATTTTGCAACGAGTCTGAATACCGGCAGCTCGTCGATATTTTTGGAATGGACAACCTGTTCCACATCACGCGCGACGAAATGTACAATATGAATTCGAACATTTTCTCGATTTCGCCCGAGGTCGTCGTTTCCGAACGCAATTTCACGCGGCTCAACCAATGGCTGCGCGAGAACGGCTTCACGGTCGAAGAGATCCCGTACGCTGAAATCGCCAAACAGGAAGGACTTTTGCGCTGTTCGACCTTGCCTTTGATCCGGGATTAGATTTTTTGGGCGTGCCGGCGAACAGCTCCGGTCTAAACGATACGTTTGTGGCGCCGTCGCGCTGTCCGCTGTATCTTTTACGGCCTCCCTGCGGTCGGCCGCAAAAGGATGCCGCTGCCATCGCTCACGCAAACACGTTTAAGGTTTCATGTTTACGTTGATTTGGTGAACGAATCCGCCGCCACCTGAAACCTTGATCTTTAATTATAAACTGTTACAAATGAAACAAACCACCAATTCCATATTAATGATCCGGCCCGTAGCGTTCCGTATGAACGAACAGACGGCCGTCAACAACTACTATCAAAAAGTCCTCGACGGGCTCTCGCCGGAAACGGTCAATGCGCGCGCGCAGGAAGAATTCGACACTTTTGTGCAAAAGTTGCGCATGGTAGGCGTGGATGTGACCGTCGTCGACGACCTTCCGGAACTTGATGCGCCGGATTCGATCTTTCCGAACAACTGGGTGTCATTTCACGAGAACGCCGATGTGGCCCTGTATCCGATGTTCGCCGAAAACCGCCGCAAAGAAAGGCGGGAGGAGATCCTTGACATCCTCGAAGACAAAGGATTCCAGATCGAGAACATCATCGATTACACCGATGCGGAAACCGACGGCTATTTTCTCGAAGGAACGGGGAGCCTGCTGCTCGACCGCGCCAACGGCAAAGCCTATTGCGCATTGTCCCCACGCGCGGACGAGGAATTGTTCATCGAATTCTGTGAGGATTTCGACCTCGCGCCCGTAATTTTTGAGGCGTTCCAAACCGTTAACGGCGAGCGCAAACTCATTTACCACACCAATGTGATGATGTGTTTGGGCGAAACGTTTGCCGTCATCTGCGCAGATTGCATCGACGACAAAAGCGAACGCAAGAACGTACTCGAGAATCTCAAGGGAGACGGTAAGGAAATCATTCTGATCACTGAGGAACAAGTCAATAGTTTTGCAGGCAACATGCTCGAAGTGCGCGGCACCGATGACAAGCGCTACCTGGTCATGAGCGCCGCGGCTCACCAAAGCCTGACGCCGGACCAAATGGCACGTCTGGAAAAACACGCGACCATCCTGAGCTCAAGCCTCGATACGATCGAAGCCTGCGGCGGCGGGAGTGCACGTTGCATGATGGCGGAGATTTTCCTGCCTAAAAATTAAAGAATCAACCTATTTTTTGTTGCAAAATAGAAATCCCGGACGCGATGGCAGGCCGGGATTTTTGCATGAAACAAAATCAATTCTTCACAAATGAATCGATTATTTTGTCCGATTCGGCTTTTGCGGCCGTAGGGGCAAGCCCGAACAAATGCATGAACAGCGGCTGGTTGTTGACCGTGGGTTCGAGGCTCAGGTCTTTGTTGCGTGCGAAAACAGTAGTCCATTTGTCGCGGACATTTTTCCACAGATTTTTGTTTTTTGCCCAGTATTGTTGCGCTGCGGCACACTTTGAATCGGCTACCCTGGTGTAAGTGTCGTGGCCCTTTTCATAAGCTAGGACCGTGTCATTTCCGGCATCATCGCGTACAATCTTCACATTGTCCTGGTCGTGGATCCAACCGTCTTTAGTGATCTCATGGACGTTGGTGCGTTTCAATACATTATAATCGTTCCGGATCGTGTGCTCACGTCGGGGAAGCGGCGCGTCAGTGGTATTTTCCCAGTAGTGACGGCCGTCGGAATGGACCCAGGTGGCCGTTCCTTCATACCGCGGGCTGTCGTCTACCTGGAATACACGCTGTGTCCATTGGCCTTTGACCTGCGCGGGCGACAGCGTTTTGTATTTCCAGCTTGTGTCTTTGAAAAACTGGTAAAAACGCGTGTTTTCGTATTCCCAGTCCTGCCGCCAGTGCTTGACGATCATCGAATCGCTGACAATCAGCAAGTGTTGCATGACCACTTTATCAGGCTGGTCTTCTACCAGTTCGACCCATTCGAGGCCCCAATCGTATTTTGGTTTGGACGCAACATATTTTTCGTCCTTGGTGCGTTGGAACGTCTCGGCGAAATTGAACTTCACTTCATAACAGCCGCACATGGCTTTGATCGCTTTGAGGTCTTCCGATTTTTTGGATTGCGGATGCATCGGCGCGGCAAATAAACCAATCCATAAATATAAAAGTGCTCTTTTCATGCTAACCAGGTTTGGGTAAAAATAACATTTATTTAGAACAATTAAAAATAAAGATTATATTTGTGCAAACCAATTGGTCAACCCACAAAAAGACCTGTTGAGTGTTTCGTTTTTTGTTTTGAATTAACCTCCCGGTATCCGGGAGGTTTTAGTTTAGTACCATCATCAAATTATTTTAACAAATCGGCCAACGATACGCCTATTTTGTTAACGTCGGTTTGTTGTGATGGGCTGAAGGGGCTGTATTACTGCGATTTAGCGTTTTGGGTCTGCCGTCGGATTTGCGGATGTATCAAAAAGCGCGAATATTATAACACGTAAATATTCGCAAATCGTACATTTACAGTCCCAAATATACCCATTATGAACACTTCTACCATCGAGCTGAAATGTGAGTGTCATATCCCGTTTCAGGCAGAATTACTTCAGTTCATCCAACGGTTGGCCAATGGCGCGATCGATGAAGACTACGACATGAACGACGTGCCGCACAAAGATGTGATCGTTCAGGCCATCCGCAGCAAATTGATCTTTATCAAATTCAATTTTACGCGATCGGTCAAAAAGATCAAGCCCAAATTACTTGAAGCGCTGCGTAAAACGTTCCAAAAGGAGCTCATCGGCACGATCAAGCAAAAGGACGAAATTACGTTCATCCTGCTTTGATCACATCAAATTGCCTTTGATGATGCTCAGCACCGCGCTCACAATATATTGAACGCCAATGGCAATTACAATAAACCCGACGATGCGCGAGATGGCCACAATGCCAGATCCGCCGAGGATTTTTGCCAAGTAGTGCGAGCTGCGCAAAATAATGAAAATCACGATTGCAACGGCGAGAATGGCTGCGCACGACCATACGATTTCCGGGGTCGATTGGTGTTCCTGGTAAAATGCGATCAAAAGTGAAATGGAACCCGGACCGGCCAGCATGGGCATGGCCAGCGGCGTGAGCGCGATATCGTTGCGGTTCTGGATCTCATTTTCGACCGATTTATTGATCCCGCGCGTTTTCTTGAATTTGCCGGACAGCAGCGAAAACCCCGACCCAACGATGATCATGCCGCCCGCAATGCGCAAGGCGTCAATGCTGATGCCAAAAAAATCCAACACATATTTTCCGATAAAGAACGAGATGAGCAAGATGATCGCGACATTGACCGCCGTCCAGAGCGAAATGCGCGAGCGTTCCTGTTTGGAATCGTCCTGCGTGAGGCCGACGAATATCGGAACGGTGCCAATGGGATTCAAAACAGAAAAAAGCGCGGCGAACAGGTAAATGAATAATTCCATGTTTTTTTGATGCAAAATTAGATTCAGGGTTTGAAAGTGATGTCAACGCAATGTGAGCCACACATTATATTTAGGGCAACATTTACAATGAAATTAAGAAACTTTCAACCTAAAGATAGTAATTTTAGGTGAATAACCTTACTATGAAAAAGAAAACACTCGTACTCGGGGCATCTGCCAATCCGGCGCGCTATTCGTATATGGCCATCAACAGGCTTACCATTTACGGTCATCCGGTGGTAGCCGTCGGGGTTAAGGAAGCTGAGGTTTTTGGCGTCCCGATCCACAAAGAGCAAATCCCGTTCACAGACATCGATACCATCACGCTCTACCTTAATCCGCAGAACCAAAAGCAATATTATGATTACATTTTGTCCCTGCAGCCCAACCGCGTGATTTTCAATCCGGGTACAGAAAATCCTGAATTGTACCAATTGCTGCGCTCAGCCAATATCGGGATGGAAGTGGGCTGTACGTTGGTGATGCTGGGCGTTGGCAATTATTGATGATGGTAATGCTTACCGTTGCGCGAACGCTTCAGGTGGCCGATACAAAATATCAAAATCTGGTTTGTCCCTGGGCGGGCTTGCTGATGAGCAACAATCCGGCAAACGTCAAGGCGCCATTGACAATAATGAGTTCCTCTGCAAATTGATAATCGCCGAACAACTCCGTCGAATAGGAACTGATCGCAAAGGTAAGCGTCGGGGCGAGCACGCAAATCAGCGGCACAAACCGTTCGTGCACCGTTTTGGATTTTACAAACAATCCAAACGCATACAGTCCGAGCAACGGTC
The DNA here is from genome assembly GCA_023457535.1 of Bacteroidota bacterium. GTDB lineage: Bacteria > Bacteroidota > Bacteroidia > Flavobacteriales > Flavobacteriaceae > Flavobacterium. The sequence continues at coordinate 6,718 of JAEWLN010000170.1, forward strand.
CGTAAGTATAGGCCGCGATCTTGAAAATCAGCGCCACGACCGAATCGCTGTTGAGCAGGTAAATGATCAGGATCACCACAAACATCAACAATGAAAAACCGATGTGTACCGCATGACGCGTACGCACCATATTGCCTTTGGATGCGTTTTCAACTTTGTCCATACCCAGGAAATCCACGCAAAAGGACGTCGTAAGTGCCGTGAGTGCAGAATCAGTAGTGGCAAATGTGGCCGCGGTCAGTCCGAGCAAAAACACAATGGCCGGAACCAGCGTGAGGTGGTTGAACGCGATTTCAGGGAACAGCAAATCGGTGCGCGGTTTGCCGTCGACCATCGGAATGTCAATGCCGTTATTGCCCGCGTACAGGTATAAAAGCGCGCCAACGCTGAGGAAAAAGAGGTTGATCACGACAAAGATCCCTGTAAAAGTAAACATGTTTTTTTGCGCCTCGCCAATATTTTTGCAGCTCAGGTTTTTTTGCATCAAGTCCTGATCGAGTCCTACCATCGCGATCGTAACGAAAATCCCGCCCAGGATCTGCTTGAGCCAGAAATTGCTTTTGAGCCAGTCTTCGTAAAAGAAAATCTTTGAATAATCGCTTTGGTTAACAGCTGTGAACGCCTGGGGCAGGCTGTAATCGAGGCTGTCGCAGATAAAATAAATGGTAAATATTACCGATGATACCAAAAACAACGTCTGCAGCGTATCGGTAATGATAATGGTTTTAAGCCCGCCGCGGTACGTATAGGCAAAAATGAGCCCGAGCGAAATAAGCACCGTGGCCCAGAACGGTACGCCAAAATCGTTGAAAACATAGCGCTGCAGCACCAGCACGACCAGATAAAGCCGCGCCGCCGACCCGATCGTACGGCTGATCAAAAATATCAGTGCCGCCGTTTTATACGAAACGAACCCAAGCCGCTGCTCGATGTATCCGTAGATAGACGTAAGATTCATGCGGTAATACAGCGGAAGCAACACTTTGGCGATCAGTATAAACCCAATGGCATTGCCAAGCACAAATTGAAAGTACTTGAACTGAATGTCCGGCGAGCCCACCTGTCCGGGCACGGAAATGAATGTCACGCCGGACAACGCCGTCCCGATCATGCCAAAGGCCACAAGATACCACCTGGAATTTTTGTTGGCTTTGAAAAATGCGTCATTGTCCGAATTTTTGCTGCTGACCACATGCGAGATCAGAAACAAAATCCCAAAGTAAATCACGATCAGCGTCAGAATGGCGGTAGAGGACATGGGTAGAATTTTGGTGCAAAATAGCTATTTTTTTTGGATTGTCGGACCGTGGAATTTTGCGAGCGCCAGATTTTGATATCGTCCGATTTTAAGCATTTGATGCCCCGGGTTGGAATGGGGATTTGGATTTTGGTGCTTGAAATTTAGATTTTGCTTTTCACTACCTTTACGCCATGGAATTTTCATCAAAATTACTCGAACGCGCCGTACACGAAATGGCGCAATTGCCCGGGATAGGCAAGCGCACGGCGTTGCGGCTGGTGTTACACTTATTGCGTCAGCCGCGCGAGCAGACCGCGTTTTTGACCGGTGCGCTTACGGACATGCGCGAACAGATCCGGTATTGCCAAAGCTGCCACAACATTTCCGATACGGACCTGTGCGAGATTTGCGCCAATCCGTCGCGAAACCACGGCCTGATTTGCGTGGTCGAGGACGTGCGCGATGTGATGGCCATCGAGAATACGCGTCAGTTTCGCGGCATTTATCACGTCCTTGGCGGTAAGATCTCGCCCATAGACGGCATCGGGCCGAGCCAGCTCACGATTGCTCCGCTGGTAAACAAAGTCAGGTCGGGGGGCGTAAACGAGTTGATTTTTGCGCTCAGTTCGACGATGGAAGGCGATACGACCAATTTTTTCATCTACAAACAAATCAAGGAAACAGGCGTGACGGTGTCGACCATTGCACGCGGAATTGCCGTTGGCGACGAGCTCGAATATGCAGACGAAGTCACGTTGGGCCGATCCATTTTGCAACGCATCCCGTTTGAGAATGCGCTCAAAAACAATTAATTCAATTTAACGGCGTTCTTTTTTGTATTTATAAATGAAAAACTATCTTTGTTTGCTAAATTTTGCGCCGAGCATGAACAAAACAATACTGATTTTATTGGCGGTCGCGGGACTTTTCTTTACATCGTGCGTACCGACCAAAGATCTCGTATACCTGCAAAAAAAAGATAAGAACGACACTATCGGCACGATCAGTCCGGTAGTGGCCAAACCTTACCGCTTACAGCCAAACGACAACATTATTATCACGATCAAGGCCATCGACCCCAAACTGGTAGCCATTTTTAATCCAGTCGAGGGCCAGACGCGAACGAATTATACCGAGCAATCGAGCTACTTTGACGGCTTTCTTGTGGATGACCACGGCAACATCCGCATGCCGATCCTCAACGAGGTCAGCGTCATCGGACTTACGCTTGAAGAAGTGCGTCAGCTTGTCGAACAAAAACTGCTCGAAGAGTATTTCAACAAAGAAGCCAATATTTTTGTGACCGTGAAACTGGCCGGTTTGCGTTATACGATCAACGGGGAAGTAGCCGAACCCGGTACAAAAGTGCTTTATCGCGAACGCGCTACGTTGCTCGAGGCCATTGCCAATGCGGGTGACATTACAGTAACCGGAGACCGGCACAAAGTAACGGTCATCCGCCAGTTTCCGCACGGAACGGAAATGCACGACGTGGACCTTACAGATGTCAAGGCCATGCAATCGCCGTATTTTTACGTACAATCCAACGATTATATTTATGTCAAGCCGCTGCCGCAAAAATCGTGGGGCACAGGAAAGACGGGTATCGAATCGCTGGGCACTGTGCTGTCTGTGCTGACCTTGATTACGACAACACTTTTGCTTTTAAACCGATAATATGATCGATACCAAAGATTTTTCATTTTTCGAAGGCGGTGGGAACAACAATTTCGATTTTAAGGGATTCCTGGTCAAAATCGTTGGTTATTGGCGCTGGTTCCTGGTCAGTTTTGCCGTTGCTTTTGCCATTGCGTATCAGGTAAACATCAGGAAGCAAAAAGTATTCGAGCTCGAGACGACCGTTTCCATCAAAGAAGAGAACAACCCGTTTTTTACCTCGACGACGAGTCTGGTTTTCAATTGGGGCGGAACTTCAGACCAGGTTCAGGGAATTTCCACGACGCTCAAGTCGCGTTCACACAATGAGTCGGTAATTTCCAAGCTCGAATTCTACGTCGACTACCTGCAAAAAAGCGATTACAATTACCAGGATGTTTATGGAGAAGTGCCGTTTAACCTGGTGCTGGACAAAAAGAACGGCCAGCTCGAAGGTACCTTGGTAGGCATCAAATTTCTGAATGAAACCCAATACCAGGTCCATGTCCAGTTTGAGACCGAAAAAGTATCGGTCATCCATTACGCCGACAATACCAAAAGCAGCATCACCGTCGCCCCAGGCACTTTCACCCAAACGTTCAAGGTGGGGCAAAAGGTGACGCTTCCATTCCTGAACTGGACTTTGCAGATCAACGACAGCCCGGGCGCTTACAAAGGCAAAGAATATTTTGTCCGATTCAACGATTTTGACAAAGTCGTGGCGCGGTATCAGGAGCTCAAAGTAGCCATAGACGCCAAAGCGGCATCCATCCTGAGACTGTCGATGCAGGGCCCGAACAAAAAGCGACTCGTTCAGTTTTTGAACTCAACGGTCGATATCCTGATCAAAAAAGAACTCGACCGCAAAAACCAGTTTGCGACCAATACCATCGATTTTATCGATTCGACGCTCGTATCGATGGCCGACCAACTCAAGGCGACGGGCGACGAGCTCAAATCGTTCAACCGAAGTAAAAACATCGTACAGCTCGAACAAGGCGGGGCGGCCTTTACGGAAAAATTATTTGGTTACGATACCCAAAGGGACGCCATTTTGCGCAAAATCGCGTATTACAACTCGCTCAAATCCTATTTGCGCAACAGTGTCGATTATTCGCGTCTGCCGGCGCCTACCGTGGCGGGAATTGAAGATCCGAACATTGTGTCGAACGTTTCCAAGCTCATTTCGCTTTCCATGGAGCGCTCGGAACTGGCCTATTCGGTCAAAAGCGAAAAGATTTTCCGCGAATTCGACACCCAGATGGAAGCTGTCAAAAAAGTTTTGCTGGAAAACATCCTGTCGGCCGGAACGTCCCTTCAGTATGACTTGTCGCTGGTCAACAATAAAATCGCGCAGCTCGAGGGCGAAATAAGACAGTTGCCGGAGGACAAACAGGAATACCTGAACATCATGCGCAAGCACGATCTGAGCGACAACATCTACAATTCCTTTTTGCAAAAGCGCTCTGAGGCTGAAATTGTAAAAGCGGCCAATTTATCGGACATCCATTTTATCGATCCGGCAAAGGACATTGGCGGCGGGCAAATCGGACCCAATACGAGCATCAACTACATTCTGGCGTTTTTTCTCGGGCTGATTATTCCGCTACTTTGCATTTTTGTGATTTTCTTTCTCGAAAACGCGATTCTCAGTACGGACGAGATCGCCAAACTGACCAAGATCCCGATCATCGGCGTGGTTGGAATCAAGCACACGCGTACCAATCTGGCGGTGTTCGAAAAGCCCAAATCGGCGTTGGCCGAATCATTCCGGGCGATACGTTCCTCGTTGCAGTTTTTGTATAAAAAGCAAGCCATCGACGGGTCTAAAACGCTGATGCTTACCTCGTCTGTGTCCGGCGAAGGCAAAACGTTCTGCTCGCTCAACATTGCGACCGTTTTTGCCCTGAGCGAGAAAAAGACCGTGGTGGTAGGGCTCGATTTGCGAAAACCTAAAATATTCGACGATTTCGATATTTCCAATGAGATCGGCGTGGTCAATTACCTGATCGGTCAAAAAACGATCGAGGAAATCGCGCAGCCTACCAAAATCCCGTACCTTGACGTCATCACATCGGGGCCTATTCCGCCTAACCCGTCGGAACTGATTATCTCTGAAGCGATGCGCGAAATGATGCGCGAACTCAAGCAGCGCTACGATTACATTATTCTCGACACGCCGCCTGCGGGAATGGTGTCCGACGCCATCGAACTGGCAGAATACGCCGATGTTACCCTGTACATCATGCGCCAGAACTACACCAAACGGGACATGATCCGATTGCTCAACAACCACCAAAAGCGCGGCGAGCTCAACAATATCAGCATCATATTCAACGGTTACCAGAACAAAGCCAAATACGGAACCAGTTACGGATATGGCTACGGTTATGGCTACGGATACGGCTACGGAAGCGGCAAAAGCGCTTACGGCGGTTACCATGAGGAAGAGCCGCCACGCACGCTTTGGCAAAAAATCAAATTATTTTTCAAGCGCAATTAATGGTCAAGCCTTCCAACATATTGATTACGGGCGGTGCCGGTTTCATCGGTTCGAACCTTTGCGAATACTTTCTGGACCAGGGGCATGCGGTAGTTTGTCTCGATAATTTCGCGACCGGGCATCGCCGAAACCTTGATCGTTGCTTGCCGGATCCGAATTTCTCGCTGATCGAAGGCGACATCAGGAGCCTGGCCGATTGCCAAACCGCCGTAAAGGGCATCGACTACGTCCTGCACCAGGCCGCACTGGGTTCCGTGCCGCGTTCGATCAACGATCCGGTGACGAGCAACGAGGTCAACGTATCGGGTTTTTTGAACATGCTCGTAGCCAGCCGGGATGCAGGCGTCAAGCGTTTTGTGTATGCGGCCAGTTCATCCACTTATGGCGATTCAGAGCGGCTTCCCAAAGTGGAGGATGTGATCGGAAAACCGCTTTCGCCTTATGCGATCACTAAATATGTCAATGAATTGTACGCCGATATTTTCAGCAAGAACTACGGCATGGAAACCGTCGGGTTGCGGTATTTCAATGTTTTTGGCAGAAAGCAGGATCCGAAGGGTGCTTACGCGGCGGTAATCCCGAAATTCGTCATGCAGCTCATGCGCCATGAAAGTCCGGTCATCAACGGCGACGGCACTTATTCGCGCGATTTTACCTATATCGACAATGTCATTCAAATGAACGAACGGGCGTTGTCCACGCAACATCCGGGTGCGGTCAACACCGTTTACAACACGGCGTATGGCGATCGGACCACGCTCAATGACCTTGTGGAATACCTTAGGGAATACCTCTCTGAATACGATCCGGCCATTGCGCAAGTGCCTGTCATTCACGGGGTGAACCGCGCCGGTGACATCCCGCATTCACTGGCCAGTATCGAAAAAGCAAAAACATTGCTGGGTTACGACCCGCAATTTTCAATAAAAGAAGGATTAAAAGAAGCAGTAAAATGGTATTGGAACAACCTCAGATAACCCAAATAAACGAAAACGCGACCGAAATGAAAGTGACCAAAATATGCTGCATCGGCGCCGGATACGTAGGCGGTCCGACAATGGCCGTGATCGCGCAAAGATGCCCGGACATAGAAGTAACGGTAGTCGATCTCAATGAAGAGCGCATTGCCGCCTGGAATGACAAGGACATCGACAATATCCCGATTTATGAGCCCGGACTGGCGGACATCGTTGGTGAGGCGCGCGGACGCAACCTGTTTTTCACAACCGAAGTCGAAAAAGCGATCCACGAGGCGCAGGTGATTTTTATTTCCGTCAACACCCCTACCAAGACGTACGGGTCGGGTAAAGGCATGGCCGCAGACCTCAAATACATCGAATTGTGCGCGCGGCAAATTGCGCGTATTGCCAAAGACGACAAAATCGTGGTTGAAAAATCCACGTTGCCCGTACGCACCGCAGAGGCGATCAAAAGCATACTGAACCACACCGGCAACGGCGTCCAGTTCCAGATTTTGTCCAACCCCGAGTTTCTCGCAGAAGGCACGGCCGTACAGGACCTGATTGCTCCTGACCGCGTTCTTATTGGCGGCGATACCACACCGGAAGGCCAGAAAGCGATCCAAACCCTTGTTGATATTTACGCCAATTGGGTGCCGCGCGAGAAGATCCTGACCACAAACGTATGGTCGTCTGAATTGTCTAAACTCACTGCCAATGCGTTTTTGGCCCAACGCGTTTCGTCGATCAATGCCATCTCTGAATTATGCGAAAAAACGGGCGCGAACGTCAATGAAGTGGCGCGTGCCATCGGGATGGACAGCCGGATCGGGCCCAAATTCCTCAAGGCGTCGGTGGGTTTTGGCGGATCTTGTTTCCAGAAAGACATCCTGAATTTAGTATACATCTGCAAATCGTTCGGATTGCATGAAGTAGCCGATTACTGGGAGCAGGTGGTCATCATGAACGACTACCAGAAGCGCCGTTTTGGCAATAACATCGTTTCGACGCTGTACAACACAGTGGCCGATAAAAAAATCGCATTCCTCGGCTGGGCGTTCAAAAAGGACACCAACGACACGCGCGAATCGGCAGCGATTTATGTTGCCGACGACCTGATCAACGAACAAGCGACGATTGCTGTTTTCGACCCGAAGGTGGAACCGGATCAGGTTTACGCCGACCTGGATTACCTTAAATCGCGCAACCCCGAGAAGAACCGCAAGCACGTAACGGTGTTCGAAGATCCGTACCAGGCCTGCCATAACGCCCATGCGATCGCGGTATTGACCGAATGGGACGAATTCAACGGCTACGACTGGCAAAAAATTTACGATTTCATGCAAAAACCCGCCTTTATTTTCGACGGGCGCAATTTGCTCGACGAAAAGCGCATGCGCGAAATCGGGTTTATTTACCAATCGATCGGCTCATAAGAATCATTATGCAACACCACATCGCCATCATCGGACTTGGATATGTCGGATTGCCGCTGGCCCGTCTTTTTGCCACGCGTTATCCGGTGGTCGGGTTTGACATCAACCAAACCCGGGTTGCCGAATTGCAATCGGGCAAAGACGCCACGCTCGAGGTCAGCGACGCCGACCTGGCTGCCGTGATCAAAACCGGGCCGTCGGACCAAAACGGGCTCTATTGCACAGCCCAGCTCGACGAGATCCGGCATTGCAACTGTTATATTGTAACGGTCCCGACGCCCGTCGACAAGAACAACCGCCCTGACCTGTCGCCGCTGTACAAATCGAGTGACACAGTGGGCAAGGTGCTCAAAAAAGGCGATATCGTCATTTACGAATCTACGGTGTATCCCGGCGTGACGGAGGACGAATGCGTTCCGGTGCTCGAAAAAATATCGGGACTTAAATTCAACGTCGACTTTTTCGTCGGTTATTCGCCTGAGCGCATCAATCCCGGCGACAAAGAACACACCGTCGAAAAAATACTCAAGGTTACGGCGGGTTCGACGCCTGAAATCGGGCAAAAAGTAGATGCTCTGTACCGCTCGGTCATCACCGCCGGCACACATCTGGCGCCGTCGATCAAAGTGGCCGAGGCCGCCAAAGTCATCGAGAATTCCCAGCGCGACATCAACATCGCTTTTGTAAACGAACTGGCCAAGATTTTCAATATCCTGGGCATCGATACCCACGCGGTACTCGAAGCAGCAGGCACCAAATGGAACTTTCTCCATTTCAAACCCGGGCTTGTGGGCGGGCATTGCATTGGCGTGGATCCGTATTATCTGGCACAAAAAGCGCAGGAAGCGGGGTATCATCCGGAAATTATCCTGGCCGGGCGACGGCTCAACGATTCGATGGGCGAATACGTCGCATCGCAGGTGGTCAAGCTCATGATCAAAAAAAGCATCAAAGTCAATGGTGCGCAGATTTTACTGCTTGGTTTTACGTTCAAGGAAAATTGCCCCGATGTACGCAATACAAAAATTGTAGATGTGGTGCGCGCGCTCCGGGATTTTGAAACCGATGTGACCATTTACGACCCATGGGCCAATCCTGCTGAGGTCATGCACGAATACAATCTGGTCACGACCAACGTTTTGCCGGCCGGAACTTTCGATGCAGTCATACTCGGCGTGTCCCACAAAGAATTTTTATCGCTCAACCTTTCGGATTTGCGCAAGGAACATTCCGTTCTATACGATGTCAAAGGCGTTTTGCATGGCGCCGATGGCAACCTTTAAGTCAATACTATGAAAAAAATACTCATCACCGGTGGTGCGGGATTCATCGGATCGCACGTTGTAAGGCGTTTTGTGACGCATTATCCGCAGTACGCGATCGTCAACCTCGACGCGCTTACGTATGCGGGCAATCTTGAGAATATTGCCGATATCGATCAGTCGGCCAATTATACTTTTATCAAAGGCGATATTGTCGATGCCGATTTCATCCAGGATTTATTTGAGCAACACCAATTCGACGGCGTGATCCACCTTGCCGCCGAATCGCACGTAGACCGCTCGATTGCCGATCCGCTCGCGTTTGTCAAGACCAATGTGATCGGGACAATGAATTTGCTCAATGCGGCGCGTTCAATATGGTCCGATACAAACGGCAAGCGATTTTACCACATTTCGACCGACGAAGTTTACGGAACGCTAGGCCCCGACGGACTGTTTACAGAGACCACGCCCTATGATCCGAATTCACCTTATTCGGCCTCCAAAGCCAGCTCCGACCATTTTGTGCGCGCTTATGGCGAAACCTACGGGCTGCCGTACGTGATCACGAATTGCTCGAACAATTACGGCCCGAACCACTTTCCGGAAAAACTGATTCCGCTGTTTATCAACAACATCATCCAAAACAAGCCGCTGCCCGTGTATGGCGATGGCAAATACACGCGCGACTGGCTGTTTGTGGAAGACCATGCGCGCGCAATCGACCTGGTATTCCACGACGGCAAAAACCACGAAACGTATAATATCGGCGGGTTCAACGAATGGCAGAACATCGATCTGGTACGGCTGCTGTGCGATTTGATGGACCGCAAACTCGGGCGCGAACCGGGCACATCGCGCGGGTTGATCACCTATGTGACGGACCGTCCCGGACATGACTTGCGCTATGCGATCGATGCGTCGAAAATCAACAAAGCGCTCGGCTGGTCGCCATCGGTCACGTTCGAACAAGGGCTTGACCGCACGATCGACTGGTATCTGGCCAACACCGAATGGCTGGCGCGCGTGACTTCCGGAGCGTACCTCGACTATTACGAAAAACAATACAAATAGCTTCAGGCCCAATAAACACGGTAACTTTGTGTCCTTTGCGGTAAAACCATCACCATGAGCCAACTCAAAAAAGGCGCTTTTTTATCTTATTTCACGATCATTCTGACCAATGCGATCGGGCTGTTGCTCACGCCGCTGATGATTCGTATGCTTGGCGACGCGGAGTACGGTTTGTACATGCTGATCGGGGCGCTCATTGGTTACATCAGCGTGCTGGATTTTGGCCTGAGCAACACCATTGTCAGGTTTGTCGCGCGATACAAAGCCTTAGGCGACCGCAAAGGGGAAGAGAATTTCCTGGCCACCACCATGCTTATTTATGGCGTCATCTCTACGGTGATCGTTGTTTGCGGCGTGTTCATGTATTTCAACCTCGGGGCCATTTTCAGCAAACTCACGCCTGACCAGCTCGGCAAGGCCAAATGGATGTTTGCCGTGTTGATTTTCAATCTGGCCGTGACGTTGCCGGGCGGCGCATTTACGGCCATTTGTTCGGCGTATGAGCATTTTGTTTTTCCGCGTACGCTGAACATTGTCAAATACCTGATGCGGTCCGCGCTGGTCGTAGCGTTGTTGTTTGCAGGTGGTGATGCAGTTGCCATCGTAATGCTCGATACGGTGCTAAACCTGGCGGTGATCGCCGTGGGCGCTTTTTACGTTTTCAGACGGCTCAAGGTCAGGATCCGTTTGCATCGGTTCGAATCGCCGTTGGTGAAAGAGATTTTTTCGTATTCCGTATGGATTTTTATTTTCGCGATCGTTGGTCAGTTCCAATGGCAGAGCGGACAAGTCATCCTGGGCATCATTCCGGTTCCTGAGATGCGGCATTTGCCCGATGCCATTACTACGGCAGTGGCCATTTACGGCGTCGGGATTACGCTTGGAACGTATTACGGCACGTTCTCCACGGCCATTTCCGGCGTATTTTTACCGCGCGCCACACAAATGACGGTACTTGAGGCCTCGCGCGAAGAACTGACCGGGATGATGATCCGCATCGGACGGTTTTCGCTCATCAGCCTGCTGCCCATTTTAGGCGGATTTTTATTGTATGGCCGGCAATTCATCCGGTTGTGGATTGGCGATACTTACGCGCCGTCATGGGCCATTGCGATGCTGATCATGATTTCGTATACGTTGCCGCTGGTGCAGTCGTTTGCCAATTCGATGCTCGAGGCGCGCAAAATGTTCCGGTTCAAGGCCCTGACGTACATTTCGCTGATCGTGATCGGGACGGGCGTAGGGGCGCTGCTCGTGCCGCGATTTGGTTTTTTGGGGCTTATCGGCGGGTCTACAGCGGGTTGGATGCTGTGCCAGGCGGTCATGAATGTGTATTATCACAAGGTCATGCAACTGAACATTTCTCTGTTTTTTAAAGCTTTATTGCACCGTTTGTTACCGGTATTTATCGTAATTTTGGCGTTGGGCTATGCAATCGACATGATTCCGGGAGCAAACTGGATCAATCTGATTGTAAAAATTTTCCTGTTTACGGGCGTTTTTGCCATCCTGATCTACCAATTCGGGATGAATGCCGGCGAAAAGGCTACGATCCACGGAATGCTGCCCGCTTTTTTGAGAAAAAAATAAGATGTTCAAACTTCACCAAACTACTTTTTCACAGGACGGGAAACGCATCGATTACGATTATACCGTCAGCGCCGCGATCTCCAGATATTTTCACAAGAAAGACCGTTATTTTGCGGCTTACGACCGGCCTGTAAACGGCATTCCGTTGTCTGTGGCCAATATTCCGCTGCTGGCCAATGTCATGCCGATCGCATGGTTTGTTGGATTCGACATCGAAGTCGACGAACTCGACCATACGTTTTACCAATCGCTGCAAAACCTGCGCGCCGAATTTGCGAGGCATTTCCCGCAGATCAAAAACACCGGGCAACTTCGCGTGAACAAGCTTACGCACAACCATTTCGATCAGGACAACAGCGCAC
>JAEWLN010000171.1 GCA_023457535.1 Bacteroidota bacterium
CGGCAGATCCATCCGAATGATCTTGTTTTTGCGGTCGACCTCGATGATAAAATGGTCGATCATCGGGATCAGCATTTCCTTATTGCCGTGGCGCACTTCGAAAAGCGGTTGCGCAGTAGTGTCGTTCACTGATTCGATCACGCCGATGTTGCCGTGCGTTTTGTCCTCTATCGCAAATCCGATGACTTCGTGAAAGTAGAATTTGTTGCCTTCGAGTTTGGGCAACATTTTGAGCGGCAGGTAAATCTCGCGACCGATAAGCTCGTTTGCATCGTCTTCGCTGTCGACATCTTCAAATTTGACGCGCAGCAAATCGTTTTTGTGCAGCGCGCTTTGTTCAATAAAAAATGGAATCAGGTTGTTGCTCATTTCAACAAACACTGATTCCATATTTTCGTATAACTCGGGCTCGTCTGTGTCAAGAAACAACAGGACTTCACCTTTAAAGCTGAATTTTTTAGCGACTTTGCCTAAGTAGAAACAATCTTCTTTGCGCATTATCGCCGGAGAATTAAGCTTCTTTTTCTTCGTTATTTTCTTCAGCAGCAGGCGCTTCTTCAGTAGCTTCAGCAGCCGGAGCTTCTTCAGTAGCTGCTTCTTCAGCTTGTGCAGCAGCAGCAGCAGCTTCTTCCTCTGCTTTTGCAGCAGCGGCGGCATCGGCCAAACGCTTGGCGTTGACTTCCTGCTCAGCTTTGAGCGCTTTTGCTTTGGCATCGGCCTTTTCTTTGGACAAGCCTTCTGTTTTGGCAGTTACTTTACCGGTTTTTTCATCGAGCCATTTGGCCAATTTCTCATCGGCTTGTTCCTGTGTCAACGCGCCTTTGCGAACGCCGCCGTCAAGGTGGTGCTTCAGCAAGGCTCCCTTATAAGAAAGGATTGCACGCGCAGTGTCAGTAGGCTGGGCGCCATTGTGCAGCCATTGAACGGTTGAATCGAGATTCAGGTCGATGGTTGCAGGATTGGTGTTTGGATTGTAAGTACCCAGTTTTTCAAGGTATTTACCATCTCTTTTTGAGCGCGCATCTGCGGCTACAACCCAGTAAAAAGGCTTTCCTTTTTTACCGTGTCTTTGTAATCTAATTTTTACAGACATAATCTTAAGATTAAATTTTGGGGTACACGACCCCGGTTAAATAAGGGCGCAAAGATACAATTTAATTTTACAAATGCTACTACAGGTCTAAATATTTGAACGATACCGGTTTGACGTCCCACGGCGCAAAAACCGTCAAACGCGCCCGTGGCTGTGGATGCCAAAACACACTGTAGCGCGCGGTTGTGAACCCTGTCAAAAATTCCATCATTTTATGAATAAATATTTAGCAAATCTCACATAAAAAACTATTTTTGTTGCTCCAAATTTAATTTAACATGAAAAAAATCCTCTCTCTCGTTATACTGATCGTAGCCCTGGGTTCGTGTAGCGAGGACGTAAAGTTTAACAATGAAGCCGTTTTTCAGGGGGTTAAGGATAATCTTTTTTGGAGAGGTCAGGATGCCAGTGCAGTCAAAAGTGGGAATGTATTGACAATTTCTGCCAGCACGCTCATCGAACACATGTCGCTTAAGGTTACGGTGCCTACTACACCTATCGACCCAAAAAACAGCGCTACACATGTAAAATATCCGCTTGGAACCAGCCTGACACGAACCGCAAGCTATGACTTTGTCAACGATCTCGGCGATGAGTTCTTTTACGAAACGGCCATTGGCGTCGGGGATGGGGAAGTAGTGATTTCTGAATACGACGGCGTATACGTTTCAGGCACCTTCCGGTTCAATGCCCACAACACAGATCCGGACTCTGAAGCGCCTGAAGTTGTCAACGTTCAACACGGCAATTTTTACCGCGTTCCGGTCGTTTCCCAATAGAAAATCTTAAAAATGATAGCAAAAACCATCCCCACGGGTGGTTTTTTTGTGGCCAATAATCGCCGTGAGGCCAGTGTGGACGCGGCGCGAGAAATTATCGGCAAGAATTAACGTTAAAAGTATACACCCGGGCGATAATAAAGTTAACTTTACCACAATTATAAATTTGTACTTATGAATATTTTTGTCGGAAGCCTTCCATTCAGTATAGGGGAAGCAGATTTAAGAGAATCCTTTGAAACGTATGGAACAGTCGACTCCGTAAAAATCATCAACGATAAATTCACCGGAAGGAGCAAAGGCTTCGGATTCGTTGAAATGCCGAACGATGAAGAAGCTGAGCAGGCCATCAAAGAACTCAACGGGTCCATGATGTCAAATCGTGCGATCGTCGTCAACAAATCGGAGCCGAAACCCGAAGGTGAAAGAAGAAGCTTCAACAACAACCGCGGTGGCAACGATCGCGGCGGTTACGGAAACAACCGTGGCGGCGGATACGATCGCGGCGGCAGAGGCGGATACTAAAAAACGCAACCAAGATCCGGCCAAATGCAATTGGCCAAGCCATTCAGAACGGGATTTTCGCCCGGTGCTGAATGGCTTTTTTGTTGATAACTTATACGTTTTTAGACCTTAAAAACGTTTATTTTTGAACCATGCCTGGCGATATTATTTTGCGTGGGCAATGCCTTCATATTCAGCTATGTATTTAATTTTCGACACCGAAACCACCGGCTTGCCAAAGCGGTGGGACGCCCCGATTACCGACACTTCAAACTGGCCGCGTGCCATCCAGATCGCATGGCAGTTGCACGACGGCATGGGCGCCCTTATCGAGCATCAGGATTACCTGATCCAACCCGACGGATTCAACATTCCGTACGACGCCGAACGCATCCACGGCATCTCGACAGAGCTGGCGCGCGAACAAGGTATCCCGCTTTCAGAGGCGCTTGAAAAGTTCAACAATGCGTTGGCGCGGGCCAAATTCGTCGTCGGTCAGAATGTAGGTTTCGACGTCAATATCATGGGGTGCGAATTTTACCGTATGGGCATCGAATCGAACATGTCCAGGCCGATTCTCGACACTTGTACGGAAACCACAGCCGGCATCCTGCAAATCCCGGGCGGTCGCGGCGGCAAATTCAAGCTCCCGACGCTGACCGAGCTGCACCAATACCTGTTCAACAAACCGTTTGCCGAGGCTCACAACGCCACAGCAGACGTCGAGGCCACCACGCGTTGTTTTCTCGAACTGATAAGACGCGAGGTTTTTACAAAAGAAGAACTCGATGTCCCGACCGGTTATTTTGAAGATTTCAAACAGCACAATCCGCATGAAATCCAGCTCATCGGGTTGCAGCACATCAATCTCAAGGCGGCTTCGGATAAGATCCGGGCGCGTTTCGAGCAGGCCCGTCCGGCAGGTGAATCCACCTCGTCGGCAGCGACCGCGGACCTGGAATCGGCGGTATTTGCGCACCTGCACAACCATACGCAATTTTCGGTTTTGCAATCGACCATTTCCGTACCGGCTCTGGTTTCGGCGGCGGCCAAAGCAAAAATGCCTGCGGTGGCCATGACCGATGTGGGCAACATGATGGGCGCGTTCCAATTTGTGAGCGCGGCGATGAACCACAATAAATCGGTGGCGGCCAAAAACAAAGAGGCGATAGAAAAAGGCGAAGTGCCGGACGGCGTGGAAATAAAACCCATCGTGGGCTGCGAATTCTACGTTTGCGAAGACCACAAAGACAAAACCAGAAAAGACAACGGTTACCAGGTTGTATTCCTGGCCAAGAACAAAAAAGGCTATCACAATTTGGCCAAGCTTTCCTCGATTGCGTACACCGACGGATTTTATTACGTGCCGCGCATCGACAAAAACGTCGTCATGCAATACAAGCAGGATCTGATCGTGCTCTCGGGCAATCTGTATGGCGAGATCCCGAGCAAAATACTCAACATCGGCGAGCATCAGGCCGAAGAGGCGCTGCTTTGGTGGAAAGCCCAGTTTGGCGAGGATTTCTATCTTGAAGTCATGCGCCACAATCAGGAGGACGAAAACCGCGTCAACCAAACGCTGATCGACTTCAGTAAAAAGCACCACGTAAAACTGGTTGCGACCAACAATACGTATTATGCGGCGCAGGCCGACGCCAATGCACACGATATTCTGCTTTGCGTCAAGGACGGCGAGAAACAGTCCACGCCAATCGGGCGCGGGCGCGGATACCGTTACGGACTGCCCAATCAGGAATACTATTTCAAATCGTCGGAACAGATGAAAAAACTGTTCGCAAACGTACCGGAGGCGATTCTGAACATCGGTGAAATTGTCGATAAGATCGAAACGTATTCGCTCTACCGCGACGTTTTGCTTCCCAAATTCGACATTCCTGAAGCGTTCCAGTTTCCGGAAGACAACCAGGACGGCGGCAAGCGCGGTGAGAATAAATACCTGCGACACCTGACCTATGTGGGCGCTGAGAAGCGTTACGGGCCTGACGGTCTTACGGACGATGTGCGCGAGCGGCTCGACTTCGAACTTGCCACAATCGAAAAAACGGGGTATCCGGGTTACTTTCTGATCGTGCAGGATTTCATTGCGGCGGCGCGGCAGATGGGCGTTTCGGTGGGGCCGGGGCGTGGATCGGCAGCGGGTTCGGCCGTGGCCTATTGCCTTGGGATCACCAACATCGACCCTATTAAATACGATTTGCTCTTTGAGCGCTTCCTGAATCCGGACCGTGTGTCGATGCCCGATATCGATATTGACTTTGATGACGAAGGACGCGCATCGGTCATGGATTACGTGATCAAGAAATACGGTTCGAACCAGGTTGCGCAAATCATCACCTACGGCAAGATGGCGACCAAATCGGCGATCCGCGATACGGCGCGCGTACTGGACTTGCCATTGTTTGAAGCCGACCGCATCGCCAAGCTCATTCCCGGGATGATGCCGGGTAAATGGAACCTCGCGCGGTTTTTATCGGAAAAAGAAGACGACGTCAAAAAAGTGCTCCGATCCGAAGAATTTGACCGCGTCAAGGAACTCATCGAAATGGCCAAAGACGATTCGTTGGCCGCCGAAACGATCCAGCAGGCCAAAGTGCTCGAAGGCTCGCTCAGAAACACCGGGATCCACGCGTGCGGCGTGATCATCACCCCGGACGACATTACGAATTTTGTTCCCGTGACCACGGCCAAGGATTCTGATTTGTATGTGACGCAGTTCGACAACGCGGTGGCTGAATCGGCCGGACTTTTGAAGATGGACTTTCTTGGGCTCAAGACGCTGACGCTGATCAAAGACACCGTAAAACTTGTCAAATACCGCACAGGCATTGAGCTTGATCCCGATAATTTTCCGCTCGACGACGTGAAAACCTACGAGCTGTTCCAACGTGGGGAAACCGTCGGGATTTTCCAGTACGAATCGCCCGGGATGCAAAAATACATGAAGGAATTGCGTCCGACGGTGTTTGCCGATCTGATCGCGATGAATGCGCTCTATCGTCCGGGTCCTATTGCATATATTCCCGGGTTCATCAAGCGCAAGAACGGCGAAGAGGAAATTACTTACGATTTGGAAGCGTGCGAAGAACTGCTCAAAGAAACCTACGGTATTACGGTCTATCAGGAGCAGGTCATGCTGTTGTCGCAAAAACTCGCGAATTTCTCCAAAGGTGATGCCGACGTTTTGCGAAAGGCGATGGGTAAAAAGCAAAAGGATGTACTCGATAAGATGAAGCCGAAATTCATCGGACAGGCATCTGAACAAAACGGGCACGATCCGAAAATCCTTGAAAAGATATGGAAGGATTGGGAAGCGTTTGCCGAATATGCGTTCAACAAATCGCACTCGACGTGTTATGCGTGGGTCGCTTACCAAACGGCTTATCTCAAAGCCAATTATCCGGCCGAATACATGGCTGCCGTGCTCTCGAACAACATGAGCGACATCAAGCAGGTGTCGTTCTTTATGGAGGAATGCAAGCGCATGGGATTGCAGGTTTTGGGGCCGTGCGTGAATGAATCGTTCTATAAATTCACCGTCAACGAACATTATGCGGTGCGCTTTGGCATGGGGGCGATCAAAGGCGTGGGCGGCGGCGCGGTGCAAACCATTGTCGAATCAAGAAAAGACGGCAAATACAGATCCATTTTCGATCTGGCCAAACGCATCGATTTGCGTGCGGCGAACAAAAAAGCGTTCGAAAACCTCGCGCTCGCAGGCGGCTTTGACACGTTCGAAAATACGCACCGCGCGCAGTATTTCCACGAAGAAGGCGACGGCATTACGTTTCTCGAAAAAGCGATCAGATACGGATCCAAATTCCAGGAAAACGAAAATTCGTCGCAGGTCTCACTCTTTGGCGAGGCGAGCGAAGTGCAAATCGCAGAACCGGTCGTACCGCCGTGCGAAGATTGGAGTACGATGGAAAAGCTCGGACGCGAAAAGGAAGTGGTAGGGATCTACATTTCGGGCCATCCGCTTGACGATTTCCGGTTTGAAATGAAATATTTTTGCAATGCCAAGCTTGAGACGCTTAAAAACCTGGAGCAGCACGTGGGCAAAAACATCACTTTGGGCGGCATTGTGACCAATATCCAGCATCGGACGACCAAAACCAACAAAGGATGGGCAACGTTTGTGCTCGAAGGCTATGACGAGAGTTACGAATTCCGGATTTTTGACGAAGAATACCTCAAGTTCCGCCATTTTTTGACGCCGAACGGGTTTGTGTTCATCAAACTCAATGTCAAAGAAGGTTGGGTCAACCGCGAAACGGGCAAGAAGTCCGATCCAAGGATCCAGTTTCTCGACGTCAAGCAGTTGCAGGACGTACTCGGTGCATTTGCCAAGAAACTCGTAATCCATTTCAACATCAAGGACTTACATACCGAGACCATTACGCGATTGTCCGAATTGTTCCAGCTCAACAAAGGCGATCACCAGGTCTTGTTTGAAATCCTGGAGCTCGAGCGCGTCAAGAAAATGGTCGAAGTGCCTGCGGCGGTCGTCGAGCGCGAAGAATCCGAGGACGAAAATGGGGCAGAATTTGATTCCGGACCGGAATTAGTGACCACAGAAATCGAAGAAACCAAAGTGATCACCAAATTGGCCATGCCGAGCCGCAAGCTCAAGATCCGCATTTCGACCGAACTGCTGACCGAACTTGAAAAATTACAAATCAATTTTAAATTGAACTGATGGCATGGGGTGCCGCCTGAGCCGGAGAAGTACGGACCCCCTGAAGACCGGCGCGCAAAAGGCAGGCTTGCCCAGTTTATTTGGGTCAACGCCAGTGCATAAGCCCACGCCGGTGCGATCAATCGCATTCCTGAGTGACTTACGGTAAGCATCCAGAACACAAGCAATCCGCCCAATAGCAACTGGCGTCTGTGTTTGACCCATAGCCGTCCGGGAAGCAGCAGTAAAATCAACACGGCGGCCAGTCCGGGAACGCCGTGCTCCGCCAGAGACCGCGTGAATTCGTTGTGACTGTGAAACCTTCGTCCCGAATGGCTTTCCCGGATTTTTGGGACGGCGTCCTATGCAAAAAAACCAGTAGCGCGGTGGTAAGGGTAGGGAGCGCTGCCGCCGATAGAATACGCGAGAGTTGCTGGAAACTTACTTTTTTTCCGATGGCAAAAAATGAGAAAGCAGCAATGCAAAGTGGCCCGGAAAGGTTAAATACGATAGCGTTAATCTGTAGACGCATCGGACTCATGCTGTCTCCGGTCAGCACCAAGCTGGGAATCAGCAGTAGGAAATAAGCCAGGAACCACCACCACTGTCGCGAAAAAGCGGCCAGCGCGATGCCGGAAAGCGCAAAAATGATCGTAGTCCATTTTGCCTATTCATATCCGGTGCCACCCAGCATGCGCAATAACACTTCGGCCCCGGCCAGATAAGCGACGGCTACCAGGGTGTCCTGGCCGTTGGTCTTTGCAATATACCAGAGCCCCCACGCAAATGCGCATACGCCATAGGCCAATCCTGCGGACGGCATCCAGTAGAACAGTACTCCTAAAATCAGGTGCAGCCCCGCTAACACGGGCAACGGACACGAAAATAATATGCCGGGATCTTTCACGATACGCTTTAAATACAATATTAATAATTTTTTGTTCACACGTGATGTTCAAAGAATCGGGTTTCGGCAATTTAATGACGTACTTTATAGC
>JAEWLN010000172.1 GCA_023457535.1 Bacteroidota bacterium
TTTCAAATTCTGAAATTCTTTGAGTACTCCAGTCTCATTGTCAATTTGGAATTCTTTAAAAAAATGGGAGTAATGATCTTTTAATTTCTTCATGTTTCTAGATTTTTCTCGGGCATTTCAGCTAACGCTTGGCCGCTCCACGAAGTTGCCGAAAAAGCGGGCCGAGTTCTCTCTGCCGAAGATAAACAATGTTCGTGAAATACAACGTTCAATTTACTCGAATCCAGGCAATTTCTTGGAACGGCGGTTAGTGGCAGGCCCTAATATTTTAATTTCACAGGATCCTGGCGACTATCGAAAATTGCCAATATTGTGACAGTTGATTTGGTATATTCATACACGATCAAATAATCTCGTACAATTTTAATTCGAGCATCCTTCTCATCAGTAGGTTTTCCAACGGTTGGAAATTCTGAGATGAATTCTGCAGCTTCTTTGAATAAGTTGTTGAGTTTTATACTGTATTCTTTTGATTTATTTCGCTCAATCCAATACTCTAATATTTGAATTCTGTTGTTTTGGGATTGAAGTGACCAAATTACTTTTCGTTTAGCCATTTTTCAATTTCAGAATTTACTTCCTCGTTAGTTTTATATTGACCTTGTTTGATTTGATCTCGACCCTTTTGGATAGCTAGCTTTTGAGATTTTGAAAGTTTATAGAGACTTTCAGTTGCGTTATCTAATGAGAAAAAATTATACATTTCTTCCAATAACCCTTTGTTATTTGAGGAATTTATTTCTTCAATAAGACGCTTTCTAATTTCAATAGTTCTCATAGCCTAAATTTTTATGCAATATAACGAAATACTTTCAACTTAATTGTTAAGGTTCTCGTCGAGGCTTGCCACTAACGCTTGGCCGCTCCACGAAGTTGCCGCAAAAGCGGACCGAGTTCTCTCTGCCGAAGATAAACAATGTTCGTGAAAAACAAACGTTCAGCTCACACAAAACCAGGCAATTTCTTGGAACGGCGGTTGAGCGCAGTATCATTGTAAACAAATATTTTATGTAGAATTCTATCGCGGTCAGATTTATGTTTTTCAGGTATTTTCTCAAATTCTTCCGAATAGCCGAAATACGATAATCTTTCGCTTAGCGTCATTTTGTCAATAAGAATCCTGACTTTACTATGCATTTCCCAAAATGAATTCTCGCATAGCCTTTCGAACTCATTTTCTGGAAAGGACCACCCAAAACCTCTTGCTTCACTCGCAATGTATTCAACAAATATTCGTAGTTTGACTGGATCCTCGGTGTCAAAAGCATTATAAGTTCGATTTGATAATTCAATATGTTTTCTGACTTTGTCACTACTCATTCTAAAATTACTGACATATTTTTCTAAAGAATCAATATGATCTCGCAATAAGGATTTAAACTCTTTATAATATGTCATACTAAATCTTAATTTCTATGGATATTGCGCTCAACGTTTCGCCGGTAAGCGAAGTTGCCGACCAGAGCGAACTGAGTTCTCTCTGCCAAGATAGAACTTTCTTCGTGAAACCACAACTTCCGGCTACCAAAGATTCGGCAATTTTGCTTACCGGCTGTTAGCAGATGTTTTATTTATCGGGTAGTATTTGAAGTGTTTTTGTGTAAAGTAGTTCAGCTATCGAATTCATTCCGAAATCTGAGGGGTGTGCAGCTACCGCACTATTTTCAAAGTTTCCCCACGAATAGTTACGACTATCATGTCTGAAATTTGCCATGGATATAAAATAATATTTGTTCAATAGGGCCACGTTTTGATGAATGATTTCTTTTGGATCATTTTCCCAAATTAGTCCGGTAATTAAGACTTTTGTATTGATATTTTTAAAATGATTTATCATGTTATTTAAAGCGGATTCATAATTATCTAGGTCGCCTACGTTTTCACCTAATCGAACTATTAAAATATCATAATTGCGGTTTGAGATATCTATGTAATTATTTAACGCGTAACTCAAGTCATTCTCCCAATACGCTATGTTTTGACTATCTAATGTAATTAAGTCAAACTTTTGTGAATTCTGCAACTTTTTTAAATAAACAGATTTGAAATCTTTATCCGGTGCTGTTGCTGCCATTCCCCAATCACCATACCAACCGAGACTAGGCGAAGGAGAATGGTTTAAAACTGAATTACCAAGAATTAAAATTTTTACACTTGGTTTAACTGAAATATTGTCTTCATTTTCATGCGAACAAGAAAAAAATATAATCAGACATAGACACAAAAATACTTGGTTTAGATTTAGAACTCTTAGTAATTTCATAATATTCAAATTTCCATCGTTGTCCAAAAATATCTGCTAACGTGCCGCCTGTAAGCGTAATTCGCGATTCAAGCGGACAGAGTTTTCTCTGCCGAAGATAAACTTTATTCGTGAAACCACAACTTCCCACTACCAAAAACGAGCGCAATTCGCTTACAGGCTGTTACATTGACGGCGCACCAACGTTTGGCATGCAAAAATCAAAGAAATTTCAATTCTCTGCTTTGCATTTTTTGATTTTACAACCGACGCAAAATCACCGACAAAGATGAAAAAAAAGTTTCTACGATATTTCAACAGTCCGTATTTCAGCCGATTTCCAAACCCAATATTCTTAATCAGAATTCTGCGCAAAGTATTGTCTGCCGATTTTTTCCCCGATAAACCCCTAACTTTAAGTTGACACTTTCCGGGAGTTTCCAATGAAAACAGCGAAGCTTTACACAGATGTTCTAATTTAGATTACGCAAGTATAGCTTGTCTCTGAAAAAACTTAAACGCCATTTTGATTTTCCGACAACGGTTTTCAGTAATTTATTTCAAATCTACTTGAAATTCAAATTTGCCAAATTTTCTATTTACTCCAAACGTTCTTCGTCACGTCCGCGCTGTCATGTAACGTGCCGCCTGTAAGCGTAATTCGCGATTCAAGCGGACAGAGTTTTCTCTGCCGAAGATAAACTTTATTCGTGAAACCACAACT
>JAEWLN010000173.1 GCA_023457535.1 Bacteroidota bacterium
ATGTCACAAAACAACGGAAGCACATTGGTAGCGATCCTTGCCGGAATTGCATTGGGCGCTACGGCGGGAATTTTGTTTGCGCCAGATAAAGGATCGAAAACGCGCGCCAAAATCAAAGATGGATTTGACGAAGCCAAAGACAAGGCCAAAGGTAAATTCGAACAGGCCAAAAGCAAATTTAGCGGCCGATATGGCGACACACGTCACAATGTAGAAGATTCTTATGCGGATTTACTGTCCAACCTGAGCCACAAAGCCGAAGACGCCATTACGTTCCTCGAGCAAAAGCTGGCCGATCTAAAAAACCAAAACGCAAAATACCAAAAATAATGGCGTTCGAAGACCTTCGCAACAACGCCGATTCTGTACAGGAACAAGCGCAATCGTTTATCAAAAGCAGTCTGGCATACTACAAGCTGTGGGGTTTCAAAGTCGCAATGAAATCCACGGTCGTAATTTTCAAATTCGCGCTGATTTTGATTTGCGTGCTGATGGTGCTGTTGTTCGGATCTGTCGCAGCGGCATTTGCGATAGGGCAGTGGCTCGATAGCTATGCCTACGGCTTTTTGATCGTGGCCGGCGTTTACGTCATTTTTACGGCATTGTTGTTCCTGATCAAGGACAAGATTGCCGAGGGTCCGATACTCGAGAAATTCTCAGAAATCTTTTTTAACGACTAATATGCAAAAGAAACGTTATTCGTCCTATGCGGAGATCGATCGCGATCTTGAGGTGCTTAAACTTGAGCGCGACATTGAATACCAACGGCTTTTGCTGAGCATCGAGCACACGCGCGAGAGTTTTACGCCTCAAAATATGGTACGCGGTTTTTTGAATACACTGCCCGATTTCTCATGGCGCGACGTACTCCAGAAATCCTACGGAAGTATCCTCAACATGGCCATCCCGTTTGTTATGGGCTGGCTTTCCAAAAAGAAAGGAGGCCGATAAGCCTCCTTTTTTTATACCGTAATGTCTGGATTTTCAGGGTTTTCCGGTGCGTCCCTAAAACGCGATTCCGGTTTTTCCTTTTTAATCGCGGGTGTGTTGCGCTTCATCATTTCGCCCACCTGGTTCGAGGCGCTGAACGAGGCGACCATGTTGTTGAGCATGTCACTTCCGGCTTGTGGCGAGTTGGGAAGCAGGATCAGACTCGAATTTGTATCTGCGCCAATGGCCTGCAGCGTGTCGTAATGTTGCGTCACAACGATCAATGCCGAGGCTTCCTGTGAATTGATGCCTACATTGTTCAAAACCTCGACGCTTTCGACCAGGCCGCGCGCGATTTCCCGTCGTTGGTCCGCGATACCTTGTCCTTGCAGACGCTTGCTTTCGGCTTCGGCCTTGGCTTTGGCCACAATGCGAATGCGCGAACTTTCAGCCTCGAATTCTGCGGCGGTTTTCTCGCGATCGGCGGCATTGATCCGGTTCATCGCGTTTTTGACCTGAATGTCCGGATCGATATCGGTCACAAGTGTATTGATGATGTCATAACCATACGTCATCATGGCATCGTTGAGTTCGCGTTTAACGGCGATCGCGATGTCGTCTTTGCGTTCAAAAACGTCGTCGAGTTTGAGTTTTGGCACCTCGGCGCGCACAACGTCAAACACATAGGCCGTAATCTGGTCGTGCGGGTACTCGAGCTTGTAGAACGCGTCATAGACCTTGTCCTGAATGACTTTGAACTGGACCGAAACTTTCATTTTGACAAACACATTGTCCTTGGTTTTGGTTTCAATAATGACGTCAAGTTGCTGGATTTTGAGGTTGACGCGTCCGGCGATGCGGTCGATGATCGGAATTTTGAGCTGCAACCCGGAATTGCGCACGCTCAGGAATTTCCCGAACCGTTCGATGATGACGGCAGTTTGTTGCTTGACGGTAAAGAAAGAAGACAACAAAATAAACAAGGCCAGGACCAATAAGACAATAGAAGGGATGCTCATAGAATTAAGTTTTAAAATGTCTGTTAAATTACGAAAAATAAATTACGTTTGTCGCTCAAACCAAGACCTATGAGAAAGTTGTTCAGTATGATCGCGTTGGCCATCGTGCCGGCTGCGTTCGCCCAATGGGAATACCGCGATTCGAACCGCATCGGGATTATCGGCGGGATCAACCAGTTCAGCCTCAACTCCAGTAATTTCGATGCCAAGCCGCAACTGGGCTGGAACGCCGGACTTTCAATGCGCGGGAATTTTTACAATGATTTTGACATGGTCTACGCCATACAGTTCAGCGAGAACAAATTCTCCGTGGCCACGACCAATCCTGTTAACACCTTGCGCAAAGACGTGGAATTCAAGTTGCCCTCGGCGCAAATCTCGCTGATGCTCAGTTACAAGATTGTCGAGCACCACCTGAGTATTGAATTTGGCCCGATGGTTCAAATTGGCGATAAATTTAAAATCGACGATGATGCCAATACCAACAATATCATCGACGGCACGACGTTTAAAGCAGGAGATATCCGCAAGATCTCGCGGTTCAATTTTTATCCGGTTGCAGGTGTCACGTTCGGGATCAAACATTTGCGCGCCAATGTGCAATATGCGTACGGACTGACCAATATGCTCGGAAATCTCAATGATGCATCGTTGTACCCAGGCGTTAAGTTCAAAGGGAACGCCGGTATCTTAAGCGGAAACCTGATTATTTACCTATGAAAAAAATTGCATGGCTGTTGTTGCTTTGTGGCCTCAATACGATGGGCCAGTCGATTGAAAAAAAAGACGGGACCAAAATCGATGTTTCCGGCGGCAGGATTTTCGTCGAACCCGGCAACAAGCGGCTGATCTATTTTGAAAAAGACAGCAAAAAAGCGCAACGCATCAAGTTTAAGGATTTGCGTCAGGCGGCCTGGAAGGACACCAGATTCGCCACTTTTGAAGTAGAGGGAAAGCCCGACGGCTACTACATTCTTGCCGAACACGGCGGCAAAAAACTATTGCTGCACAAACGCACGCGCGTGAAAAGCCGCGGCGGATTTGAATCGGCTTATACCCGATATGCGCTGATCGCTTACGACAATGCGGTACGTTCCAGCATTGTTTTCACCGATGAAAATACCGATGACAACATCGCAAAGCGCGCCTCAGTCCTTTCATGGATCCAGGCCAATTTCCCCGATTGCGCAAAGCTGACAGAAAGAACCGCGGCGTTTGAAAGTCCTCAGAGCGACGACAAACACCGAACCGTACTCGTATTGCTCAATGAGCCGGTGTATGTTCCATGTCCATAAAAAAGCGCCCCTCGAGGCACCTTTGTTATAACTGACTGATTGCTTTTTTGATCCGGTTTATGGTTTCGTCCTTGCCGATGACTTCCATGATATCAAATAAATGCGCACCTTTTAACGCGCCCACCAAACTCAGGCGCAGCGGTTGCATTACTTTGCCCATGCCAATTTCGTTTTGCGCCATCCAATCTTTGACGGTTGTCTCGATGTTTGTGGAGTGGAAATCGTCTATGTTGGCTACCACTTCTATTAATTGGCTCATTAACGCCGGGGTTTCCTCTTTCCAGTTTTTGGCCGCTTTTTCGTCGTAAGCCGTAGGGGCGACAAAGAAATAATCGGACAGTTCCCAAAGTTCGGACACAAAATGCGCGCGGTCCTTGACCAAACCAACGATGTGCGCAATTTCTGCCAATGAAAAGGTGCGCTCGAGGTGTCTGGATTCGACTGCAGGCAAAAACGCGCGGGCCAGATCGGCGTTGTCTTTGCGCATCAGGTATTGGTGGTTGAACCATTTGTTTTTCTCCGGATCGAACTTTGCGCCGGCCTTGTGCACGCGGCCAAGGTCAAAGGCGCCCCCGAGTTCCTCAAGGGTAAACAATTCCTTATCGGTGCCGTCGTTCCAGCCTAAAAGCGCAAGGAAATTGACTACAGCCTCGGGGAAAAATCCGTTTTCGCGGTAACCCGATGAAATGCCTTCGTCGGTTTTCCATTCGAGCGGAAACACCGGAAATCCCATTTTATCGCCGTCGCGCTTGGACAATTTTCCGTTGCCAACGGGCTTGAGGATCAATGGCAAGTGCGCAAATTCAGGCGCGTCCCACCCGAATGCCCGGTATAAGAGTACGTGCAGCGGCATCGACGGAAGCCATTCTTCGCCGCGGATCACGTGCGAGGTTTCCATCAAATGATCGTCTACGATGTTGGCCAAATGATAGGTAGGCATGCCGTCGCTTTTGAACAACACTTTGTCGTCGAGCAAATTGGAATCGAACTTAATGGCGCCCCGGATCAGGTCATGCAACTGCAAGGTCTGATCGACCGGCGTCTTGAACCGGATCACATAAGGATCCCCGTTTGCAATGCGCTCGCGCGTTCGTTCCGCCGATTGGGTCAGTGCGTTGTCGAGTTTTTCGCGGTTGCGGTGGTTGTAAATAAACGTTTTTCCGGCTTCCTCGTGCTGTTTGCGGTGGGCGTCGAGTGCCTCGGCGGTGTCGAATGCGTAGTAGGCGTGTCCGGATTGGATCAGTTTATCGGCGTATTGCTGATAAATTTCCTTGCGCTCACTTTGTCTGTACGGCCCGAACTTTTCATTTTTGCCGATCGTCTCATCGGGTGAAATCCCAAGCCATTCCAGTGCTTCCATGATATAGCTTTCGGCCCCCGGAACAAAACGGTTCTGGTCTGTATCTTCGATGCGCAGGTAGAAAACCCCGCCATGTTTTTTGGCGAACAGATAATTGAACAAAGCGGTCCTTACCCCGCCAATGTGTAACGGTCCCGTAGGACTTGGTGCAAAACGCACGCGAACTGGTCTTGACATGTCGATGAATTTTGTGCAAAGATACGATGGGGGATTTGGAAATAAGGAACACGCGTTTGGAAATTTAAAATCCGGACTCGGGGCGAAGGCTAATGGAACGCACGTCTCGAGCGCAATCCGGAAATGACAAAGGGCTTTGGCCGCGACGCCATTTTAATTTGCATTTTTTTTAACCTTTTCCAATTCAGATAAAATCGTACTTTTAGCGGTTATAAAATTGGTTTATGGCAACATCTGCCGTCATTTACGAAAAACTCGAGGCGTTCATCCGAAAGTACTACACCAACGAACTCATTCGCGGTGCGCTGTTCTTTATCGGATTGGGACTTTTGTACTTTTTATTCACATTGTTCGTCGAGTACTTTTTATGGCTCAAGCCCGCAGGCCGCACGGTTTTGTTCTGGCTGTTCATTGGCGTGGAAATACTCCTGCTCGCGCGTTATATTTTGTATCCGATGTTGCGGCTGTTCAAACTGCAAAAAGGCATCGATTATAAACAGGCTTCGCAAATCATCGGCAGCCATTTTAGCGAAGTGAGCGATAAACTGACCAACTTTTTGCAATTGTCGGGCGATGCAAACCAATCGGAGCTGTTGCTGGCATCGATCGAGCAAAAAGCCAATTTGCTGCAACCGGTTCCGTTTGGCCACGCGGTCAATTTTTCCAAAAACAGGAAATACCTTCCGCTGGCGTTGTTGCCGATGCTGTTTGTGTTGTTTTTTTACCTCTCGGGCAATTCCGAGGTGATCTCGCAAAGTTTCAACCGCGTCGTTCATTTTAAAGAACAATTTGTACCGCCGGCACCGTTTTCATTCGTCGTGCTCAATGACCGGTTGCAAACCGAGCAAAACAAGGATTTTGTGTTGCGCGTCAAGTCGCAGGGAAAAGTAGTTCCGGAAAATGCGGTCGTTGTAATCGGCCAGGAAAGTTATTTCATGGAATCGGACAAACCCGGCCAGTTCAGCTTTAAAATTGCCAAACCTGCGGCCAATGTGTTGTTCCATATCGAGGCCAACGACATCGCATCGCCGGATTATGAGCTTACCGTGGTGGCTGTACCGTCGATCGCCAATTTTGAGATGGTGCTGCAATATCCGGGCTATCTGGGCAAAAAAACAGAGACCGTAAAAGGTACCGGAAATGCGATCGTTCCGGAAGGTACGCGTGTGACCTGGCGCATGAATACGCTTGCAACGCAACATGTGGAGTGGGTTTCAGCAAGCCAAAGCCAATCTTTTGCGCAAAACGGCAATGTGTTCAGTTGGTCGAAAAGCATTCTGCAAAACACGGATTACCAGATCCTGACATCGAATGAAAAGGTCACGCATTACGAAAAGCTGAATTACCAGATTTCAGTGGTAAAGGACCAATATCCGACGATCAACGTGAACCAGGCGCCGGACAGCCTCAAGGTCCGGAAACAATATTTGCTTGGGCAGGTGGCCGACGATTACGGATTGTCCAAATTGCAAATTGTATATTATCCGAAAGACGCGCCAAATCAGGCCCGCCGCGGTACGATCGCCGTAAAGAACACTGTGTTTGACCAATTTGTGTTTTCATTTCCAAGCACGTTGCCGGTCGATCCGGGCATCAATTACGAATATTATTTTGAAATTTTTGACAACGACGCGATCCACAATTACAAAAGCGCGCGGTCATCGGTATTTTCAAGCCGGATCCTGACCGACGAGGAAAAGGCCGATGAGATGTTACAGCAGCAAAGCGAGAATATCAATAGTCTGGAAAAATCGCTGCGCAACCAGGACAAGCAATTGACCGAGATCGACAAAATGCAAAAAGCCGGCAAGGAAAAGGACAGCCGTGAGTTCAAGGACCAGCAAAAGATGAACGATTTTATCAAGCGGCAAAAGCAGCAAGACGAAATGATGAAAGAGTTTTCAAAGAAGATGGACGAAAATCTCGACAAATTCCAATCGGACAAAAAAGACGATTTCAAGCAGGAACTGCAAAAGCGTTTGGAGGACGCGGAGAAAGACCTCGAGAAGAATCAGAAACTGCTCGACGAACTCAAGGAACTCAACGATAAAATCAAGAATGAGGAGCTCATGGACAAGCTCGATAAGTTCAAGCAAAACAGCAAGAATCAGGTCAAGAACCTTGAGCAGTTGGTGGAATTGACCAAGAAGTATTATGTCGAGAAGAAAGCTGAGCAATTGGCCGACAAACTCGACAAGCTGTCGGAAAAGCAGGATAAATTATCGGATAGCGGAAAGGAAAACGACGCCAAAAAGCAAGAGGAAATCAACAAAGCGTTCGATAAAATCCAGGAAGAGCTCAAAGAACTTGACAAGGAAAACAAAGAACTTCAATCGCCACTTGAGATCCCAAAAGACGCCGAAAAGGAGCGAAGCATTGATGAAGATCTCAAAAAAGCATCGGACGAATTGCAAAAGGACGCCAAAGACAAGGCCAAACCCAAGCAAAAGAGTGCGGCCAAGAAAATGAAGGAAATGAGCCAGCAAATGGCAGACAGTATGGCCGGCGGCGAAATGGAACAGCTCGAGGAAGACGTGAAAATGCTGCGCCAGATTCTGGATAACTTACTCGCTTTTTCGTTTTCGCAGGAAGATTTGATGGGCGAGTTCAAAGGACTCAGGCGCGGATCGCCGTCGTTCAACAAATACCTCAAACTGCAGCAGGATCTTAAACTGCAGTTCAGGCACGTGGATGACAGTTTGTTCGCGATGTCGTTGCGCAATCCAAAGATCGCCGAGGACGTGACCAAAGAGATCGGAAATGTACATTACAACATTGACAAATCCCTCGAAAACCTGGTGGAGGCCAACATTGGCAAAGGCGTTTCTCACCAGCAATACACGGTATCGTCCGCCAACAAACTGGCCGATTTCCTGAGCGATATCCTCAACGGCATGCAAATGTCGCTGTCCGGATCGGGAACGGGTGGAAAGCCCAAGCCGGGTCAGGGACAGGGTTCTGGAATGCAGCTGCCGGACATTATCAAAAAGCAGGAAGGCTTGAGCGAACAAATGAAAGACGCGATGAAAGGCAAGAAGCCGGGCGATGGTAAAAAGCCCGGCGATGGAAACAAACCCGGCGAAGGCGAAAAGGGAGGCAAGGGAGAAAAAGGCAAGTCCGGGCAATCCAATGGCGGTAGTGGCGAAGGGGAACAGGGCGATGACGGTGAAGGCGACGCGCGTGCCATCATGGAGATTTACAAAGAGCAAAAGCAACTGCGCGAAGCCTTGCAGAACGAACTCAATAAAAAAGGCCTGGGCGGCAACGGACAGCATGCGCTCGATCAAATGAAACAAATCGAAAAGCAATTGCTTAACAAGGGTTTCAACAACGAAACGCTGCAAAAGGCGCTCAATTTGAAATACGAATTGCTGAAATTAGATAAAGCGGTCCAATTGCAAGGTGAAGAAAAGAAACGCCAGGCAGAGACCAACAAGAAAGAATTCACTAATCCTGGGGGCGCGTTACCGGCTAGTCTTCAGGAATATTTGAACGCGATTGAGATTTTAAACCGACAAAGCTTACCTTTGCGCTCCAATTTTAACCAAAAGGTCCAGGAATATTTTAAAAAATGATCCAGTTCAATTACGAAACCCAATTTGAATTGCCCGACGAATCGCGATATGCCGATTGGATTTCCGGCGTAATTTCAAGCGAACAGAAGCAAGAAGGCGAAATCAATTACATCTTCTGCGACGACGATTATTTGATTGAAATAAACCGCCAGTACTTGGACCATGACACGTTAACGGACATCATCAGCTTTGATTATTCTGAACGAAATATCTTACAAGGTGATATTTTTATCTCGGTGGAACGGGTTAGGGAGAATGCTAGGGATTTTGGAGTATCGTTCGATGAGGAACTACGGCGCGTAATGGCGCATGGGGTTTTGCACTATTGCGGTTACAAGGATAAATCCGAATCCGATGAGGCAATCATGAGAGTTAAAGAGGAAGAAAAAATGAAATTATTTCTGTCCGATAATTAATGTTTCACGTGGAACAATGAGTATGTTTGAAAATGAATATGATGTAATTGTTGTGGGTGCGGGTCATGCCGGATCTGAAGCCGCCGCTGCCGCCGCCAACATGGGTTCCAAAACCCTGCTCGTGACGATGAGTTTGCAAAACATCGCGCAAATGTCGTGCAATCCGGCCATGGGTGGAATTGCGAAGGGACAGATTGTACGCGAGATTGACGCTTTGGGAGGTTATTCCGGAATTGTGTCAGACAAGACCGCGATCCAGTTTAAAATGCTCAACAAATCCAAAGGGCCGGCCATGTGGTCGCCGCGCGTACAAAGTGACCGGATGCGGTTTGCCGAGGAGTGGCGTTTGATGCTCGAGCGCACGCCCAATCTTGATTTTTATCAGGAGATGGTGCGCGGGTTGATTATTGAGAACGGACGCATCAAAGGAATCAAAACCTCGCTTGGTGTAGCGATCAAAGCCAAGGCTGTTGTGTTGACCAATGGAACGTTCCTAAATGGTTTGATCCACATTGGGGAGAAGCAATTTGGCGGAGGAAGGGCAGGAGAGAGTGCTGCTTACGGCATCACAGAAGACCTGGTCAATGCCGGATTTGAATCAGGACGCATGAAAACCGGAACGCCTCCGCGTGTAGACGGGCGATCGCTTGACTATTCCAAAATGAACGAGGAAAAAGGCGACGCCAAACCGGACAAATTTTCTTACTCGGACGAAACGGTGCCGCTGGTTCACCAGAAATCGTGTCACATGACCTATACTTCGCCACTCGTTCACGAGCTGTTGCGCGAAGGATTCGACCGCTCGCCAATGTTCAATGGCCGGATCCAGAGTTTGGGCCCGCGTTATTGTCCGTCGATTGAAGACAAGATCAATCGCTTTGCCGACAAAGAAAGACACCAATTGTTCGTCGAGCCTGAAGGATGGAATACCGTTGAAGTCTATGTAAACGGATTCTCAACATCGTTGCCGGAGGATGTCCAGTTTAAGGCGCTGCGTTCGGTCGCCGGATTTGAAAATGTCAAATTTTTCCGTCCGGGCTACGCCATCGAATACGACTATTTCCCGCCTACCCAGCTCAAGCATACCTTGGAGACCAAATTGGTTGATGGTTTGTATTTCGCAGGCCAGATCAACGGTACTACGGGTTATGAGGAGGCCGCTTCACAAGGTTTGATGGCCGGAATCAATGCATCGCTCAAAGTACAGCAACGCGATCCGCTTGTTTTAAAACGGGATGAGGCATATATTGGCGTTTTGATCGACGATTTGATCACTAAAGGAACGGAAGAGCCATATCGCATGTTTACGTCGCGCGCTGAGTACCGCACGCTTTTGCGCCAGGATAACGCCGATTTCAGGTTGACACCTAAGTCCCATGCGATCGGATTGGCTTCCGATAAGCGCATGCAGCGCATGGAGCACAAATTCAACGCATCGGATAAAATGGTCCAGTTTTTTAAGGAAACGAGCGTGACTGTTGCAGAGACCAACCCGATACTGGAAGCCAAAGATTCAGCACCCATTGCGCAATCCGATAAAATGTTTAAGATCTTTTCACGGCCGCAAGTGGAACTCGATGACATCTTGAAATTTGAAAAAGTGCGCGACTATATTGATCAAAACAACCTGGATCAGGAAATAATAGAGCAAGCGGAAATACAGGTCAAATACTCCGGTTATATCGAGAAGGAACGGAACAATGCCGACAAGCTCACACGCCTCGAAGATGTCAAAATCCCTGAGTTTTTTGATTACGATAAGATCAAGTCCATGTCAATTGAAGCCAAACAAAAACTCAGCAAGATCCGCCCGGTGACGATTTCCCAGGCATCGCGGATCAGCGGGGTTTCGCCAAGTGATATTTCAGTGTTGTTAATCCACATGGGAAGATGATGTTCCACGTGAAACCCAACGGGAAAATCCACGTCTGTCAAGGCCTCGCGGTTATTTTGTGTTTGTTTTTGCAAAGTTGTATCGGCGCGCGGGCCACGGTTCAGATCCCGGATTATTTGCTCGTGCCTGGTGGCAAAGAACATGCTAACGGTAAATCGTTGACCGGATTCGTGTTTGAAAACAATGTGCGCGCGCGACTTCAGATCGAACAATATATCGCCGCCAGGTTCAAATCTTCAAATTACTTTGAACGCGAAATGTGGGTCACTATTGAGGGCGACCGTTACCAGCTTATCATTTACGATGCCGCCGATTTTGAAAAATATTTCAACGGCGCCAATTTCTCTCCGATCCATGAAGAAGCCAAAGATGAACGAAACAGTTCACGGAAATTTATCGCCATTTCAGTAATCAACGATTACAACGAAGATTGTTTGTCCGATCAATCTCTCTTGCAAAACAAAACGGTTCGGTTTCTCCGCGACCTGAAAAACGAATACGTCAATCAATGAATCAGCCTACGTTCCTGACGGTAAAAGATCATTCCGTTTCCGGCGAAAGCTTCGAGTTAAAGCACGATGTTGCACTCGATATGCTCATTACCAATCCGCAACCTGCCCCATCCGATTTGCCGCGCTATTACGAAAGCGACGATTACATTTCCCACACCGATGGGAAGCGGTCGCTGTTTGAAAACGCATACCATCTGGTTAAAAACATCGCTCTGGCAAACAAAACCAGGTTACTGTCATCGCTGCAACCCGGGAAAGGCCGACTGCTTGACATTGGTGCAGGAACCGGCGATTTTTTATTGGCTGCGAAAAAATCCGGATGGGAAATCCTGGGGACGGAACCAAGCGGGAAGGCAAGGGGTATCGCCGAATCAAAAGGCGTTTCCTTTGCGGAACAGTTGTCCGACTTGCCCGATCATTCGTTCGATGCCATCACGATGTGGCATGTGCTCGAACACGTCCCTGATTTAGACCATCAAATCGGCGAACTCAAGCGTTTGCTCAAGCCAACTGGCATTATTTTGATTGCAGTTCCCAATTTTCGCTCGTTCGACGCACAACATTATGGCGCGTTTTGGGCGGCCTATGACGTGCCCAGGCATTTGTGGCATTTTTCGAAAACTGCGATCGGGAAGTTATTTGCCCGCCGGGATTTTGAATTGCAACACGTGCTTCCGATGAAATTTGACGCGTTCTATGTGGCCTTGCTTTCTGAAAAATACCAATCGGGGCGCATGAATTTTTTGCGCGCGTTTTGGGTCGGATGGCGTTCCAATTCGCGTGCGCGTACAACAGGGGAGTATTCATCGCACATTTACGTGATAAAAAACGCGAATTCGCGTTTAAATAACGCCTGACGCATCTTCCTGGCGCCCGAGCATAAGAATGACACCCAAAACGCAAACATCGGTTAAAAACGCTTAAATCGCGCCAATCTCAATAGTGTATTTCAATCGATTCTATTTTTACTATTAGAAATGGCTATAGCACTAATATCCGCTTCTTACCCACAATAAATGTGGCGCAAAATTTTATACTTTTGCTCACGAACTAAAAAGTCACCTTATGAAAAAATACATTGTTCTGGTAGCGGCCGCATTTTTTGCGATCTCATGCAACCAGGAAGCATCGGCGCCGGCAAAGGAATTTAAGACCGCGTATGTCGATACGTCGAAACTGATCGAAGAGTATACAGAGGCCAAAGACGTCGAGGCGAAATATAAAGCCAAATCTGAAGAGATGGGACGCGAGCTCGAAGCCGAAGTCAATCGTTTCAAGTCTGAGGCCAGCAATTTCCAAAAGAACGCACAGGCCAACGGTCAGGCGTGGGCACAACAAAAAGGTGCCGAATTGCAAAAGCGCGAACAGCAACTCAATTATGCACAACAGGCGATGATCCAGCAATTGCAGCGTGAGAGCGGCGCTGAAATGGATACGCTGGTCAAAAGCGTCAAGCAGTTCATCAAAGATTACGGCAAGGAAAAAGGCTACGATTACGTATTCGCAACAGGCGATGCCGTGTCGATTCTGTATGCAAAGGACAGCTACGACATTACCAGCGAGATGATCAAATTGCTCGACGAAAAATACAAAAGCGCAAAAAAAGAAGACAAGCCGGAAGCGAAAGCCAAAGAAGCTAAAAAATAATTTTGCAAAGCCCGATTTAATGCCTTCAACTACCAAGCTGGAGGCATTTTTTATGCTGCAAAACAGCGACTTAAATAAAAAACTGTATTTTTACGGCTTAATTTAAACGCCATGGAAACTTTATCAGAAGCCGCATCATACGCGTTGCGTTTTATCAATCAAACCAACCGATCGGTGTTCCTGACCGGAAAGGCCGGCACCGGGAAAACTACGTTACTGCACGAAATCATCCGCACCACGCACAAAAACGTGGTGGTAGTGGCCCCGACGGGAATTGCCGCGCTCAATGCGGGCGGCGTCACGATCCATTCGATGTTCCAACTGCCGTTTGCCGGATTCATCCCCGAGGAACGCACGCCACATTTTTCGGACTTTGTAAAATTCGAGTCCAAATCCACACTGCGCCGCCACTTTAAAATGAGCGGCCAAAAAAAAGCCGTGATCCGCAACATGGAGCTGCTCGTTTTTGACGAAGTCAGTATGCTGCGCGCGGACCTGCTCGATGCGATCGACTTCATGATGCGTTCCGTTCGTCAAAAGAGCGCACCTTTTGGCGGCGTTCAGGTGTTGTTCATAGGCGATTTACTCCAGTTGCCACCCGTGGTCAAAACCCAGGAATGGCAGGTGCTCAGGCAATATTACGAAGGAAAATTCTTCTTTCACGCACACGTGATCCGGCAGCATCCGCCGCTTTATATCGAATTGTCGAAGATTTACCGCCAAAGCGACGATGTGTTTATTTCGATATTGAACAATTTGCGCAACAACCACATTTCGGCCGATGATATGCGGACGCTCAATGCGTACGTCCGGCGCGATTTCGACCTCAAAAAACAGCCGGGCTATATCATCCTGACTACACACAACGCCAAGGCCGACGCAATCAACGCGCAATCGCTGGCCGATCTTGACGGGGAAAAATTCACGTTCCTGCCGGAAATTGTCGGCGATTTTCCCGACAAGATTTTTCCGGTCGACGAACGGCTGCAGCTCAAAGTAGGCGCACAGATCATGTTCATCAAAAACGACCTTTCGCTGGAAAAGCGCTTTTTTAACGGTAAAATGGGCGTTGTAAAATCGTTGTCCGAGGCCGAGATCCTCGTGCATTTTCCGGATGACGGCAAAACCATCGAAGTAGAACGCTACGAATGGCAAAACATCCGATACAAGGTCAATGAAGCAACCAAAGAGATCGAAGAGGAAATATTGGGCACCTTTACGCATTTCCCGATCAAACTTGCCTGGGCCATCACCGTGCACAAAAGCCAGGGATTGACCTTTGACAAAGCCGCGCTCGATATTTCGAACGTTTTTGAAGCCGGGCAGGCCTATGTCGCTTTGTCGCGTTTGCGTTCTTTAGAAGGGCTTATTTTGCTTTCTCCGCTTCAGATGAACGGCATTTCGAACGATCAGGGCGTCATGGATTATGCCCGGCACAAAGCCGATGCGCAATTGCTGGATTCGGCATTGCGCCACGAGACGATTTTGTTTGTTTACGACGCGCTCAAATCGGGGTTCGATTGGACACAGCTCGAGCAGGAATGGCGTAGCCACCGTTTCAGCTACAATCAGGAAGCGGCCAATTCGCCAAAGGCCAAACACACGATATGGGCCGTTAAAAACCTTGAGGCGATCCACGGACTACTCGAACCGGCGGCGCGTTTCCGGGCGCAACTGGACAAATTGTTTGCCTCGGAAAATCCGGATCTGGCTTTCATAAGCCAGCGCGTGTGTGCCGCATGCGACTATTTTGAAAAGCCGCTCGACGATTTGGTTGGGACGATAATCTGGAAATTAGAAGAAATCAAGCGCACCAAAAAGGCCAAGGCATTCTTTGAAGAGTTGCTGCTGCTCGAGGAACTGCAAACCAAGGCGGTGCTGCAATTGTTCAAGGCCCGGGCGCTGATCCAAACCGTAACGTCCGGGCGCGAAATTGCCAGGGAACATTTGTTTACGCGCGAAATCCGCGATTACAGGAACCGCAAAATAGAATCGGTGGCCGCAGAATTCCGCGCGCAAAACGTCACGCTGATCGAAAACGACGACGACGCAGAACGCTACACGGTCAAAAAAGTAAAAAAGGAACCCAGGAAAAATACCATATTGATCACGCTTGAGCTGTGGCACGCGCAAAATACCATCAAGGAAATTGCAGCGCTCCGCAAACTCACCGCGCAAACCATTGCCACACATATTGCCAAATTGATACAGATCAAGGCAATCAACATCGGCGAGGTATTTCCGCAGGACAAAATCGACGCCCTTGCCGAGATTTTTGACGGTTACACCAACGAGTCGCTCGCGCCGCTCAAGGAACAACACGGCAACCGTTTTACGTGGGACGAACTTAAAATGTACAAAGCGAGCCTGGAGGTGGCCGTCAGCTGAGCCAGAATACCGCCATGACGGCAGGGATGAAATAAATCACGATCGTACGTGCCCCGTCATAATCCTTGGCAAGCCGTTGGCCGTAAAGCAGCATGATCAGTGTGATACACGAAAAAATGGCGCCATAGAGTCCGTACGTGCGGTTTTGGTTGACCAGGAGCTGGATAACGCCCACGGTGCACAAAATCCCCGAGATCAATTCGAGCACCAGAATGTGCAGCAGCGCAAGGCGGATGTGGCGTCGCAGCGAGGTATTGGCAAAATGGTCGGTGAGCCATTCCACATTGCCCTTCCAATCCATCACTTTGTCATAGCCGGATTGGATAAAGGTCACGGCGAGCAGCACGAGCACAAGGACTGAAGCCATATTGATAGAAACGATGTCGAACATAATCTATTTTTTATGGATGAGACGCGTAAGTTTGATCGAAAGGTCGGTCAGGATGATTTTAGCATTGCCGTTGCGTTCGATGTGGTAGATCGCATCGGAAAGTTCGCGAAAGATATCATTAATATTGTTACCGTTGACGAACGGCGCAAAATTCTCGAGCTTGAATTTTTCGATTTTGGGTTCCATGTAAACCAGCGAAGTAGCTTGATAATTGAGCAATAACGCCTGGCGGAACATCTCGGTGCAGTAATGCAGGAACTTTTTCTGCGTCTCGCGCCCGAGACCCGCTATTTGTTCGCTCCACGCAATCAGGTCGTTGATCGCAGCGGCATTTCCCTTGGCGCGGAAAGCCCCGCGTACCCAGTCTACAAACCATTTTTCAAATTGCGCATCGTCCCCATCGTCGGTGAGCAATTGTAAGGCTTTGTTGAAATTTCCCTGGGCCTGGTGTGCGATTTTGGCTGCGGCGCGCGGATCGGTGATTCCACGTGAAATGAGCGCATCGGCGATGATTTTGTCGCTGAGCCGGTTGAACTGCAACACCTGGCAACGCGACCGGATCGTCTGGATGATGTCTTCTTCGTTTTCTGCGATGAGCACGAACAGTGTCTTATCGGACGGTTCTTCGAGCAATTTCAGCAGTTTGTTTGACGCCGAGAGGTTCATTTTCTCGGCCATCCAGATGATCATGACTTTGTATCCGCCTTCATACGATTTTAGCGCGAGCGATTTGAGGATTTCCTGCGCATCTTCCACGCGGATCTCGCCCTGTTTGTTCTGTACGCCGAGCGTCCGGTACCAGTCAAAAAGCCCTGCATACGGATTTTGCGCTACAAAGGCGCGCCAGTCGGCGATGAAATCGATGCTTTTGGGTTTGGATTTGACGTCTTCTGTAGTAACCGTCGGATAGATGAAATGCAAATCCGGATGCGAAAGGGTTTCAAACTTGAGGTTGCACGCCGGAAGGCCACCTTGATTTTCGGGTCCGGTATTCTGACACAAAATATATTGTGCGTAGGCAATCGCCATGGGCAATGTGCCGCAACCTTCCGGCCCGACAAACAGTTGCGCGTGCGGAATACGGCCCGTTGCGGCGCTTTTGGCCAGGTGGTTTTTGATGTAGTCCTGTCCTAAGATTTGTGAAAACTGCATGGGCAAATATAGCGCAATAAACCCAAGATTTAAATGGCAATTGTACGGCCGCGCGGTTTTTCTAACGATTTAAAAAGTTTATATTTGCGAAAATCATTTAAAAAAATCTTCCCATGAAAACGCTTCAGGACATCGATTTCAACAATAAAAAGGCGCTTATCCGCGTGGATTTCAACGTTCCGCTTGACGATCAGTTCAACGTGACGGACACTACAAGAATCGAGGCGGCCAAACCTACCATCGACAAAATACTCAATGATGGCGGAAGCGTAATCCTGATGTCGCATCTGGGACGGCCTAAAAGGGTAGAGGAGAAGTATTCGCTGCGCCATATTGTCGGGAAGACTTCTGAGATTTTAGGAAAGGACGTGATTTTTGCCCAGGACAGCATCGGTGAAAATGCCCGGAACGCGGCCAAAAAATTGGAGCCGGGCCAAATCCTGCTGCTCGAGAACCTGCGTTTTCACAAAGAGGAAGAGGCGGGCGATGTGGCATTTGCCAAAGAACTGGCCGGATTGGGTGATGTTTATGTCAATGACGCTTTCGGGACGGCGCACCGCGCGCACGCTTCAACAACGATTATCGCGCAGTTTTTCCCAAATGACAAAGTGTTCGGCACGTTGCTGGCCAAAGAGATCGAAAGTTTGAACAAAGTGCTCAACAATAGCGAAAGACCGGTTACGGCCGTTCTTGGCGGTTCTAAAGTATCGTCCAAAATCACCGTGAT
Source organism: Bacteroidota bacterium (assembly GCA_023457535.1). Classification (GTDB taxonomy): domain Bacteria; phylum Bacteroidota; class Bacteroidia; order Flavobacteriales; family Flavobacteriaceae; genus Flavobacterium. Next base: position 17,484 of record JAEWLN010000173.1, read on the forward strand.
CGAAAATATTCTGGATAAAATCGATCATATGATCATTGGCGGCGGAATGACTTTCACGTTTATTAAAGCGCAGGGAGGCAAGATCGGCAACTCGATCTGCGAGGATGACAAACTTGATCTCGCGCTCGAAATCCTTGAAAAAGCCAAACAAAAAAATGTCCGGATCCATTTGCCGGTAGATGTGGTTGCCGCCGATGCATTCGACAACAACGCCCAAACGCAGATCGTCGACGTAAACCAAATTCCGGACGGATGGCAGGGTCTTGACGCCGGCCCAAAATCGCTGGCGCAATTCCGCGAGGTAATTCTCGAATCGAAAACGATTTTGTGGAACGGCCCGCTGGGTGTTTTTGAAATGGAAAATTTCGCAAAGGGAACCATCGAACTCGGCAACTCGATTGCTGAAGCCACGCAAAAAGGCGCATTCTCACTCGTTGGCGGTGGGGATTCGGTCGCGGCGGTAAAACAGTTCGGACTTGAGCCCAAAATGAGCTATGTTTCCACCGGCGGAGGGGCGATGCTTGAAATGCTCGAAGGGAAAACGCTTCCCGGGATCGCGGCAATTGAAAGCTAATGAAATTATAATTAACAATATAAAATCTTAAAATCCGTTACAAGATTAGGTGATTTTATTATAAGATTACTATTTTTGTGAAATCTAATGATTTGAAAGATAAACCATTGTATCGCTTTTAGCCCCAAATTCAAAAGCGAAACCCAATAAATTAATACGAATTGAAGTTGGAAAAATGCCTTTCCGACCCTAAAAACGTAAGCATGATTAAACTTAAAAATGCCACATTATCGATTCTTTTGATGTGCAGCGGCACACTACTGGCCCAGGACATCGCCCAAAACAATTACACAGAACCGGTAGTGAAATTATCCTACCTGGACTCCATTAAGAAAACTTTCGTCAAGGACCACATGGCGGCCTGTGTGGACAGTTTGTGGA
>JAEWLN010000174.1 GCA_023457535.1 Bacteroidota bacterium
CCCTGTAGGTACCCGATCGCATGGTCAAATCCCACACGCGCTAACCGCATAATGGTTTCCTCTTCGCGTCCCGGGGGAGTTATGAGCAACAGCGGTTGCTTCACATCGCGTATGAGCGCGCCCACCCACGGCGCAAAATTGCCCTGTATCCCTATAAAAACAGAACCAGGAATGTGCTTTTTGACAAAATCGGTTTCGTGGCGCACATCGAGCACAATGGCGTCGGACTGGTTTGCGACCGCTTCAAATTCGCGCGCATCCAGCGGGCGGCAGGACTTGGAGATGATCGTATCGAGACTTTCGTAACCTTGAATGTTCATCATTACGTTCTGAGGGAAATAGGCAGGCGGCGCACCAAGGCCGTCGAGCAGTTCTGCCGTAAACTCCTCGCGCGTCATATCGGGGCGTAACGCATAATTGGTCTTTTTCTGGTTGCCAAGTGTATCGGTGGTTTCCTTGCTCATATTTTTTCCGCATGCGCTGCCCGCACCGTGGCTCGGATAGACGATGAGCTCATCGGGCAACGGCATGATTTTGTTTCGCAAAGAATCAAAGAGGTACCCTGCGAGCTTTTCCTGCGTCAAATCGCCCACGAGGGCTTGTGCCAGATCGGGCCTGCCTACATCGCCAATAAACAGCGTGTCGCCGGTAATGATCCCGTGCGCTTTTCCGTTTTCATCGGTCAGCAGATAACATGTGCTTTCCAGCGTATGGCCCGGTGTGTGGATGGCTTTTACGGTGCATCTCCCTACTTTGAATTCCTGTCCGTCCGATGCGATCACTGCGTCAAATTCCGGATTCGCCGTCGGCCCGTATACGATTTGCCCGCCTGTTTTTTGTGCCAGGTCGAGGTGACCGGATACGAAATCGGCGTGGAAATGGGTCTCAAAAATGTATTTGATCTGCGCGCCGTCATTTTGCGCTTTGTCGATATAGGGCCGGACTTCGCGCAACGGATCAAAAATAGCAGCTTGGCCGTCACTTTCCAGATAATAGGCCGCTTGGGCGATGCAACCGGTGTAAATTTGTTCGATTTTCATGGTCAGGTGAGTTTGATACGCAAAAGTAAGAAGAAAGTTCACGCGGGCCGTTAATTAAATCACAATGCGTTTTGTTGCGTTGCAGCCGGCGAAGTGCACTGCATTCCCGATTGTGGCAAATCCGATCACTGAGGTCAGGAAAAGTAAATAAGATGGCGCTTTGCGAAAATTCCATGAGCATCCCGCTTTCCGGTTCAGGATCAAATCAAACAAGGCAAACCGCGACGCCAGATCAATCGTTGTATTCTTCCATGGCGCGTTGTCCGGCGCGGAATTCGTCGATTTTGGATTGGCAATGCTCGAGTTCGTTGAGCGTAATGGTCATGTCTAGCGTGGCCTTTTTCAACTCGTTGAGATAGCCGGAGTGCGTAGGATGCTGTTGCAGTTTATACCTGATTTCATTGAGCTCGGCTTCAAGTATGGCGACGGTTTCCTGCGCTTTCTGCAACGCAGTAAAATACCTTTGACGGATGCTTTCCATGTGTCGGATTTTCGTTATCAGCTAAATTACAGTTTCGCATTTTGCCATGCAATACCTGTTTTTAGTGATATTTTGAACCTCACTAAATTTAGTGATGGCGACTCGGAAGAGCATGTTTCGGTATTCGATTACACAAAATACAGCCGGACGCTCGGTTGAACGCCCAAATACAAGGCCTCGCATTTTGAACCAATGGCGGTTGCCCTGGAAAGGCTTACTCCTGATTGCCGATCTTTCTGTACGGAAACGCCGTAAAAATGTGCCGTTTGGCAAATCGTCCCGGCGAATCGGCATTGACCATTTTAATATAGGTGGCCTTGGGCACGCTGATGTATTCATAGCGGCTGCCATCGGTGAATTCAACCGTCAGACGCACATTTTCATAGTGGTAATCGGCGATGGCGGCATTTGAAATCGTTTGCTGGTATGCTTCGAGGCCTTGCTCGATGGTTTCCGGATTGATGCTTACAAGATGGTGGTAAGCTTCAATGATGCTTTTGCTTTTTTCCTCTGCGGCGGCAAGTCCGTCGGCGTCATCGTGGAATTTGTCGGGGTGGGACGCTTTCATCGCATTGCGATAGATGGTCTTCAATTCTTTGAGCGTTACGGTTTTGTCCACTTCGAGCAATTGGCGGTAGGCCACGATTCGTTTCATAAAAGTTGTTTTATCGGGGCCGATAGCGCCGGTTTAAAATTTTTTGCAAAAGTAGTCCATTTGTACGTTGGTAGTGCGTGTGTTGCGTTAAATTTTCCGATGGCAGGAATTCTGTCGATTATTCGCTTACATTTGCGGATAAACATTGCCCAAATGATTAAAAATACCCTGCTTGCACTGGTGTGTCTCGTCGGATTTTCGGCCCGCGCACAATTGGTCATCAATGAAATGGATACCGATACGCCCAGTACGGACGATCGCGAATTCATCGAATTCAAATCCGTCGAGCCCAATTTCCCGACCGATGGCTACGTGCTGGTCATGTTCAACGGATCCACGACGGCCAGCAATGCAAGCAAGAGCTATTACGCTGTAGGGCTCAACGGGCTCACTACCGATGCCAACGGCATTCTCGTGCTGGGCAACGAACTCGTTTCGCCTGTACCCGATAAGATCATGCCTGTCAGCACGATGCAAAACGGCCCCGATGCGATTGGATTGTACCTGGGTACTGTCGGCGATTTCCCAACCGGGACGCTCGCTACGTCCGTCAATCTGGTCGACGCCATCGCTTATGGGATCACCAATGAAGAGCCTACACCGCTTATGAACCTGCTCAACATTACCGCGTTTACCAACGAGAACGCCAATAATCTGGGCACTTCGCAATCCATCCAGCGCAAACCGGACGGCACCTACGAGGTCAAGTCCCCGACCCCGGGTGCCCAAAACGACGGCAGCGGCATCGCCTACAACACCATTTCCATTTCGACGCCCGCCGCAACCTATAATGAAGGCGACATTTTTAACATCACCTTTAACGCGCAAACCCCTGTTGCCACAGCCGTATCGTTTTCGATATCGCTTCAGAACGGCAGTTTCAATGCGCAGGATTATTCGGGGAATCTGAATATAGTGATTCCGGCAGGACAAACATCGGCTACCACTGCCATCACGCTCATTGACGACACAGTGGACGACGGTGATGAACTCGCCAAGATCAAATTCGGAGCGCTGCCAGCAGGATTTAAACGCGGCAACGACAACGTGGAGATCCGCGTGATCGACAACGATTTTACCACCAGCGCGTGGGGAACGCCGCTCAATCCAACCTACGGATTGGTCGCGCCGGTCATTCCCGCAGGCTATTACGACAGTCTCGAAGGCAAGACCGGCGCGGTATTGCGTCAGGCCATTCAGGATGTGATTGCCAATCCGGCCGTAGTGCGGGCACAGAATTACGGCGACGTGGAATTCATGCTCAAAGACGCAGACCAGAATCCGCTCAACAGCAACGAAGTATGGCTGATGTATGTCGAGCAGGGCAGGGCCAAGTACAAATACCAGCAAACGGCCAGCAGCGTAGGGTCGTGGAACCGCGAGCACATTTTTCCGCAATCGCGCGGCGGTTTTTCAAACGGAACGAGCTCGACCGCTGACGGGATCGACGTCTGGCTTACCACCAATGCAAATGACATTGCCGCAGGCCACGCCGACGGGCATCACATCCGCGCCGAGGACGGACCTGAGAATTCCTCGCGAAACAACCGCGATTACGGACTCAACGATTACAACGGCCCGTCCGGAAATCAGGGCTCGTGGCATGGCGATGTGGCGCGGGCGCTGTTCTATATGGCGTGCCGTTACAA
>JAEWLN010000175.1 GCA_023457535.1 Bacteroidota bacterium
ACGGACAACTGTGGCGGCAACGTAACAGTGACGAGCGACACAACCTTCCCGATCACCGCGCAAGGCACGACCGTGATCACATGGACCTACGCCGATGCCAACGGCAACACGTCTACGCAAATGCAAAACGTCCTCATCAACGACACGACCGCGCCGGCTCCTGTATCGGCTACACTTGCAGACATCACCGGCCAGTGTGAAGTGACCGCGGCCATGCTAACGATCCCATCGGCTACGGACAACTGCGGTGGCAACGTAACGGTTACGAGCGACGCCACATTCCCGATCACCGCACAAGGCACGACCGTAATCACATGGACCTACGGCGATGCAAACGGCAACACGTCTACGCAAACGCAAAACATCATCATCAACGACACGACCGCGCCGGTTCCTGTTCTGGCTACCTTGGCAAACATTACCGCTGAATGTGGCGTAGCCGACACCATGGTGACAACGCCATCGGCTATCGACAACTGTGGTGGTACTGTAACCGTAACGACTGACGCCACGTTCCCGATCACCGCGCCGGGCACGACCGTGATCACCTGGACTTACGCCGATGCAAACGGCAACACGTCTACGCAAACGCAAAACGTCGTCATCGCCGACACAACTGCGCCGATCGCAATCGCAGGCAACCTTACCGTGTCGATTGGTGCATCGGGCCAGGCAGTGATTAGCGCCGACGAGATCGGAATCAACAGCGCCGATAATTGTGGTATTGGCAGCATGACTGTGTCACCCAATACTTTTGATTGCGATGCCATTGGCGAACACACCGTAACTCTGACTGTAACGGACCTTGCCGGCAACACCGCCACCGCAACTGCACTGGTGACCGTGAACGACAACGACAGCAACTGTCCGCTCGCGGTATCCGGTTTTGCAAGTCAGCGCTTTGCCGTGTACCCGAACCCGTCTGCGGCGATCGTGTATATCACGCCGTCGCAAAGCCAGGCGCTGCGCACCGTCACGCTGTACACTTTGTCGGGCCGTCAGGTTTCACATTACGCTTTTACCGAGGTGCTGGAAAGTTATCAGGTCAATATCGGCAATTTGGCCGAAGGCGTGTACCTGATGAAGCTCCAATCCGATAACGGGTCGGAGGTCAAGCGCATCATCAAGCGATGACCAAACCCCAAAAACAAAAAGGGCTGTCTCAAACGAGGCAGCCTTTTTTTATGGTGTATTCAGATGTTTAGGCTTCAAGCGCATTCCAGCCGCGGGCCTTGAGCGCAATTTTGGTATTGGCGCGCGTGATCAGGTGCGTCCCCTCTGAAGCCGCTGTCATGTGGCCGATGACCGTAAAGTTCGGATTGCCTTTGATTTTGTCAAAATCGGCCATATTGATCGTAAACAACAGCTCGTAGTCCTCGCCGCCGTTGATGGCTACAGTTGTCGAATCCAGGTGGAATTCTTCACAAGTGGCGATCAGTTGCGGATCGAGCGGCAACTTATCTTCGTATAAATTACAACCCGTACCCGATTGTTTGCAAAGGTGCAGGATTTCAGACGACAGCCCGTCGGAGATATCGATCATAGCAGTCGGCCTGATCTCAAGGGCGTGCAAAAGCGTCCGTACATCGGTTCGCGCTTCGGGCTTGAGCTGGCGTTCGATAAGATAGGTGTAGGCGTCCAGGTCCGGCTGCGAATTCGGGTTCACCTGGAACACCTGCTTTTCGCGTTCGAGCACCTGCAGCCCCATATAGGCCGCACCCACATCGCCCGTCACAACCAAAAGGTCGTTGGCCCGGGCGCCGTTGCGGTAAACGAGTTCGTCGGCGTCGGCCTCCCCAAGCACGGTAATGCTGATGATAAGCCCTTTTTGCGACGATGTCGTATCGCCACCCACAACATCCACTTTATATTGCCGTGCGGCCAATGCGATTCCGGCAAACAATTCCTCGAGCGCCTCGAGCGGGAACCGGTTCGATACCGCTACTGACACGGTGATTTGCGTGGCCTTGGCGTTCATCGCACAAATATCGGACACATTGACCACCACAGATTTGTACCCGAGGTGTTTGAGCGGCATGTACGCCAGGTCGAAATGTACGCCCTCGATAAGCAAATCGGTCGAAAGGACCACTTTCTTGTCTTTGAAGTCAAGCACGGCAGCATCGTCGCCAATGCCCTTGAGCGTGGACGGCTGGCCGATGTCAAATTGTGCGGTCAGGTGGTCAATGAGCCCAAACTCGCCAAGCTGGGCAATGGAAGTACGTTGCGGGGATTTATCTTCGATCATGGAATGCGTTTTGGCAAAGGTAACGCTTTTTACCCGCGGTTCGATAAAGCAACGGGCCAGCTTTTTTCACTCACGCGCCGGTACTGGCGGTGTAGGTCTTATAGGCGGCCCAAGCTACACGGTCATTGCCAATGGGTGGTCAGACTTCGACGTTGAACCCTAGGTCTACATCGTACCCCGATTGTCCGCCCTGCACGCCCCAGCTTTCTTTGTTGCTGTCCCTTACTACGATCAGGATATGATCTTTGGGAATGCCCAGTTCACTCAGGTTGCGGGCGATTTGGCCGAACAAATTACGTTTTGCATCGATCGAACGCCCGGCGAATGCATCGACGCTGATCAATGTATACAATTCCGGCTGCGTTTTTACAGGCGACACCGCAAACCGGTGTGGCGGATGCACCAACAGCCTGATCGTGCGGTCCTCTTCCGGAATCTGGAACGCCGTGACCATGGCGCGGTGAACGGCATCGATGATTCGGTTGCCTTCTTCAGGACTGTAATCTTTTCTTACTTCAATTAAAATGGCAGGCATAGCGAAAGGATTTAAATGGTTGTGCCGGTGTACCAAATGGGTAAGCCACGATCGGGCCGCATCTTATCTGGAGGTGTCGGTGTGGGCGAATATATAAAAAAATCGCTTTGCCCAATCATGCTGACATACCGTTGTCATTTTCCAATCCGAACTTTGCCCGAAATAATAAAAATCATGGAAACAAAAACCGCACAAATCATCACGCCAAACGAATTGTTAAACCACTGGCAAGGCCACCGCGCCCTCACCCGACGGGTCATCGAAACATTCCCGGAAAAGGAAATGTTTGCTTTCTCCATTGGCGGCATGCGTACCTTCGCGCAGCTGTGCCACGAACTTATTTCAATCGGCGCACCGGCCATGAAAGCCATCGTCGGGCGCGAAGACACGCCGTATGCCGAACCCGTCGGTCTGGATACCAAAGCCGCCATCCTTGAACAATGGGACCGCGATACCCAAACCATCGATAGGCATTTCAACCAGCTCGGGCAAGACGATTTCGCCGAGACATTTAACCTGTTCGGGCAATACAATTTTACGATCATCCACAACATTCTTTACTTCATCGACAACGAGATCCACCACCGCGGCCAGGGTTATGTTTATTTGCGGGCCATCGGGATTGAACCGCCGTTCTTTTGGGACCGTCCGTAGTATTCATGGCCGGTGCGTAGATCCTGTCGCTCGGGCAAACCATGTCTGTAAATAAAAAGCCCCGACAAACGTCAGGGCTTTCCAATATATAATAGTAATGCAATTAATCATTCAACTTCAACACCGCCATGAACGCCTCCTGCGGAATTTCTACATTCCCTACCTGGCGCATGCGTTTCTTTCCTTTTTTCTGTTTTTCGAGGAGCTTTCGTTTACGCGAAATATCGCCGCCGTAACACTTGGCCGTAACGTCTTTTCTAAGCGCCTTAACGGTTTCACGCGCAATAATCTTCGCGCCGATCGCCGCCTGGATCGGAATGTCAAATTGTTGCCTCGGGATCAGTTCCTTGAGTTTTTCGGTCATTTTCTTGCCGATGTTGTACGCGTTGTCGGCATGGATCAGCGCCGATAAGGCATCCACGGTATTGCCGTTGAGCAGCACGTCCACTTTGACAAGGTTTGACGCGCGCATCCCGATCGGATGGTAGTCGAACGACGCATACCCTTTGGAAACCGTCTTGAGTCTGTCGTAAAAATCAAAAACGATCTCGGCGAGCGGCATGTCAAAATTGAGCTCGACGCGTTCGGTCGTAAGATAGGTCTGGTTGGTGATGATGCCGCGCTTTTCAATGCACAAGCTCATTACATTGCCTACAAAATCGCTCTTGGTAATGATGGTCGCTTTAATGTAAGGTTCTTCTACACGGTCCATTCTGGAAGGCTCCGGAAGGTCGGACGGGTTGTTGACCACGATGGCCGTCTCCGGGTCTTTTTTTGTATAAGCGTTGTATGAAACGTTCGGTACGGTCGTGATTACGGTCATGTCGAACTCGCGCTCCAAACGTTCCTGGATGATCTCCATGTGCAGCATCCCGAGGAATCCGCATCGGAAACCAAAACCGAGCGCCGCCGAACTTTCCGCCTGGAATACCAATGAGGCATCGTTGAGCTGCAGCTTCTCCATCGACGCACGCAATTCTTCATAATCCTCTGTATCCACCGGGTAAATTCCGGCAAATACCATCGGCTTGACATCCTCAAAACCTGAAATCCCTTGTTGCGTAGGATTTTTGGCGTCGGTGATCGTATCGCCCACCTTGACTTCCTTGGCTTCCTTGATGCCGGAAATCAGGTAGCCCACGTCGCCTGTGGAAATGGTCTGCTTGGGAACCTGGTTGAGTTTTAAAGTACCAATCTCGTCGGCGAAATATTCATTGCCCGTAGCCATGAACTTGATCTTCTGGCCTTTTTTGATTTCGCCGTTCTTGACCCGGAATATAACTTCAATCCCGCGGAACGGGTTGTACACCGAGTCAAATATGAGCGCCTGCAACGGCTCGGCCGGATCCCCTTTTGGCGCAGGGATCTTTTCGATGATGGCCGCCAGTATGTTCTCCACGCCAAATCCGGTCTTTCCCGAGGCGTGGATGATGTCTTCCAGTTTGCAACCAAGCAGATCGATGATGTCATCGCTGACTTCTTCCGGGTTCGCGCTCGGCAAATCTACTTTATTTAACACCGGAATGATCTCCAGGTCGTTTTCCAGAGCCAGGTACAGGTTGGAAATGGTTTGCGCCTGTATGCTTTGCGCCGCATCGACAATCAGCAGCGCACCTTCACAGGCTGCAATCGAGCGCGAGACTTCATAAGAGAAATCCACGTGTCCGGGCGTATCGATCAGGTTCAGGATGTATTCCTCGCCTTTGTATTTGTATTCCATCTGGATCGCATGGCTTTTGATCGTAATGCCGCGCTCGCGCTCAAGGTCCATGTTATCGAGCAATTGCGCCTTCTCCTCACGGGCGGTAACGGTTTGCGTCGCGCCGAGCAACCGGTCTGCGAGCGTACTCTTGCCGTGGTCGATGTGCGCGATGATGCAAAAATTTCTGATGTGTTTCATGTCTTTTTCTTTTGGGCGTTCCCCTTCGTGCCTCGGGTCGCGCTATCGGCTGCACGCGGTGCCTGCCTCTATCGCTAACGCGGGCGTCCAACCGACGTCTACTTTCAATCGGCAAATATAATCCAAAAACCGCCAGTACCTTAAATCGGCCCGCAAATAATTGTTGCAAAATCCATTATCCGACGTTTGCCCTATTTTGCCGTACGAGCTTCGATGCTAAATTTGTCGCGGATCAGGGCTCACAAACATAAAATACCCATGGTTTGCATGAATCATCGCAATTCAACTAAAACATAGGATTCATTTTGTCGCCCGATAATTTTTTTATAACGCTCTAACCCTTATGTTTGCGCAACCAAACCAACCTTATGAAAAAAATATTCTGCTTTCTTATTTTAGCCGTATGCGTTTCCTCGGTCGCGCAAAAAACGCTTTCAAAAGATTATTCGTTCAAAGTCAGCGAGCCGTACCGGGTCTTTGATGCAAAGAACAAGTTTTATTTATCGGAAAACGGCGAAGCCCTCGCGATCAAATTCGACGGCCCCGATATCCTGATCCAGAAATTCGATGCCGGACAGCCTGCCTTTAAACAGGAAAAAAAGTACGAGAAGTTTTTCCCCAAAGGGTATGAGGTAGAAGACGTACTCAAGACCGGCAACAAATACCATGTGTTTTTTTCTTCCTGGGACGGTGACAACGAACACCTCTACTCACAGGAACTCAATTTCGCAACAGGCGAATTTACAGGCCAGCCCAAATTGATGTTTGAGGTCAAAGGCAAGGTTACGCGCCACCAAAATCAGGATCCGGGCAAAAGGATATGGGGATATGCCGTCGGAGGGTGCAAATTCGAGATCGTAACTTCATTCGACAAAAACAACATCCTGGTACAATACCGCAAAAAACCTGAGGTTAAAAGCGATGTCAAAAGTTACGACATCATCGGGTTGTGTTCCTATAACGGAAATCTCGAACAACTCGCCATGCGCGAAATCAAGATGCCATATACAGAGCGCCGCATGAATAACCTGGACTACAAGCTCGACAACAAAGGCGATTTGTACATGCTCACCAAAGTGTTCCACGACGACAGCAACGACGACAAGAAAAAGAAAAAAGACACCGTTGCCAATTACCACATCGAACTGTTCAAGATCAAATCCGGAAGCGATAAAATAGAGATTTCGCAGTTTGACAATAAAGACAAATTTGTCAACGGGCTCTGGATTTTCGATACTAATAAAGACTATCTGGTCTGCGGCGGCTATTACAGCAACGGCAAAGGGAAACTGGGAGCCAGCGGCGCGTATAGCTTCTTTGGAAATTACCGGATATCGTCCACGGGCGAGTCGGATGGCGTGATGGTGTTCAAGATCAAAAACGACGGTTCGATCTATGACGAATATTATCACGAAATTCCGCTGGATATCTTAAATGCATTCGAGAGCAAAAGCACGGCGCGTAAAAATGCGCGCAAAGAGGAGAACGGCGTTAGCGCGAAGATCCCGTTTTTGGTGCTCAAAAATCTAGAAGTGCTCGAGAATGGCAGCATGATGCTGGTAGGCGAGCAGTTTCACATGGAGCAGCAGCGGTACAACGGCATAGGCGGCAGCGGTTTTGGCCCTGCTCCGGTGGGCGGCTTTGGTGCGGGCGGTTTTGGTACCGTTGGTGCAGGCCCATTCGGACAATCGACGTCTTTTAATTATTATTATGGCGATATCCTCGTTACGAAGATCGCCCCCGACGGATCACTGTCGTTCATGAACAAAATTCCCAAAGAACAAGTGGGAGGGAAAGGCCTTGGCGGCATGTCCTACAAATACTTTTTTGCCAATAATCACCACTATTTCATTTATCTCGACAACGTCAAGAACATCGATCTGCCCGAAGGGAAAAAGCCGGCCAAACATTCAGACGGGCAAGGCGGCTACCTGACGGCTGTAAAAATCAACGATTCGGACGGCCATCTTGCAAAGGGATCCATTTTGAATGCGCGCGAAGTGGACGATTTCAAGATCCACCAATTCTCGACAAGCCGCATTGTCAAGACCAGCGAACGTTCGTTCTTGGTCGAGGCCTACAAAAAGCAAAAGGAAGACATCATGATCAAAGTCGAACTGAATTAAGAGAGCTCATAAAAAAACCCGGTCAAACCGGGTTTTTTGTTTTTTCCTGTTCGCCCATGTGGATCACATGCGCCATATTTTTGATCAGATTGTCGTGCTTTTTGACAAACGGATTGGTTTCGTCCCACACATAACCCGCGAGCACCGCACAAATCTTGCGCTTGACATCCGGATCTTCCGGTTGATGAAAGAATAATGTCTGTAGGTTACCGGTGTACCACTCCTTGACATACGTTGTAAAAACACCGATGCCGCGGCGCATGTAACCCGTGAATTCTTCGTCCCAATCCACTGTAATGCCCTGCTGTTCCTTCAGATACAATTTAGCGGCAAGCATGCCCGATTCGGTCGCAAAGCAAACACCCGACGAAAACACCGGATCGAGAAATTCAGAACTGTTGCCCGTAAGCGCAAACCCGGGTCCCCACATCTTTTTAACCGACCGCGAATAATTTTCAAGCTTGACCGGTTCGAACAAAAAGTCGACGCCGCCAAATCTTTTGACATAATAATCCGATAGTTTGATTGCGTTATTGAGCGCCTCGCGGTTATCCTTGCTTTCAGAAAGCGAATTGATGAATGATGTCGGGCCTACAACGCCCAATGACGTATTGCCGTTCGAGAATGGTATTACCCAAAGCCACACTTCAGTCTCTAAAATGTCAAACGAGATCAGCGTGCCTTCTTCTCCATCGGGACGGTTGATGTCATTGACATGCGTAAATATCGAAGAATGCGGATCCAGGTGCGACGGCGTGTCGAGATCAAGCAAACGCGGCAAAACGCGTCCGTAACCGCTCGAGTCGATGATCATCTTGGCGTGGATCTGTTTTTCATTGCCGTCCTTATCGCGTACCGTCGTGATCGAATTCTTTCCTTCAAACGCTACGGCCAGCACTTCAGACTCAAACTCAAGGTCGATGCCTTTGCGGATGATCTCCTGCGCCATCGTATTGTCAAAATCCGCGCGCGGGATCTGCCAGGTCCAGTCCCAGCCTTTGCCATATTTGTCGCTGAAATCAAACACGCAAATCTCTTCCCCGCGAATAAAACGCGCCCCGAGTTTCTTCTCGAAATTCATGGCGTCGAGGGCCGGGAACAGTCCGGCTTCGTCAAAATGGTCCATCACGCGCGGGATCAGGCTTTCGCCAACGACCAACCGCGGGAACTTTGTCTTTTCGACTACTTTTACCTTGACGCCGTTATTGTGCAGATGCCCTGCAGAAACGCACCCGGATGGCCCAGCACCAATCACCAAAACATCCACAAACTCCTTTATCATATTATTGCTGTTTTATAGATTATTATATTACATTTGCCACTCCAAATTAACTACAATTATTTTTAATAAAAAAAAGTAATTTAGGCAGTTGGCATGCCGAAATGAACAAGAAAAGGATTGATGAATACAATTAAGGAATACTTAAGTTTAAGCGAGTTCGAGTCTGTCATTTTTGACAATCAAAAAATAGAGATCAGCGACGCCGTCCTGCGACGTGTCAAACGAAGTTTCAATTTTTTAAGTGAATTTTCAAAAAACAAGGTCATCTACGGCGTCAATACGGGTTTTGGCCCTATGGCGCAGTACCGCATCAAAGACGAAGATCGTATCCAACTGCAGTATAACCTGATCCGCAGCCATTCTTCCGGAACGGGTAAACCAATCGAACCGCAGGCGGTCAAAGCGGCCATCCTCGCGCGTTTGAATACGATGGCCCTCGGCTATTCGGGCGTACATCCGTCGCTGATCCATTTGATGAAGGAACTGATCAACCGCGACATCACGCCGCTTATTTTTGAACACGGAGGCGTGGGTGCCTCGGGCGATCTGGTACAACTTGCACACCTGGCCCTTGTGCTCATCGGCGAAGGGGAAGTGTTTTACAAAGGCGACAGACGTCCCACCCAGGAAGTTTTTGCGATCGAAGGCCTGGAGCCGATCAATGTCGAGATCCGGGAAGGCCTCGCGCTGATGAACGGCACCTCGGTCATGACGGGTATCGGGGTGGTCAATGTCCATAAAGCCAACAAATTGCTCGATTGGTCGCTTAAAATATCGTGTGCGATCAACGAGATCGTGCGCGCTTATGACGACCATTTGTCGTTTGAGCTCAACAACGTCAAATTGCATGAAGGCCAGCGCAAAGTTGCCGAGAAAATGCGCGAAAATCTGTCAGATAGCACGCTGATCCGCAAACGCGAAGACCATTTGTACACCGGTGAAAACCAGGAGGACGTGTTCAGCGAGAAAGTTCAGGAATACTATTCGCTGCGTTGCATCCCACAAATTCTCGGGCCGGTCAAGGAAACCATCGACAGCGTTGCGGCCATCCTAGAAAAAGAATTCAATTCGGCCAACGACAACCCGATCATCGACGTGGAAAACCGCCACGTTTATCACGGAGGCAACTTCCACGGGGACTATATTTCCCTGGAGATGGACAAGCTAAAAATCGTCATCGCCAAACTCACGATGCTTGCCGAACGCCAGCTCAATTACCTGCTCAATTCAAAGATCAATGAATTGCTGCCGCCGTTTGTCAACCTCGGCACGCTCGGGTTCAACTTTGGCATGCAGGGCGTACAATTTACCGCCACGTCGACCACGGCCGAGAGCCAGATGCTGTCCAATCCGATGTACGTGCACAGCATTCCTAACAACAACGACAACCAGGACATTGTAAGCATGGGGACCAACTCGGCAGTAATCGCGTCGAAGGTCATCGAAAATGCGTTTGAGGTGCTGGCCATCGAGCTGATCACTGTTGTGCAGGCGATCGATTACATGGAACAAAAAGACCAGGTATCATCTGTAACAAAAAAGATGTACGACGACATACGCGCGATCATTCCAACATTTAAGCAGGATCAGGTCATGTATCCGTTTGTCCAGAAAGTCAAGGACCATTTGATAAATAATTAGTACATTAGTATCATCATCATAAATCATTAAATCAAATCATCATGAAAAAAAATCTTTTTTTCGCACTGCTGCTCGCCGTTAATTTCGCGGGCGCTCAGGAATTGGCGCTGGTTAAGAAAGACGGTAAATTCGGTTACATTGCCAAAACCGGTGAAATGGCGATCCAACCCAGGTATAAAGTGGCCAAGAACTTTTCCGACGGGCTCGCCGCAGCAGAAGAAAACGGCAAATGGGGTTTCATCAACCCAAAAGGCGACTGGGTCATTCCCGCCACTTTCGATGATGCCAAGTATTTTGACAGCGGCATTTGCGTGGTAGGCAAGGACAAAAAATGGTTCTATATCGACAAAAAAGGCGAAACGCTCAAAGGCGTCGAAACCGAGAAAGTATTTGATTTTGAAGACGGGCTGGCGTTTATCAAACGCGGCGACAAAATCGGGATCATCAACAGCAAGTTCGCGACCGTGGTCGAACCCAAATATGATCAGATCAAATCGTTCCACGACGGATATGCGCGTGTCAAGAACAACGACCGTTGGGGCATCATCGATAAAACAGGAAAAGTAGTTGTCGAGCTCATTTATGACGACATCGGCGACTATTCAAAAGGTGTTGCGTGGGCCAAGAACGGTACGGCTCTAGGGCTCGTGATCGACGGCAAATTCAAAGCCATGGACGGCGTGGAGAAGATCTGGGATTTTGAAGGCCGGAACCTTACCTATGCCAAGAAAAACGATAAGATCGGATTCATCGACACCAAAGGCAATTGGGCGATCGAACCCAAATTCGACAAGGCCAAGGCGTTCAACAAAGGACTCGCGCCGGTGATGATCGGCAAAAAATGGGGCTATGCCAATGCAAAAGGCGACCTGGTGATCCAACCTACATACAACGATGCCGAAGTATTCAGCAACGATGGCCTGGCGCCGGTCAAAGACAAAGACTGGGGCTTTATCAACGAAAGCGGCAAACTGGTCATCCCGACCCAATACGGCATCACCGCCGGCGGATTCGGTGGACTTGTTGCGCTGTTCCGCGAAGACGAAAAAGGGTTCAAGGACGGTTTGGCCCGCGTAAAGAACGAAAAAAGATGGGGCTTTTTAAAAACTGACGGAACTGTTCTGGGCAACCAGTGGTACGATCAGGCAGAGCCTTTTAAAAAATAAAATACAATATGATGAAATGTGCGTTGGTGACCGGCGGTTCCCGCGGAATCGGGAGCGCGATATGCCAAAAACTAGCCGTTGATACAGATTATCACATTCTGATCAACTACCAATCGAACAAGGCTGCGGCCCAGCAAACACTGGACGCGGTGCGCCAGGCAGGCGGAACAGGCGAGATCATTGGCTTTAACGTCTCGCAGGCCGATGAGGTCCGCGATGCGCTTACCGCGTGGCAGGAGGCCAACCCTGAAGCGGTAGTCGAAGTCATCGTCAACAATGCCGGCATCGCCAAAGACGGATTGTTCATGTGGATGAGCCACGAGGATTGGAGCAGTGTCATCAATACAAGCCTGAACGGGTTTTTCAACGTGACGAACTTTTTCATCCAGAAGATGCTGCGCAACAAATACGGGCGTATCATCAATATGGTGTCTGTTTCCGGGGTTAAAGGTACGCCGGGGCAAACCAATTATTCGGCTGCAAAAGGTGCGGTCGTTGCCGCTACCAAGGCGCTCGCGCAGGAAGTGGCCAAACGCAATATCACGGTCAATGCCGTGGCCCCAGGGTTTATCCGAAGCGACATGACAGCCAGTCTCGACGAGAAAGAACTCATCAGGATGATTCCGGCCAACCGGTTTGGTGAAGTCGAAGAAGTGGCGGACCTGGTAAGCTTCCTGGCGTCGAAAAAGTCCGGTTACATTACCGGCGAAACCATTAATATTAACGGCGGGATTTACTCATAAACGATGGACAGAAGGGTGGTCATTACCGGCATGGGTATTTACTCCTGCATCGGCACTTCGCTCGATGAGGTCAAAGATTCGCTGTACGCGGGTAAATCGGGGATACGGTTTGACCCTGAACGCAAGGAATTCGGGTTCCGGTCCGCGCTTACCGGCATGGTGCCAAAACCCGAGCTCAAGGATTTGTTGTCCAGACGGCAGCGCATCAGCGTGGGCGAGGAAACCGAATACGCCTATATGGCAACGGTTGAGGCGCTCCGGAATGCAGGGATCGAGGACGCTTTTTTTGACACGCGTGAAGTAGGGATTCTGTACGGCAACGACTCGGTGTCGCGCGGCATTATCGAAGCCACCGATGTGATCCGCGAGAAAAAAGACACCGCATTGATCGGATCTGGCGCGATTTTCAAATCGATGAACTCCACCGTGACGATGAACCTGTCGACCATTTTTAAGCTACGCGGCATCAACCTGACCGTTAGCGCGGCTTGTGCAAGCGGCTCTCACTCGATCGGACTGGGCTATTACCTGATCAAAAGCGGCATGCAGGATGTGATCATCTGTGGCGGCGCGCAGGAAATCAACAAATTTGCGATGAGCAGCTTTGACGGGCTGGGCGTTTTTTCCCCGCGCGAGGAAGATCCGCAAAAGGCTTCCCGGCCGTTTGATTCGGCACGCGACGGACTGGTTCCCTCGGGCGGCGGCGCAACGTTGATCCTTGAAAGTTATGAGTCGGCGCTCGCGCGAGGGGCCAACATCATTGCTGAGGTCATCGGATACGGATTTTCATCCAACGGCGGACACATTTCAACCCCTAATGTTGACGGTCCGGCAACGGCCATGCAGCGCGCGCTCAGCCAGGCAGGTCTTGATCCGTCGGACATAGACTATATCAATGCGCACGCGACTTCTACTCCTGTAGGCGATGCGAACGAGGCCAAAGCGATCTTTGAAGTATTCGGCCAAAGCAACCCACCGGTGAGCTCGACCAAATCGATGACGGGACACGAGTGCTGGATGGCCGGGGCGAGCGAAGTGATTTATTCGATCCTGATGATGCAACACTCATTTATTGCACCCAATATCAACCTGGAAAACCCCGATGAGGATTCTGCAAAATTAAATTTGGTTACCACAACGATAAGTAAAGAAATTAATATATTTTTGTCCAATTCGTTTGGTTTTGGAGGGACCAATTCGGCATTAATTGTTAAAAAGCACACATCCTGATGAATAAAGAAGCGATTATCGAAAAGATCAACGGATTTTTGTCGGAAGAATTTGAAACCGACCCGGACGATATCACCCCGGAGGCGATCCTCAAAGACACGCTCGGGCTGGACAGTCTGGATTATGTAGATCTTGTCGTTTCGATCGAATCCCACTTTGGCGTCAAACTGGTCGAGGCCGATTTTGTAGGCATATCGACTTTCCAGACGTTTTACGATCTGATCGAAAATAAACTCAAACTCAAAAACAACTAAACTCCTGAACCGGGAGTTTTTTTTTAATTGATCATGGCACAATGGGAAGGCAAGTCCAAAGGAACGGTTCTGGGCTATAAAATCTTCGTTTTCTTTATCCGGAAAGTGGGTATTCGCGCCGCATACGGATTGCTGTTCTTTGTGGCGTCATACTATTTTATTTTCCTGACCAAAAGCAACCGCGCCATATTTTACTACTTCCGCCGCAGACTCGGCTATTCCTGGTGGAGGGCCAAACGCAGCGTGTTTTGGAGCTATTTTACATTCGGGCAAACGATCATCGACAAAATTTCGATCGCTGCCGGCATGCGCAATAAATTTACCTACGAATTTGACGGCATCGATTTGCTTCACCAGTTGCTGCGCGAGAAAAAAGGCGGTGTGATGATCAGCGCACACGTCGGGAATTTTGAGATCGCCGAACACTTTTTTGGCGAGATCGACCTCGATTTTCAGATCAACCTCGTTACGACGGACCTCGAACATTCGGCCATTAAGCATTACCTGGAAAGCATCACCAAAAAGTCGGGCATCAAATTCATCATTATCAAGGAGGATCTCGGCCATATTTTCGAGATCAATGCGGCGCTCGCGCGCAATGAGTTGGTTTGTTTTACAGGCGACCGTTATTTTGAGGGCGTCAAATACCTCGAAGCCGATTTGCTTGGCCAAGCCGCCAAGTTTCCTTCCGGACCGTTCCTGATTGCTTCCCGGCTCAAGGTTCCCGTGGTTTTTGTCTATGTGATGAAGGAGCCCAACCTGCATTATCATCTGTACGCGCGCCGTGCAGAGGTCAGGCATCGCGATGAAAAGGCGCTGTTGCAGGCTTATGTGGACAGCGTGGAAGCCATCATCGGGCGTTATCCGCTGCAATGGTTCAACTATTTCGATTTCTGGGGAACATTGCCGCCAAAAGAAGGTTAACCGATTGAGAATGACAGTCAAATTACGGGCGTTTCACGGTTTTACCGTTTTTTCGCTTAAATTTGCAGCAATTTTCAAAATATGAAGAACGTTCTGGTTATTTACTATACGCAATCGGGGCAGCTTCGCGAAATTGCGCAACAAATTGCAAAACCATTGCTCGCCGATGATTCGGTGCGCCTGACATTTCACGAAATTGAGCCCGAACAACCGTTTCCGTTTCCATGGGATAAATCGTCATTTTTTGATGCGTTCCCCGAATCGTTTTTACAGATTCCGCGCGCGCTCAAACCTGTTCCGGACCACATCCTCGGCCAAAAATACGATCTGGTGCTGTTGCATTATCAGGTTTGGTACCTGTCGCCCTCGATCCCGGTCAATTCGTTTCTCAAAAGCCGGGAAGCGGCGCTACTGCTGGGAAATACGCCCGTGGTGACCATTAGCGGATCGCGCAATATGTGGGTGATGGCGCAGGAAAAAGTCAAAAAACTGCTCAAAGCCAATGGGGCGGATTTGGTGGGCAACGTCGCGCTCGTGGACCGGGTAGGGAATCTGATCAGTGTTATTACGATTGTCGAATGGATGTTCTCAGGGATCAAGAAAAAGTACCTGGGTATTTTTCCGTTGCCGGGCGTGTCGGAAAAGGACATTGTGGAATCAGAGAAATTTGGTGGAATCATAAAGGCCAAACTCCATTCAGGCCACTGGGAATCGCTGCAGCAGGAGCTTGTGGCCCATGGCGCGGTGCGTATCAGTTCGTATCTGGTCAAGGTCGATAAGACGGCCAATAAAATCTTTGACAAATGGTCGAAATTCATCCATTCGAGAAAAAGTTCGCGAAAAGCATGGCTTAAAGTTTTTTATGTGTATTTGTTTCTTGCAATTTGGTTAATCTCGCCAATTGTATATATATTGCATGTTTTTACATACCCTTTAAAATTCAATAGAATCAAGAGAGAAACCCAATATTTGCAGGGGGTTTAGAAGATTACCATAAATTATGTTCGACGTATATATTACAAAAGCAGGGAAGTATTTGCCAAATGATCCCGTTTCCAACGACGAAATGGAAAATTATTTGGGACTTATCAATGACGCGACCTCTAAAGCCAGAAGAATTATTCTCCGCAACAACCGGATTACCAACAGACATTACGCCATAGACCAACACGGAAACAGTACCCATAACAACGCCGAATTGACCCGTTTGGCCATAGCGGCACTTTACGACAGTCATTTTACGGCCCAGGACATGGAACTGCTTTCGTGCGGAACTTCGACACCGGATAATTTTTTGCCATCGCATGCGGCCATGGTCCACGGACTGCTCGGCAATCAATCTGTGGAACTCAATTCCTCTACCGGGGTGTGTTGCGCGGGAATGAACTCGCTTAAATTTGGTTATTTATCGATCAAATCGGGCAACAGCAAAAATGCGGTATGCACCGGATCGGAACGCGTATCAACGTGGATGCGCGCCGACAAATACGAACACGAGGTCGAAAATCTAAAAAACCTCGAGGAGCAGCCCATCATCGCATTTAAAAAGGATTTTTTGCGTTGGATGCTCTCGGACGGTGCCGGTGCGGTGCTGCTCGAAAACGCGCCGCGTCCCGATGCGCTTTCGCTCAAGATTGAATGGATGGACGCTTATTCGTACGCGCACGAGCTTGAAG
>JAEWLN010000176.1 GCA_023457535.1 Bacteroidota bacterium
CCCGAGATGTTGGCGCCCATCGAATTGAGCATTTTGCACAATTGCTGCAAATACGGTTCGCATGCGGCATTGTAAATTGTAGTGGTTCCTTTGGCCAGCACGGCCGCCATGACAATATTGGCCGTTCCGGTCACAGACGCCTCGTCGAGCAACATGTGCGCACCGGTGAGTCCGTCCTTGGTTTTTTCGACGCCGTAAAAATGATCTTCGCGGTTGTAGCGGAATTTCGCGCCAAGGTTGATAAAACCTTCAAAGTGCGTATCGAGTCGCCGCCGTCCGATTTTGTCGCCGCCCGGTTTGGGAATATATCCTTTTCCATAGCGCGCGAGCAGCGGTCCTACGATCATGATCGAGCCGCGCAATGAACCGCCTTCTTTTTTGAACGCTTCTGTTTCGAGGTAACCCACGTTGACCTCATCGGCCTGGAAGGTGATCGAACCCGATCCGTTTTTTTGGATCTTTACGCCCAGATTGCCGAGCAAGGTGATGAGTTTGTTGACATCGATAATGTCCGGGATATTGTTGATCGTTACTTTTTCCGGCGTCAGCAAAACGGCGCATAAAATCTGCAACGCTTCATTTTTGGCTCCTTGCGGTGTGATTTCGCCTTTTAACCGGACGCCGCCTTCGATTTTGAAAATACTCATATAATGATTGGTAAGTGGTGAACGTGACCGGACAAAATCCGCGTCATCCTTTACTGTTTTTTCTGGTTTTTGTGCTGTTTGTTCTTTTGCTTCTGGTGCTGGTTCTGGTTCTGGTTTTGGTTTTTTTGCTGATTGCCCGGCATCGTCGTTTTGTTGGACGTTTTTTTGTTGGTCCGCATCAAATCATTGGTGTTGAGCAACTCTTCGGACGATTGCAGCAAATCAATTTTTCCGCCGGAGAGTTCATACAAATGTTCGAAAATCACGACATCGGTAACGGTGTCCTTGTTCCAGCTCAGATACGATTTTTTCATGTGGTTTGCGATGACCTTAACCAGTGCGTCCTTGAGTTCGCTCGGCTCCCAGCTGTTGGCCACATCGATCATGTACTTGATGTTGTTGCCATAAAACCGGTAGCGCGGATGGTTCTGCGGGTAGGCGAGCGCCTCGGGCTTGAGTTGCAGCACCTCGCGCGACGGGATCGGATAGGGCGAATCGACATCGATCCTGAAATCGGACATAATGAACAACTGGTCCCAAAGTTTGTGCTGAAAGTCCGGCACGTCGCGCAAATGCGGGTTCAGACTGCCCATGACCTGGATAATGTAACGCGCGGCCTTGTTGCGCTCCTCGCGGTCTTCGATGCTCGTGGCCTGGTCGATCAGTTTTTGCAGATGCCGTCCGTATTCGCGGATGATCAGGTTCTGGCGCTCTGAATTGTATTCGAGGTGATGCACCACGTCGCCGGCGTTTTCCCTGGTATATTTTGCTGTCATATTACAATGAGATGATGCCTTCCACGGCAGATACTTCAATATATTTTTCGATCACGTGCTGCGGGTTCTCCATCGTCACATTGACCGAGATACTCGTAAAATTGCCGTTTTTGGACTGCGTCGTTTTGATCACGGCGCCCATTTGGTTGAACGCGGCTTCGACCTGCGCGATTTTGTGGTTGTCCGACGGCACGATGAATTTATACAGGTACTCCGCAGGCCACGTTCCGGCCGCAGCGAGTTCCTGCCGGAGCCGCGCGTAGAATTCTTCGGTTTTCTTGTCCATAGCGATTAAAACAGCAAATATACGGGATTGGGAATTATGTTGGGGATTTTGGATTGGCTTTTTTGGGTGTCCGATCACCGATTGTCCCACGACCCGATGTTCGGCACATCCCGGATTGGATCAATTTGAAAACAAAACCATGCACAATGCACCTCTTTCTGGACGTAAAGCAAAACGCAGATCGAATTTGGCACCCGGAATTTGGAATTCCAAACCAAATAAATCCCTATCTTTGCACCTTATTTTTTAAAAAGTGCCCAAAGAAATCATCGTCATCATAGGCGGTCCCGGTACCGGCAAGACTACAATTATCGACGAACTGATGTCGCTGGGATACTGCTGCTATCCCGAAATTTCACGCGAAGTAACAGCCGAGGCAAAAAAACAGGGCATCGAGCAACTGTTTCTTGAAAATCCGTTGCTGTTCAGCGAACTGCTGCTTGAAGGCCGCAAGAAACAATTCAAACGCGCGCAGGAAGAACCGCACGATTACGTATTCATCGACCGCGGCATTCCGGACGTACTGGCTTACATGCACTACATCGGGGACAGCTATCCCGCGTTTTTCGACGCTGCATGCCGCGAGCACCAATATTCAAGAATTTTTATCCTGCCGCCGTGGGAGGAAATCTATGTCAGCGACGAAGAACGCTACGAAAACTACGAACAGGCCAAACTCATTTACAGCCATCTGGCCGAAACCTACCGCACTTACGGCTATGAACTGATCGAAGTGCCGCGCGGAACCGTCCGGCAACGCATCGATTTTATCCTCGGAAACCTTGCCTGATTCGGCGTTTTGGATATTGGCGGATTAAATTTTTGATTACTTTTATCGGTATCCAATAATTTCCGATAAAATAACGTATACGCCATGACACCGCAAGAAATCCTCAAAACCTACTGGAACCACGACGCGTTCCGAACGCCCCAGCTCGAGATCATCCATTCGGTCCTTTCGGGAAAAGACACTTTTGCGCTGATGCCCACCGGCGGCGGAAAATCGATCTGTTTTCAGGTTCCGGCACTGTTGCAACCCGGGATTTGTCTGGTCATTTCGCCTTTGGTGGCGCTCATGAAAGACCAGGTGGCCAATTTGCAGCAGCGCGGCGTCAAAGCCCTCGCGCTCACAGGCGGCGTTTCGCACAACGACCTGATCGATTTACTCGACAATGCGCAGTTTGGCGGCTACAAACTCTTGTATTTATCCCCTGAACGGCTCCAATCTGACTGGATAACCGAGCGGCTCAAAAACCTTCCGGTCAGTCTGATCGCCGTAGACGAAGCGCACTGCGTATCGCAATGGGGCCACGATTTCAGGCCGGCCTACCTCAAAATAGCGGCACTGCGCGACCATTTTCCAAAAGTACCGTTTCTGGCACTGACCGCGTCGGCGACGGCACGCGTCAAATCGGACATTGTGGCGCAATTGCAGTTGTCGGATCCGGCCGTGTTCGAGAAATCATTCGCACGCGACAACCTTGCCTATATGGTGTTTGAGGCCGAGGACAAACTGCTGCGCATTGAACAAATCCTGCGCAAAAATCCTGAACCGTCGATTGTATATGTGCGCAACCGCAAATCGTGCCTGGACCTCTCGGCGCAACTCAACGCCATTGGTTTTCAAACGACCTATTACCACGGCGGACTCACCACGCGCGAAAAAAATGACCACATGCGGCTTTGGATGGACGAAAAAGTGCAGGTCATCGTCGCGACCAATGCCTTCGGGATGGGCATCGACAAGGCCAATGTCCGGACGGTGATCCACATCCAGCTCCCGGAAAACCTCGAGAATTACTATCAGGAGGCCGGACGCGCCGGACGCAGTGGCGAAAAGGCGTTCGCGGTTTTGCTGTTTGCCCCGTCGGACGTGCTCCAGGCGCAAAATCAATTTCTTGGCGCGCTGCCGGACCGGGCGTTTCTCAAAGAAGTCTATGTCCGATTGTGCAATTATTTCCAGATTGCTTACGGCGAAGGGATCGATGAGCAGTTTGGCTTCAACCTGCACCAGTTTTG
>JAEWLN010000177.1 GCA_023457535.1 Bacteroidota bacterium
ACCCTTTGGCGAACCCCGTTCAAAGGTGTTTTGTTTTCGATCTATCCGAATCCGACCGCCGGTTTGCTACACATTGAATCCCAAACGCCGATCGAATTTGTGGCGATTTTCAATCCACTCGGACAAAACGTCCTGAACACCAGCCATACCGTAATCGACACTACCGGTTGGGCCAGCGGCCTCTACACCATCAAAGCGGGCACATCGGAAAAAATGACTGTGCAGAAATTTCTTAAACTGTAAAAAAATGAAAGAGCCGCACGCTGTTTTATTTTTTATGTTGGCACGTGCGAGTTGGCAAGCGCACAGACGATCGATATTCCTGACGCCCATTTCAACCAGGCTCTTGCAGGACGATGTAACCCAATTCGCCTGGAAAATCTGCCGGCACTCGGTTGACAATCCAAGCGTTTCAGGAACTGTGGTTCAAAGCAAAGCGTTGCGATTTACAATGGAATCGGCCAAAGAATGATTCACAAAGACCATATTGCCGATGCTGTTGATGTGTCCTGGCTGCCATCGGAAATATACTATCTACGCGATCACAGCATGGGACGCAAGCGCAACAAATCTTCAAGGCAATAAAGAAACCCGCTTTCTCACGACGGACTTTCGTTGGATTTAGCGCGGATTGAGTTTGCTGTTCTTCCGGCTGAACCCAAAATAAATGACGAGCCCGATCAGCAACCAGATTCCGAACCACATCCAGTTCGTGGCGGCCATTCCGGTCAGCAGGTAACAACATGAAATGAGTCCCAAAAGCGGAATCAGCGAGAGGTTCTTTAAAAATGCCAGTACAGACATGATCGCGCACAACAAAATAAACACCGACATGGGAATGCTCGTGGCACATTTGTCCTGCGAATAATCGCATGCCTCGGCAAAGAAACCTGGGAAAAGCCATGCGATCAGCGCCGCTGCGCCAAATACGATCGCCGGGAAAATGTATTTACCATTGACGTACGGGATCCGGAATTTACCGCGCGACTTGCCTTCGGCGACTTCTTCAGGACTTTGCGGGGAAAGCAGCAGCACACCGCCACACACGAGCACGAACGCGAACAGGGTGCCGATACTGGTAAAGTCGAGCACAAAATTTTCATCGGTGAAAAAAATCGGCAAACCCACCACCAGGCCCGTAACCACGGTGGCAAAGCCGGGCGTTTTGTATTTGGGATGGATCGAGGCAAATTTTTGCGGCATCAGCCCGTCGCGCGCCATGGTCATCCAGATGCGCGGCTGGCCCATCTGAAACACCAAAAGCACGCTGGTCATGGCCACGACGGCTGCGATCGAAACAATAAACAGCATCCATTTGACGCCTTTGAGCGCAAAAATCTCAGCCAGCGGATCGCTTACGCCAAGGTATTTATAGGAAACCATTCCCGTGAGTACCAAGGCAAGAATGATGTACACCACGGTACAAATGACGAGCGAATAGATCATTCCGCGCGGTAAATCGCGTTGCGGGTTCTTACACTCCTCGGCCAGCGTAGAGACGGCATCGAATCCGATATAAGCAAAAAATACCGCAGATACGCCGCCCATTACGCCACTGAATCCATTGGGCATAAAAGGCGTCCAGTTATCGATCTCGACGTACATCGCGCCTACCAGAATCACCAGTACGATGATGGCGAGTTTGATGTAAACCATCACATTGCTGAAATTGCGCGATTCCCTGGTGCCGCGAAACACAAGGTAGGTGATCAGTGCATTGATCAGAACGGCCGGAAGATCGAAGATGATCCTGAGCGACCCGATTTGCGGTGCTGTGTTCCAGGCGCGGTATCCTTCGCTGTCCATGCCGGCCAGAGAAGCTTCGTGCGCCGATTTGTAGTTGATCGTCAGCCAATCCGGCAGATGCAAATGGAACGCCTCGAGCAGATTGGTGAAATATCCGCTCCACGAAAATGCAATGTAAATGTTGCCGATGGAATACTCCATAATCAGCGCCCAGCCGATGATCCACGCGAACAATTCGCCAAAGGAAACGTATGCGTAGGTGTACGCACTGCCAGAAACGGGAACACGCGCGGCGAATTCCGCATAACACAGGGCCGTAAATCCGCATGCGATGCCACAAATGATGTAGAGCAACGTCACGCCGGGCCCGCCCGAATAACAAGCCTGCCCGATCGCGCTGAAGGTGCCGCCGCCAATGATGGCCGCAATCCCGAAAAAGGTTAGATCGCGCACATTAAGTACGCGGTGCATGTTGCCGTGCGATTCTCCGTCGGCGCCTTGTTGTAAAATGGTCGTCAGGGATTTTTTGCGGAATAAGCTCATCGGATGTCCGGTTTTGGTAAGTTGCCAAGGGCGAACAAATATAAAAAAGCAAAAATAAAAAATGCCGGATGTCAAATAATAAAATGGAAAAGCTGCGATTGTGGCAACATTCTTTCAAATTGATTGGATAATCTACAGACAATCAGCAAGTATAATCATCGGCTATCTTAAAATTAAAATTTATAATCAATTTTGATGGTCAAGAGCCGTCGGTTCGGGTTATTTTTGCACCATCAAAAACATTTAATCCATATAAATTATGTCATTAGTAGGTAAAAAATTCCCAAGCATTGCCGTAGATGCAATTTCTGAGATGGGCGACAACATGAAAATCAACATTTTCGAGGAAGCGGTCAACAACAACAAAAA
>JAEWLN010000178.1 GCA_023457535.1 Bacteroidota bacterium
ACCCTACCCACACTAACCTCTTTTCCGGCTAACGCATGCCGTGGCGAGGTAATCACACTGACCGGAACAAATTTCATAGCGCCGCTAACCGTTACCTTTAACGCGATACCGGCAACAAATGTTACGATCGTCAATGCAGGGCAAATCAACGTCCAGGTTCCCGCAGGAGCGACATCGGGGAATGTTCAGGTCACTACGGCAACGGGTTATACTACCAATCCGGGAATAATGACCGTCAATGGCCCCGTACTTACAGGACCTTTGAGCATTTGCATCGGGACGCCGGCCAACTTTGGTCCATCGTCCGGCGGCACCTGGTCAAGTAACAATCCGGGTATCGCAACGATCGATCCGGTCACAGGCCAGGCCACTGGTATCGCGCCGGGCATCGCGACCTTCACGTTTAACGACACCGCTTCGGGATGTGCGGTCACAACAGCCAACGTCAACGTATATGCGCTTCCATCGATTACCACGGATCCTTCTCCACAAAGCGTTTGTTCCAATACCCCGGCCGTTTTTACGGTGGCCGCTACAGGTTCCAACCTGACCTACCAATGGTATCGCGGGGCCACACCACTGGTCAACGGCGGCAACATTTCAGGAGCCACAACCAACACCCTTACGATCAATCCGGCAAACCCGGCCGATGCGGCCAACTATTCGTGTGTGGTCAGCGGCTCGTGTGCGCCGGCGGCCGCTTCCGGCACAGCGGCTTTGACCGTTTTCCAACGCGTCGTCATTACGGGCCAACCCATCGTTACCCAATCACTTTGTACAGGTGCAACGGCCAATTTCAGCGTTTCAGCGACTGGTACAGGCCTGACTTACCAATGGTTTAACGGCGCGACGCAGCTCAACAATGGAGGCAATATCTCCGGTGCGACGGCACCCAACCTTTCTATTGCAAACCTCGCCATGTCCGACGCTTCTGCGCAGTATCATTGCGTGGTCAGCGGTACGAGCCCTTGCAGCGCGGTAACATCGGCCAATAGTGCGCTTGTCGTCAAACAACCGCCTACGATTACCGGTCAACCTCCTGTTTCACAAACCGTTTGCGCAGGCGACCCGGTCAACCTCAGTGTATCGGCTATAGGTGGCGAACTGACTTACCAGTGGTTCAATGGCGCCACGCCGCTTACAGACGGCGGACGTTTTGGCGGCGTAACCACGTCCATCCTTACCATCAATCCCACCATTGCTGCCGATAGCGGAAATTATCACTGCGTGGTGAGCAACAGCTGCACGCCCAATGCGGTTTCAACTTCTACGGCGCTTGTCGTAAACGAACGTCCGTTTATCAGCAGTTATACCACATCGGCCTGTAGTGGAACGGCATTTTTGGTGCTCCCTGCTACGGGCGTCCCGGGACTTTCCACCATCGTCCCTGCCGGTACGACTTACACGTGGGCAAACCCCGTAGTTACCGGCGGAATGACGGGCGGTTCGGCGCAATCCGGACAGCCGGCAGTTACCCAGACGCTGTTCAACCCGACAAACGCCCCGCAAACAGCAACCTATGTAGTTACGCCTACATCGGGCACGACGGGAAATTGTGTCGGCGCATCGTTCGTGGTGACCGTTACGGTACTACCCGCGGCGACCATCAACGATATGGCGGTGGCCACTTGCAGCAATACAGCCCAATCGGTAACCCCGACAAACGGAGGCGGGAATTTCATTCCTACCGGCACGACGTACAGCTGGGGTATCCCGGCAATGACGCCCGGGTTAAGCGGCGGCGCATCGGGCAGCAACCAGTCTGCGTTGAACTTTACGCTGGTCAATTCGACCAACAGCGTTCAGACCGCCGTTTATATGGTGACCCCAGACAGCGCGGGATGTCCGGGCAATACGTTCAACGTGACCGTGACGGTCAATCCTACCCCTACGCTGGGCATCGCACTTGCCACGCAAAATATTTGTTCGGGCACGGCCATTACGCCTATTGCATTGACCAACCCCAACGGCGTTCCCGGAACGACAACCTATTCCTGGACGCGCAACAACACGACCAACATTACAGGACTTCCAAGCGGCGGCGGGACACCCATCGCAGGCATCCTGACCAACAATACCGGTGTACAGCAAACCACGACGTTTACCATTACGGCGATTTCTGAAGAAGGTTGCCCATCTGTTGCGGGAACTGCCGTCGTAATTGTCGATCCAAGCCCTACAGTGACGCCAATCGCCAACCAGGCCGTCTGCTCCGGAGTCGCCCTGACGCCGGTAAACATCGCCTCAAATGTGGTGGGTGCGACTTTCACGTGGACGCGCACCGGCAATGCCAGTTTATCGGGCATGCCATTATCTGGCAGCGGCAACGTTATTTCAGGGATTTTAACCAGTACGAGCAATGTAAACCAAACCACGATCTTTACGGTGACGCCTACCTCGGGCGGTTGCAGCAATGCATCGGGGGCGGCTACTTTTACTGTAACGGTTAAACCCGCGCCTGTCATCAGCGCTCTTCCAACTACGCAAACCGTGTGTGGCGGCCAACCGTTTGTCATCACAAGTATCGATGCGAACAATGTCTCGGGAACGATTTACAGTTTCACCAAAAGCAATAATGTGGCAGGAGACAATGTGACCATTTCAGGCGCGACGCTATCCGGAACCCTGGAAAATAATACGCTTTCGCCACGCACCGTAACATTCACCATTACGGCCACGGCCAATGGTTGTCCGGTTACGACCACGGCCGACGTGATCGTTTCACCCAATCCGGCCTTTACACTGACGCCTTCGACGCAAAATATCTGTTCGGGTGCGGCCATGACCACCATCAACTTTCCTGCTGTTGCCGGCGTGACCTACAGCTGGACGCGTACGAATCCAACCGCGTCGGGCAATTTATCAGGGCTGCCGGACAGCGACACCAATGCCACATCAATTGCCGGAACACTCGTCAATTTGACCGGCACGCCGCAAACCTCCGTAATTACGGTCACCGCTACGCTTGGCGGATGCAGCAAATCGGTTAATGTCACGCTGAATGTTTTTGCGGAGATGAGCGGCTCAGTGACGATTTCTGCGAGCCAGGCAATTTGTTCCGGATCTGCACCGGCAGCGCTGTTTGTGAGTGCGCCACCGGCAGGCGGATCGGGTAGCTATACCTACCAATGGCAACGCAGCACGGTGAGCAATACCGGTCCGTGGACCACTGTCGGCACGGGAACGACCTATCAACCGCCGGTGTCTGGCGCGGGAAGCCCGGATACTTTTTACCAATTGGTGCTTACGGGCTGTCAAACCATTACCAGTAACGTGGTCACGATAGAAACCATCAGCGGACTCAACAATACATTTACGGTCAATGACGGCATCCCGGCTGGCGGAAATGTCATTTGCTCGGGCGGCACATTCTCGCCCTACATCGTTTCGAACAGCAGTTTACTCAATTATTCGATGTATACCTGGAACGTCGATCCGGCGCATTTTTCGCCTGCAACCGGCGGCCCGGTGGGAACGCAGCACGACGAATTCTTTGGTTTGCTGGTCTACACCGATGCGACATTGGGCCCGATCACAGCCATCAACAATACCAATGCTTCAGTTACAGTTCCATTTTCGATCACCCCTACCGTTTATGTACGTTTCCTCGACATTGCGCTCTGCGGATTATCGGCAAGAACCTTTAATGTGACGATCCGTCCGCGACCAGTAGCGATTCCGAATGAAATCGGGGCAATTTGCAACACTTCGCCAACGGGAATCGTGATCAGCGGCAACATTACCGATGCGGCGATGAGCTTTGCATGGCAGCGCGTCGATACGAATCCAAACCTGACCAGCACGCAACTTTCCGGCAACTCCGGATCGGTTCCGGCAGGCGGCAACTTCAGCATTCCTGACGTATTGACCAATTCCACACTCGCGCCTCAAACGGCCACTTATCAGGTAACGCCATCCTCGCTTGGATGTACCGGCACGCCAATTCTGGTTACCGTTACGGTCAATCCGTTCCTTCCGGGTGCAGTGGCGGGAAGCCAAACCGTTTGTAACCCTGGCGATCCGATTGCCTTTACAGAAACGACTCCTCCGGCCGGCGGCACAACCTATACCTATCAATGGCAAAGCAGCACAGCCGGTGCGGCAGGACCATACGCCAATATCACGCTCAACGGCAACAACGCCACTTACGACCCGCCTGCCGGTTTGACCCAAACAACGTGGTACCGCCGCGTGGTCATGTCGATGGTTAGCGGCTCTCCGTGCGCTGTTGCTACCACGACCCCTATTGTCGTTACGGTCAATTCGCTTACACCGGGCAGCATTTCCGGTGCGCTGACGATTTGCTCCGGTGGATCGGCGACACTTACCGGACCGGCGGCCGTCGGCTCTGGAACGATCAGCTATCAATGGCAAAGCAATACGACGGGATGTGGCGGCACGTGGACTGACATCGCATCGGCTACATCCATCAACCTCAATATAACCGGCCTGACACAAACCACCTATTACCGACGCGTGGCCACATCCACCTCTGGCGGCTATCCATGTCCGGAGTACAGCAATTGCATCGCTGTCACGGTCAATACGGTAACTCCGGGAGTGATGGGCAACGATGAGACCGTATGCGGAAGCAACCCATCCGCGTTTACCGTACTGACGCCAGCTACCGGAGCGGGCGCGCTTACCTACCAATGGCAAAGCAACACCACTGGCTGCGGCGGAACGTGGGCGAACATATCGGGCGCAACCTCGGACGTTTATGATCCGCCTACAGGAATGCTCGTAACGACTTATTTCCGACGCATCACCACCTCTACGCTCAACGGTGTTTCGTGCACCGCCATCGGAAATTGCATCACGGTTACAGCCAATGCGGTCACAGCGGGTTCCATCGCGGGCAACCAAACGGTTTGCGCAGGTGGCGATCCGGCGCTGCTTACCTCTGTAACACCGGGCACCGGAACGGGCTTCACGTACCAATGGCAAAGCAGTCCTAATGCGCTGACATGGACCGATATCTCCGGCGCGACCGGCCTCACGTACGATCCGCCAGGACCTGTAACCGCCTTGATTTATTACAGAAGGCTCACCGTTGCCTCGATCAACAGCACTGCTTGTACCGCGGCATCGAATCTGGTGACGATACAACCTAATTTTGTCACGCCATCGGTCGTAGCGGGCGACCAAACGCTGTGCAGCAATCCTGACCCGGCCGCGTTTACCGTGATCACAGCCGCCACCGGAACGGGCCCGATCACTTACCAATGGCAAAGCAGCACCGTGGATTGCACCACCGGATTTACGGATATCATAGGGGCGCAAAGTGCTACTTACAATCCGCCGGCCGTAACGCAAACCACATATTTCAGGGTGCGCGTCATCTCGACGTTCAACACCGTAGCGTGTTCTGCGTTCAGCAATTGCATAACGGTGATCAGCAACGCCAAAACCTGGAACGGTACGGTAAGTGTCAACTGGAACACACCGGGCAACTGGACTCCGGCCGGCGTTCCTACCGCTGCGAATTGCGTCGTGATACCAAATACGATCAACAAGCCGGAAATCGCAGGCGCGGGCTATGATGCGTACGCGTATTCCGTTACCGTGCTTGCGGGTGGAAACCTCGATGTACTTCAGGGCAACAGCATAACGGTGACCGATATCGTACAGGTAATGCCTAGCGGCGGATTTGCGATCGAAAACAACGCTTCACTGGTGCAGATCAACAACGTGGCCAACATCGGGAACATCAGCATGAAACGCATCACCCAGCCGATGTACCGTTATGACTATACCTACTGGGGCTCGCCGGTTACACTTGCGTCAAATTACACACTCGGAATGTTATCGGCAACAACACAGCCAGACAAATACTATTTCTGGAACCCGACCAATGCCGGAGCGGCAGGCAATTGGGTGCAAGCCAGCTCGGCGACGATCATGAACCCGAACCGGGGCTACATCGTGCGCGCGCCGCAAACCTATTCTACGAATCCGTCCGTGACACAGCCTTACACCGCAACGTTCATCGGCGTACCGAACAACGGCGATATCAACGTGCCGATTGCCATTGGCTCGCTGGCGCCGGGATTGTTCAACGACAAGCTCAACCTCATTGGCAACCCGTACCCGTCCGGTGTGGATGCCGATGCGTTCCTGAGCCACCCGACAAACGCCGGCCTGATCGATGGTACGATCTATTTCTGGACGCATCATTCACCACCAAGTGCGGCGTACCCGAATCCGTTCTACGGAAATTACACGTACAACTACACCGCCGGCGATTACGCCACCTACACGCTCATGGGCGGCGTGGGAACTGCGCCAACCGGTTATGGCGGCCCTACCCCTAACGGCTATATTGCTGCCGGACAAGGATTCTTTGTCAAAGGTTTGGCCAACGGCATGGCGCAATTTACCAATGCGATGCGCGACAAGGACAACAACAGTACGTTTTTCAGAATGTCGCCCATGCAAAGAGAGCGCATCTGGCTGAACCTTGCCAATACACAGGGCGCATTCAGCCAAACCATGGTGGGTTATGCCGAAGGCGCCACAATGGGTTACGACCGCGGACTCGACGGCAGTTCATTTGCCGGCAACTTCGTATCGTTCTATTCGGTGCTCGAAGATGCGCAAACCGTATCGGTTCAGGGACGTCCGTGGCCGTTTGCCGACACCGATCAGGTACCAATGGGTTACAACGCCACAGTGGCCAACACGTATACCATTGGCATCGATCACTTTGACAGCGCGTTCGATTCCCGGAATATCTACCTCGAAGATAAACTGATGGGCGTCATGCACGATTTAAAACAGCATCCGTACACATTCGCCTCAGAGGCGGGCCGATTCAACGACCGTTTCGTACTGCGTTACACCGACGGCTTGCTCAGCGTGGAAAAACCTGATGCTTCGGTTGTAGGATGCGTTGCGTTCATAGATCGTCAAACGCTTCACGTTCAGGCATCGGATGAGATATCGGGCATTGAAGTGTTCGACCTTACCGGAAAGCTGATACGCGTATTCAATCCGGAAACCAGCAGCCGTACGTTCACTTCGCCGTTCGTCCATGCCCAGGGTGTTTACATCGCCAAGGTCAAACTCGAAAACGGCGCCATCGCAACCGCCAAACTGGCCAATAACGAATAGCAGAACCCAACATTTTCAACCACTTTAAAGCCTCTTTTTACTTACTAAAAAGGGGCTTTATCGTTTTATTCGGACATTTTATCCACAATTTATTGATTGTTACACTTTTATTATTATTTTGCGCGGCTAAGTTTTGTATTTTTAAGTTAAAAATATACATCCTTTATTTTTTATCCTAAAATGCTGCGATATGAGTAAACACTGCCTTTCCGTAAAATGCCCCCTGCTTTTTGCTTTCCTACTCTGTACGGCCATGGCGTTCTCGCAGATCGTCATTACGCACAATACGCCCGGCCCGGGAACATGGGTTTGCCCACCCGGAGTGACGTCTGTTACGGTTGAAACGTGGGGCGGCGGCGGCGGTGGCGGTTCAGCAAAAGGACTTGCGGGAAACGCGGCCGGTGGCGGAGGTGGAGGCGGATACACTACCTCAACCTTTAGTGTAACACCTGGAGCTACCTATCATTATGTTGTAGGTGCAGGTGGAAATGGCTCAATTAGCACAGCCGGAAATCTGCCGGGGCAAACTGGAGGTACCAGTTGCTTTACAAACGCCGCCAATTGCGGAGGAACGATTTTAAGTTCTGCTAATGGAGGCACCGGCG
Organism: Bacteroidota bacterium; assembly: GCA_023457535.1. Lineage (GTDB taxonomy): Bacteria > Bacteroidota > Bacteroidia > Flavobacteriales > Flavobacteriaceae > Flavobacterium. The sequence continues at coordinate 7,719 of JAEWLN010000178.1, forward strand.
GTAGTTCAACTTTTCTACCTACCGCTCCGATAACGTCTGCGTTTGGTGGTGCAGGAGGGGTCGGCGGAACTTATAATGGAGGCACTGGTGGACGCGGTGCCGGTTCTACAAACACAGCGGTCGGCGGCGGCGGCGGCGGCGGCGG
>JAEWLN010000179.1 GCA_023457535.1 Bacteroidota bacterium
TGGTCAATCCGGTCAAATGGAGTTCGCGCGTCGAGAAAAATTCCGACACCGGATTCACGCTGGTCATGGAAGGAAGAATCGACGATGAATGGCATGTTTATTCGCAATTCACGCCCGATGGCGGCCCGCTTCCGATCGAGCTCAAATACGAAAACCAATCCGGTAATTACGCCCTGATCGGCAAAACGACTGAGAGCAAAACCGAGCGCAAATTCAACGATGTGTTTGGTGTCGATGAGGTTTATTTTGCCAAAAAAGTCGTGCTCAGGCAACAGGTCAAAATCCTCAATCCGGGACTTACATCGATCGTGGTAAAGATTGATTATCAGGTTTGTAAAGAGGTTTGCATCAACGGAAACGAGAAGTTTACTTTTTCGATTCCCAAAATTGCGCCGGCAACTGCCGCGGCCATCGAGCAAACTGCCGCTGTGGCGGAACAAAATCCCGTCCTGGCGGACACCATTGCGGTAACGCCTGATGTGGGACCGTTGGGCAAACCATCGGCGCGCGAGCCCCATTCGGCAAGGGTGGAACCTGCCACACCGGAGCGCGGACTGTGGTCTGTCTTTTTTATTGCGTTCTTGTCCGGATTCGCCGCGCTGCTGACTCCATGCGTGTTCCCGCTGATCCCGATGACGGTCAGTTTTTTTACCAAACAAAGCAAAACCAAGGCTGCCGGGATCCGAAATGCGGTCATTTACGGGATTTCGATCATTTTGATTTACGTGATCCTGGGCTCATTGGTTACAGCTATTTTTGGTGCCGATGCACTCAATTCGCTGGCGACCAATGTGTGGTTCAACCTGATTTTCTTTGCGCTGCTCGTGTTCTTTGCCGCATCGTTCCTTGGCGCTTTCGAAATTATGCTGCCCAATTCGTGGGCCAATAAAGTGGACCGTCAGGCAGACCGGGGCGGTATCGTCGGGATTTTGTTTATGGCATTGGCATTGGCCATTGTTTCATTTTCGTGTACCGGACCCATTGTTGGAACGCTTTTATTTGAAGCAGCTTCCAAAGGCGGTATCGGCCCGATTGTGGGAATGTTAGGTTTTTCACTAGCGCTGGCCTTGCCTTTCATGCTCTTTGCCATGTTCCCGGGTTGGCTTAATTCGCTGCCCAAATCCGGCGGTTGGCTCAATACGGTAAAAGTATTTTTGGGTTTTCTCGAATTGGCGCTGGCGTTTAAATTCCTGTCCAATGCGGACCTGGTTTTGCAGTTGCACCTGCTTGAGCGTGAGGTTTTCCTTGCGATCTGGATTGCGATATTCGGCACATTGGCGCTTTATCTGTTTGGTAAGATTACCATGCCGCATGACAGTCCGTTGCCATCGATTTCCGTAGGCAGATTGATGCTGGGATTACTCGTATTGTCATTTACGGTATACCTGATCCCAGGATTATGGGGTGCGCCGCTCAAACTCATCAGCGCATTCCCGCCGCCAATGGAATACAGCGAAAGTCCGCGTGGCTTTAGCGGAAGCAATCCGTCTGCGGGCGCGCAACCGTTACCCGACGGCGCTAAATTCGGGCCGCACGACATCGTCACATTTGTCGATTATGAAAAAGGACTCGCTTATGCCCGATCGGTCAACAAACCAATTCTGATCGACTTCACCGGGCATGCGTGCGTAAATTGCCGCAAGATGGAAAACAACGTATGGTCTGACCCGCGCATTTTGTCGATACTGAAAAACGACGTGGTGTTGATCTCGCTGTATGTCGATGACAAGCGGCCGCTGCCGCAGTCCGAACAATATGTATCAAAAGTGACGGGCAACGATATTGAAACCATCGGCGACAAATGGACCGAATTCATGCTCACGCGTTACAAGACCAACACCCAGCCGCTGTATGTGCTGACGGATCTTGACGGCAATACGCTCAACGGCACGACCAGTTACGACCCTGATATTGACAAATACGAGCAGTGGCTTCAGCATGGGATCGCGCTGTTTAAAATATAAAGAAAGAAAGAAAGAAAGGCTGCCTCGGGTAGCTTTTTTTTAGGTTTGCGATCAGCCCAGAATGTGCTGGCTCAGGATGCGGTAGACCTCATTGATGTTGTCGCCGCTTTTGCCGAATTGTTTTTTGATCGGCTGGGCTTCGCCTTTGATCCAGATCTTAAGTTCGGCGTCGAGATCGAGAATGCCGGCGCTTTCTTTTGAAAATTTGATCACATGGGCGTACGGAATCGACAAATAATCGACTTTGCTGCCCACGAGCTGTTTTTCGACCAGGATCAACCGCTTATTGGTAAAAATAAACATGTCTTTGATCATTTTGAACGCTTTTTCGATGCGTTCGCCATCGATGATAATCGGTTCGAATTCCTTGCGGATGTTGTCGAGGTTCACTTCAGAGGCATTGCCCAGAATGGCGTTAAATAATCCCATAACGTTATTTTTTAATTTGGCTGTATTCGCGTACAAATTTACGGACACAACGATCAGTTCAAAGCGTTTTGTACTTTTTTTAAATGCACCGGAATTTGTTTGGATGTTTTTTCGAATACGACGAAAACCCCGACGGCTCCGGGTTGATCGATTCGGGTCGGGACAAAATGAAACCATTGAATTATAAATACGCTGTGACCGGCGCGCAATGATCGTGCAACCCAATTCGCGAAGTAGGGATGTGGCATCTTCCGGCGCGGATTTATTGTAAAACAATAGGGTCACCTGGAATCCGGAAGCGCATGCTGTTACCGAAGCGCTTTTTTTTGCCCTTTTTGATTTGCTGTGAGGATAAATTTATTACTTTTAGTTTCCTATAAGCCATTTTAATTTTACACGCCATGCTCACAAAAGTCTACGGAAGCGCCGTTTTTGGCGTTGAAGCCACCACGATTACGATCGAAGTCAATATGGACAAGGGAATCGGTTACCACCTGGTAGGATTGCCCGACAATGCGATCAAAGAAAGCAGTTACCGCATCGCTGCGGCGCTCAAGAACAACCAGTTTGCCATGCCCGGCAAAAAAATCACGATCAACATGGCTCCGGCCGATTTGCGAAAAGAAGGTTCGGCGTACGATTTGACGCTCGCCATCGGCATTCTCGTGGCGTCGGGTCAAATTAAATCCGATGCGGTGGATCAATATGTGATTATGGGCGAACTCTCGCTCGACGGCAGTTTGCAACCCATCCGCGGGGCGTTGCCCATTGCGATCAAGGCGCGCGAAGAGGGATTTAAAGGTTTCTTCCTTCCGATACAAAATGTTCAGGAAGCCGCGATAGTAGACGATTTGGATGTATTCGGCGTGGAGAACCTGCAGCAAGTCATCGATTTTTTTGCGGGTTGCAAAACGCTTGAACCCACGCGGGTAGACACGCGGGCTTCGTTTTCTGAATCGCTGGTTACGCATGAGTTTGATTTCAGCGATGTCAAAGGGCAGGAGGGCATCAAGCGCTGCATGGAAATCGCAGCTGCAGGCGGGCACAACATCATTCTCATCGGGCCACCGGGTTCGGGAAAGACAATGCTGGCCAAGCGTCTCCCGACGATTTTGCCGCCGATGACCTTGCGCGAGGCGCTCGAAACGACCAAAATCCACAGCGTTGCGGGAAAACTTAAAGAGGTTGGATTGATGAACCGTCGGCCGTTTCGCAGCCCGCACCATACGATTTCAAATGTCGCCCTTGTAGGAGGCGGAAGCTATCCGCAACCGGGTGAAATTTCGATGGCGCACAACGGCGTATTGTTCCTCGACGAACTGCCTGAGTTCAAACGCGATGTGCTCGAAGTGATGCGCCAGCCGCTGGAAGACCGCGAAGTGACGATTTCCAGGGCAAAATTCACGATTACTTATCCGTCGTCGTTTATGCTTGTGGCGAGCATGAATCCCAGTCCGGGCGGTTATTTCAACGATCCCGACGCGCCTGTGTCCTCTTCGCAGGCAGAAATGCAGCGCTATCTGAACAAGATTTCCGGTCCGCTACTGGATCGGATCGATATTCATATTGAGGTCACGCCGGTGCCGTTTGAAAAACTTTCCGAAACGCAAAAGGCCGAATCGAGCCATGCAATCCGGCAGCGCGTAACCCGGGCGCGCGAAATCCAGAGCCAGCGGTTTGCGCTGCTTGAATCGGTGCATTATAATGCGCAAATGAGCAGTCGCCACATTCGCGAGTTTTGCGCACTTGACCCGTCTTCGCTGCAGTTGCTGCGGTCGGCCATGGAGAAACTGAACTTGTCCGCGCGCGCATACGACCGTATTTTGAAGGTATCCCGAACGATCGCCGATCTGGAGTTGTCCGAACGCGTTTTGTCCGGACATATTGCCGAGGCCATACAATACCGGAGCCTGGACAGGGAAGGGTGGCTTGGGTAAAACATTAACATTTTCGCTGTAACAAAATTGCCGTTGCGGGTTACTTATACCGGTGTGAATCGCTATTTTTGGGAAAATTTTGCTAATGAAGGTATTGTTGTCCCCGGCCAAATCGCTGGACTTTGAAACGCCGCTACCCACGGAACGTCACACCGCGCCCCGGTTTTTAAAGGATTCGCGCGCGATCAACAAGGAAGTCAGGAAATTGAAGCCCGCAGATTTATCGGCATTAATGGATATTTCAGATGCGTTGGCCAACTTGAACTGGCAGCGCAACAAATCGTGGAAAACGCCGTTCACATCACAAAATGCGCGGCCGGCCGTTTTTGCGTTCGCCGGCGATGTATACGTTGGGATGGAGGCTTACACCCTCGGGGTGGGGCAATGGGACGAGTTGCAGGAAAAGGTTCGCATTTTGTCCGGCTTGTACGGATTGCTCAGGCCGCTCGATCTGATCCAGCCTTATCGCCTTGAAATGGGCACCAGGCTGGCAGTAGGGGAAAGCAAGGATTTGTACCACTATTGGCGGTCCAAACTGACCGCGGCGCTCAACAAGGAACTGAAGAAAAAAGAATTGCTGGTCAACCTGGCGAGTGACGAATATGCGTCGGCAATTGATTTTAAGGCAATCAAAAGTCCGGTGGTCAAAGTCGATTTTAAGGATTTCAAAGACGGCAAACTAAAAATTATCAGTTTTTTTGCCAAAAAGGCGCGCGGACTGATGGCGCGTTACATTGTCGACACCCATGCCGAAACGATCGACGACCTCAAAGGATTTGACTACCACGGATACCGGTTCGACGAGGGTTTATCCAAGCCGATGCACCTGGTTTTCACGCGATAATATAGAATTCATGCGGCCCGGCCGTACCATTAAAATTGACAATTATGATAAAAAGAAGTCTGCTGATCGCAGGGATGTGTTGTTCGCTGAGCGTTTTTGCGCAGGATGAACTGATTAAGAAAGTAAGCGGAAACGCTTCGGCTACGTCGAAATTTGTGTTTAAGGAAGTGATCGACCTGGAAAATACGTCGGTCAAAAACCAGGGATCTGCGGGAACATGCTGGAGTTATGCCGGTAATTCGTTTCTTGAATCGGAAATGATGCGTATGGGCAAAAAACCGGTCGACCTGGCTGAAATTTTCAATGCGCGGTATGTCTACCTTAACAAAGCGCGCAATTACATCCTGTTCAACGCCAACCTGAGCCTGGGCGATGGTGCGGAAACCCACGATGTGCTCAACATGTTGCGCAAATACGGCGCGATGCCGCAAGTAGCTTATACGTTCGAGGACTACGGAAAGGGCGCTGTGAAATCGGCGGAATTCCAGGAACAGTTCAAGGCGATACTCGATGCGTACATCAAGAACGAAGATCCTAAAAAAGGCATTTCGTGGGTGGCCGATATCAACAATTACCTGGACGAAAAGCTCGGCAAATTGCCATCGACGTTTACCTACGAAGGCAAGCAATATACGCCGCAATCCTTTGCAAAGGAAGTTGTGGGGATCAATCCGGACGATTACATCGAATTCTCTTCGTACAAAGACAGCCCGTATTACCAGAAAATGGTTCTGCCGGTGCCGGACAATTGGAGTTATGATCTGGTTTACAACGTACCGATGCGCGAACTTACCGATATCATCGACAATGCACTGGCCAAAGGCTACACCATTGCATGGTCTACAGACGTTTCAGAGCCGTTCTTCAGCTGGAAAAACGGGGTGGCTCACGTTCCCGATGTGGATTTGACCGCGATTACGCCTGAACAGAAGAAGCAAATTTTCGACGGTCCGCTCAACGAAAAGCAAGTGACCGAGGATTTGCGCCTCGAAGGTTTGTACAGCCTGACCACTACGGACGATCACGCGATGCAAATCGTCGGGTTGGCCAAAGACCAGAACGGGAAGGAATACTATAAAGTCAAGAATTCCTGGGGAACCACCAACGACTACAAAGGCTATTTGTATGTGAGCAAGGCATTTGTGCAGCTCAAATCGACGGGCATCCTGCTCAACAAAGACGCCGTCCCTAAAAACATTAAAAACAAATTGCAGTCCTAACAAAAAGCCCCGTCGAGGGGCTTTTTTATCACTAATTCTAAAGTTCTCAATGTTCGTATTCCTCGTACAACCATTGGGTTTCAATGGATAATTTCTTTTGGTTGCGCGACAACTGCCGCATGGCTTCGACGCCGTTGCGCGCGCTCCGGTTGACGCGGCGCAATTTTTTGGCAAATGCTTCGAGTTTTGTAGCGTCTGTTGCGTCGAGCTTGGATTTGAGTTCGTCGACCAATGCCTCGAACTCCGGAACCACCTCGCTGTTGGCTTCATAATCCGAACGTAATTCCTCAAAAGACTCTTCGATATCTTTGCGAAAATCGTCCGAATAGTGCGTGGTTTTGTTGCGCACTTCCTGAATAATTTTTTTGATGTCCCTGCCAAATAAGCCCATGATAATTGTGTTTGTTTTGTAATCGGTTTGTAGTCAATCAAATATAATAAAAAATCGAAAATATTCCAATGTTAAATTTTGATTTTGACGTCATTTTTTTCACCGCCCGAAATTAAAAGTTTCTTTGGAAATACCAATGTAAAGATTTACTTCGTTTTAGTGCATGGCTTCGGCCGGATCAATTTTGTTCTTGCCGCGTCGGATAAAAAGTATGATCGGGATGCAGCAAAGGAACAACACGCCCAGATACAGGAATATGTCCATGTACGCCATCACCGTGCCCTGTTTGGTCAGTCCGTAATCCAGTACCTGGTGCGCTTTGGCGAGCGATTCGTTGGCGCTGAAACCCTTGCTCATAAAACCGCGCTGGAGTTGCAGGATGCGGTCCTGCACCTGGGTTCGCGTTACATCCAAATGCGCATTGAGCGCCACGCGGTGTTCCTGGGTAAACCGTGTGATGAACGTGGTAATGATGGCAATGCCGAATGAGCCTCCCAATTGGCGCATCATTCCGGTAAATGCCGCGCCTTCGCCGATGCTTTTGCCTTTTAGTGTAGAGAGCGCCATGGTCGTAATGGGTACAAAAAGCAGCCCGAGGCCAACGCCGCGCAGAATCAGCGGCCAAAAGAAATGCTCTACCCCGGTGTCGGGCGTCATAACGTTGTGCATCCAATACGTGAACAAAAAGAACACTAAGAATCCGACGGCGACCATATAGGTTTGCGGCACGCCTTTTTGGATCAGGTTTCCGATAACGGGCATCATCAAAGCCGTGGTGATCGATCCCGGGATGAGCAGCAATCCGGCGTCTGTAGCGGTCCAGCCGAGTGTGGATTGCGTGTAGATCGGGATGATCAGCGTTGAGCCGTACAATCCGAATCCCATGATGAAACTCATTAACGTCCCGATGCGCAGGTTGCCGTCGTTGAGCACGCGCAGGTTTACAATGGGGTAGCTGTAAGTGAGTTCGCGCCAGATAAATGCGAGTAATCCAAATACGCTTACCACGCTCAGCGTCACAATTGTTCCGTTTTCAAACCAATCGTCCTGCTGGCCGTGTTCGAGGACATACTGCAACGACCCGATGAACGAGGCGAGAAACACAATGCCCCACCAATCCACTTGCGACGACTTCAGTTTCTCTGCATATTTGGGGCTGCGCACATAGGTCAATGTCAAAAATGTGGCGATGATGCCCAGCGGGATATTGATGTAAAAGATATAAGGCCACGAGAAATTTTCGACCAGATAACCTCCCAACGGCGGGCCGAGCGTAGGGCCGACAATGACGCCCATTCCGTAAATGGCCTGCGCCATCCCACGTTTGGCCACCGGATAACTCTCAGTAATGATGGTTTGCGCCGTTACGAGCAGCGCGCCGCCACCTAGTCCCTGAATGAACCGGAAAACGACCAATTCCCAGATGTTCGAGGCGTTGCCGCATAAAAACGACGCGACGGTAAAAATAACGATGGACACCGCAAAGTAATTGCGCCGGCCAAATTGCTGCGACAACCAGCTCGTCATCGGAATGACAATTACATTGGCGATGGCGTAGGCGGTGATGACCCACGCTACATCGGTCAGCGTAGCGCCAAGCGTGCCGCGCATATCGGTCAGCGCAACGTTGACAATGGTCGTATCGACAATTTCGAGCAGCGCGCAAAGCACGGCCGTAATGGTGATGATCACGCGCCTGAAACCGTATTCGACCAGATTGTCGTGAGATGAGGTTGCTGACATTTTATTGAGATTGCTGTCGAGGGGATTATTTTACGTGCACGTCCACGTCGACATTCATGCCCGGACGCAGGAGTTTGACTTTTTCAGCATCGTTGGCGGCCGTCAGGCTGATTTTAACCGGAAGCCTTTGGATCGTCTTGACAAAGTTGCCCGTGGCGTTGTCCGGCGGCAGCAGCGAAAAGCGCGATCCGGTGGCAGGCGAGAAAGATGTAACGGTACCTTCAAAATCAGTATCGGGATAAGCATCGACATGGATGGTGGCCTTTTGCCCGACGGTCATTTTGCTCAGTTGCGTTTCTTTAAAATTGGCCACGACCCAAACGTCCTGGTTGCTGATGATGTAAAACAGCGACTGCCCCGGTTGCACAAATTGTCCCGGCTGGATCGCGATTTTGGAAACCTGCCCGTCGATGGCCGCCGTCACGACGGTATAATCGACGTTGAGTTGCGCCGCATCGCGTTTGGCCTGCGCGCTTTTGATGTTGGCGGCCGCTACTTCGGTTTGTTTGCCGGCCACATTTGAGCGCGCCTGCGTCACCGATTTCTGGTATGCGCTGGCCCGCTGTTGCTGCTGTAAAATACGCAGCTGGCTTTCAGCCTCGAGTTTGGCAGCTTCGGCCTGTTCGAACTGCTGCTTGGTAATTGAGCGGTTTTTGTACAGATTGCTGTAACGCTCAAAATCATTTTGTGCACGCGTGAGCCGGATCTTTGCCGTTTCGATATTGCCGCCCGCCGATTGGACGTTGGCCTCGGACACGGAAATCGTCGCCTCAGCGCTGCCTACATCGGCCTTTGAAACGGCAAGGTTGCTTTGTGCGGCTGCCAGCGCTGCATTTGCTTCCTCGAGTCTCACGAGATAATCGCGGTTGTCGATCGTAAAAAGGGTGTCGCCTTTTTTGACCGGTTCGTTGTCCTTGACGTAAACTTTTGCGATGTAGCCCGACACGCGCGGGATGATAGGGTTCATGTTCTTTTCGATCTGCGCGTCGTCGGTTTCTTCATGGGCCAGGGCGTGCATGTATTTGTAGCCGCCATACGTGCCGCCGAGCAGGATCAGCGCGCCAAAGATCAGCAGGAACTTCTTGTTGGTTTTCTTTTTGTCTTCCATGGGTTTAGTTTTGTGTCAGGTTGAAGGATTGGGTAATTTGGCCCGTGGCATCGAGCAGTTCGTAAAATTTGAGCGCGACATTGGCCTTGGCGTAAGCGTGGTTGATCTTGGCGGAAAGGTCTTCCACATCGGCCTGGAGAAGGTCATTGGTATCTGAAAGGCCGTTGTCGTATTTGTCTTTGACAATGCGGAAATTCTCGTCGGCCTGTGCTACGGCCTGTGCGTACACTTGGTTTTGCCTGAGCGAGAGTTCGTAGTTTTCGCGTGCGGCGTTGATTTGGGTCTTGATCGCATCGGTCAGCAGCGCTTTTTGGGTTTCGATTTCGAGCGCGCGGCTTTTGGCGGCCTTGACTTCTTTGGCATTCTTGAACAGCGAGCTCAGGTTGTAGGACAGTCCGACGCCCACATTCATCGCATTGTCCACGCGAACGACATTGTCGAGATCGAGCGCGACATACCCGCCGCTGAGGTTTACCGACGGGAAATATCCCGCACGCGCCACTTTTATATTGGCAGCGCCTGCTTCTTTGAGATGTTCGAGCGCTTCGAGGTCTTTTCTGTTGTCGAGCGCGCCGGCTTCATTGGCCACGCCAAAGGCAAAAAGGTTGGGGTCGAGGTTGTCTTCGCGAACGACGAGCGTGGTTTGCGGATCCATTTTAAGCAGTGTAACCAGCGCGTAATTGATCAGGCGTACGTTTTTTTCAGCCTCGTCGAGCGAAAGCCGGATTTGCGATTCCTGCAACTGTGCCTTGAGCAAATCGTTGCGGGCAAGCAGGCCGTTTTGTTCCATAGCGGTGAAATCCGTCACGCGCTGGCGGCTGCTTTTGAGACTTTCCTTAAACAATTCGACCGATTTTTGCGCTTTGTACAAATCCGCGTAATACTGTACGACGCGCATCGCGATTTGCTGTTGGGTGTGTAAGGCGTTGGCGCTTTCTGCCTGATACAGCTGTTCAGACGCTGTAATGCTGTGGCGTAGTCTCAACCCTGAAAAAACCGGTACGGACAGCGTTGCCTGACCAAGGGCCAGGTATTTGGGTGGCGCGCTCTCGTTGTTTTCCCGGCTGCCGGCACTTTCGTTGTTTTGTTCCTGCGAACTTTTGAGCGTCATGTTGGCCGCGGTCAGACGCATGTATTGGCCGGAAATTTTAAGGTCCGGGTATTGGTTCATTCTGACCGATTGCGACTCGTAGTTTTTGGTGGCCGCTTTGGCATTGGCCAGATTCACCTCGTCACTTTTGGACAGCGCCAGATGGACAGCGTCGTTGAGCGAAAGGCTGGTTTGCGCATGCGCGGTCATTCCGATAAAGAATGCCAGCCATGACAAAAGATTATACTTCATGGGTAAGTAAAGCTTTGATGGTTTGTTTAATATGGGCCGTCAGTTCGTTTTCGATGTAGGCGTTGAACGCGGCATCCGTACGCAGGTTGAACATTTCCTCATACAGCGGACGGCTGGTGTGGAACTGGAAGATAATGCCGATGATCGTAGGCGGGATCAGCACAAGATTGACGTCCTTTCTGAATACGCCTGCGTCCTGGCCTTGCCGGATGATTTGCCCGAGCATTTCTACATTGCGTTTCTTAACTTCTGTGAATGCTTTGAGGTCCAGGTCGCGTTTGTTGTTGTTGAGTTCAAAATGCACGATCTGGTAGATACAGCGGTTGGCATTGACGCGCGAAATGTACAATTCGATCAATTTATCGAGTTTGGCTGCGGGTTCGATAGGCTCGTTGAGCAAGTGGTCCAGCTGCATTCTGGTGTCGTTGGTGCGGTAAAGGATCAGCGCTTCAAGTAGTTTTTCCTTCGATCCAAAATAGTAGGATACCATGGCAATGTTGATGCCGGCCTCTTTGGCTATGTTGCGGATGGACGTGCCGTCGAACCCTTTTTCGCCAAACAAGCGCTCGGCGACGTGAAGGATCTGGATTTGTTTATCGGTTAACATAAGAAGTTGGAAAAATTCGCGTACAAAATTAAACGTTTGTTTAATTCAAACGTTTGTTTAATTTTTGTTTAACAAATTTTTAACGATTCGTACCTTCTACGGCCGGTGTGCGTGAGGGATGGCAGCGTAAATCCTTTTGCGCGACGAAGGAGCGCAAAAGATTGCAGCGTACAGCCCGACGGCGTAACGGAAGGTTTTTTCAGCATCGGGTGTTCCGGCCGGCACGCCCTGAATCAAATGGATTTTCCGAGCCAATTGTGCAGCATTTGTTTGCCGTGAGGCGTCAGCACGCTTTCAGGATGGAATTGTACGCCGCGCACGTCGAGGGTTTTGTGGCGCAGTGCCATGATGTGGCCGTTTTCGTCAACTGCGGTGATTTGGAGTGCATCGGGCAACGTAAGCGGGTCCACGGTCCACGAGTGGTAGCGCCCGACGCGGATGGGCCCGGGAATGTTTGCAAACAACGGCTCATCGGCCACGGTTAGTGTGAGCGTGGAATCCACCCCGTGATGGACGCGCGCCAGATTGGAAAGCCTGCCGCCAAAGGATTCCGCGATGGCTTGCTGACCCAGGCAAACACCGAGTATGCTTTTTGAAGTCGCATATTCTTTGATGACGGCTTTGAGCAGTCCGGCCTCGTCTGGCAGTCCGGGACCCGGGGAAAGCAGGATTTTGGGGAATGGTTCGAGCCATTTGAGGTCGAACTCGTCATTGCGCCATACGGTCACCTGTGTGCCCAGGTCTTCGAGGTAGTGGACCAGGTTGTAGGTAAAACTGTCGTAGTTGTCGATAACGGCGATTTTCATATCAAAAAAAGCCTGCCGAAGCAAGCCTTGCAAAAGTAGACATTTTCTCAGAACCGCAGTTGGACTTTGACGTCGAATTCATCGTAGATCGTACGGTCGCCCAAATCAGAGAAAAAGGTGCCGGACCCATACTGGATACCGTATTGGGTGCGGTCTACGGTGAACCCGGTAGAGGCTTTGTTGCCTTTGACGGCCAGTTCGAGCTTAACGGGATTGGTTTTGCCTTTAATGGTCAGATCGGCGGTAATGGAGTAGAGTCCGGGGCTTTTTTCGCCTATGGATTTAAAGACGAGCTTGGCGGTTTTGTATTCGTCGGTGTTGAAGAAATCGGCAGAACGCAGATGGCCTTCGAGTTTCTTTTTGTCGTCTCCGCTTTGGTCTGTGTTGGAAAGCGTAGTCATGTCCGCGATGAAGGAGCCTCCGACAACTTTCTTTCCTTTGAATATGAGCATGCCTTCCTGGAATTTGAGCGTGCCGCTGTGTTCGCCTGTGACTTTTTTTCCGGTCCAGGTGATGGTGCTTTCCTTGATGTTGATTTTTCTGGCCTGAGCCATCAGTGCGCCGGACACCAGCAGGGCCAGCACTGCAAATGCGATACTTTTCATATTGCTGTCATTTTAGTTTATAACCGATTGTTGTTGGTATGGAGACAACTCAAAATGATTGGCGCGGAAGAATAAAGTTACGAAAAAAAATGTACGGACCGCGGCATGTGTTGGAAATTAGGGAGTTAAAAAAAAGACCCCGGCCTTGAGCCGGGGTCTCTCTCTTTTTCACAGCATTTAAATTAAAACGCGATGTTGGCTTCGATTTCAAATTCGTCGTTGATCGCTTTGTCGCCCAGGTTGTCAAAGAAACTGCCTGAGCCGTATTTGATATCATACTTGGTTCTGTCGATGTTGAACTTGGCCGTGGCGGTGTTTCCTTTTACCGCGATGTCAAGGTTCACCGGATTGGTTTTTCCTTTGATGGTCAAATCTGCGGTCACGCTGTACACATTGTTGCCTTTGTTTTTGATGGTTTTGAATACCAGCGTGGAAGTAGGATATTTGTCCGTAGCGAAGAAATCGTCATTTTTGAGGTGACCATCGAGTTTTTCTTTGCCTTTGCCCGCTTCGAGGTCTTTGGTCGAGATCGAATTCATATCGACAGTAAACGTACCTCCGGTCAATTTGGAACCTTTGAATACGAGTGCGCCGTCTTTAAGATCAACTGTACCGTCGTGCTGGCCCGTCACTTTTTTACCTACCCAGGTAATTTTGCTTTTGGACACGTCCACTTTTTTGGTTTGGGCCGATACAGTAGTCGCAGCAGCGATAAAAAGAGCAACGGCAATAGTTTTCAGATTTTTCATGTGTATTAATTTAGTTATTGTTTATTTTAAAATGAGTGCCCGGTATTGTTCGAGCAGTAAATTCAGTTGCACGAGCTGTTCCTGCGTGAGCGCCGATGCCAGCGACTGCTCATGCGCGTCGACTTTGGGGTCGAGTTCCAGCAGCAATGCCAGGCCTTTATCGGTGATCATAACCTCCATCTTCCGGCGGTTATCCGGACACACCTCGCGCGTCACCAGTCCTTTGAACAGCAACTTATCCACCAATCTCGTGGTGTTGCTGGTTTTGGCAAGCATGCGTTCCTGGATCAGCGACATGTTGGCCGGTTGTCCTTTTTGGCCACGAAGGATGCGTAGTACATTGAATTGCTCAGCCGATATGTCGTAAGGTTTCAGCAACTCAGCAAAACGTTCGGCCAGCAAATTTTGCGTGTACATGATATTGAGTACCGTCCTCTTGGGGAGCGCAAGCGGCGAACCTGATTTGATGATTTCCTCAATTGTCATATTTGTAATCGTAAAATTTGTAGGTACAAATGTAAAGCAAAAATTTTATTTGTATATACAAATGTTCCGATAAAGTTTTGTTAAATTAATTACGATGGAGGCGAAATGCTTAATTTTATTGGCTTAAAACGTAGCCGATGAGATTTTTGATTGCTGCATTTTCAAGTATCGCGCTGATCGCATGCCGACAAAAAGAAGTTGGCACCGTTCCGGCATCTGCCGCGCCCCCAAAGCCGCTGACCGTTTTCAGCAAAGAGGGCATCAGCGTTCCGTCCTACGATTTTAAATCTTTTGAACCCCAACTGCTCAAGCAAACCGACACTACTTATGTGGTCAACTTCTGGGCAACGTGGTGCGCTCCTTGCATTGCGGAATTACCCCATTTTGAAAAAATCAACACCGACTATAAAAATCGTAAAATCAAGGTACTGCTCGTAAGTCTTGACTTCAAAAAACAGGTTGAATCTAATTTGCTGCCGTTTATCAAACGCAAGAACCTGCGATCTGAAGTGATCCATCTCAGTGACCCCGATGCCAATGCATGGATATCCAGGGTGGATTCCTCATGGTCCGGCGCGATACCGGCCACTTTGATTTACAACAAAAATAAGCGTACCTTTTACGAGCAAACATTTACCTTTGAACAGCTGCAAACCGAACTTTTAAAATTCAATTAACTATTAAATCCACCACCATGAAAAAATTACCACTGTTGGCCCTGGCAGTAGTTGTCGCTGCGGCAAGTGCCTTTACACTCAAGCCGGCTATTGCGGGCTACAAGATCGGCGATGTTGCTACGGATTTCAGGCTTAAGTCGACGCAGGATAAAATGGTATCACTCAAAGACTACAAGGAGGCCAAGGGATTTATCGTCATTTTCACGTGCAACCACTGCCCGTATGCCAAAGCGTACGAAGACCGCATTATCGCGCTGGACAAAAAATACAGCAAACAGGGTTATCCGGTCATCGCCATCAACCCGAACAATCCCGCCAAGCAGCCCGAAGACGCATTCGACCGCATGAAAACGCGCGCAAAGGAAAAGAAGTTTACGTTCCCGTATCTGTTCGACCAGGGCCAGCGTATCTATCCGCAATATGGCGCGACCAAAACGCCGCATGTGTATCTGCTGCAAAAAACCGCCAAGGGCAACATCGTAAAATACATCGGTGCGATCGATGACAATCACGAAGATGAAAAGGCCGTAAAAGAAAAATATGTAGAAAATGCAGTAAACGCGCTACTTTCGGGCAAAGAAGTACCTGTAAAAGAAACCAAAGCCATCGGCTGTTCCATTAAAGTATAATATGAATCTGAACCAACAAGAATGGGCTTCGCAACTCGAAAGTGATCCCAACGCCGTCATTCTCGACGTGCGCACCGCAGACGAATTTGCCGACGGATACATTCCCGGCGCCGTCAACATCGACATTTACAAAGGTCAGGGCTTCATTTACGAAGTCGACCAATTGGACAAAACCAAGCATTTCTATGTGTATTGCAAGGCTGGCGCACGCAGCGATCAGGCGTGCCAGATCATGCAACAGCTCGGGTTCGAGCACACCTACAATTTGCTCGGCGGTTTTATGAACTGGCAAGGCGATGTGACGTCCACTGAATAAATCAAGCCGCGAAAAGCGGCTTTTTTGTTGGTTTTGGATATGGAATTGACGAATCAGAAGACCTTGTCGGTCACCAATCCCGTCAGATCAGCTGCAAATGCGGTCGTACCTGTAATTCTACAATGTCGCACCGCGTGGGTTGTGAAAGGCAAAACAGCACACACATTGCGATGTCCTGGGCTTTGAGCATTTCCATCTTATCGATTTTATCCTGATGATCGGCTTTGCTGCCAGGCTGCATATCGCTGGTAACGGCGCCGGGCTCGATCAGCGAAACCTTGATTCCCTCAGGATTGACTTCTTTTCTGAGCGCGGCTGAAAAGCCTTGTATGGCGGCTTTGGTAGTGACGTAAATCGTGCCTGTTTCCTCGCGTACGTCGGCACTCATCGACCCGATATTGACAATGTGACCCGATTTTTGCGCCTGCATTTTCGTCACGGCCTCTTTGGCAAAGGCCAGATATCCGATGATGTTGGTATTAATGATGTACTGCCAGTCTTCCGGATTTCCATCCAGAATGCCGCCCGCGGCCACCGCTGCGTTATTGATCAGCATGTCGATGCCGCCCAGGCAGCTTTCGATCGATTTGAACACGCGACTGCGGTCTTCAGGGTCTGAGACGTCGGCCGCGCAGCCGTAGAGCTCGCTTTTTTTGTGATGGGCGCGGATTTCTTTATAAGCGTCACGAAGGTCGTTTTTATCGCGCCCAAAGATGAACACGCGACCGCCCAGGCTCACGAGCAAATCCGCGATCGCTTTGCCAATTCCGGTTGTTCCGCCTGTAATTACAATGCGTTTTCCTTCGATATTTTTCGAAAAATACTGGGTTAGTTCCATAAAATAGACCGGTTTATTTGTCCCCTGCTGTGGTTTTCCGTCCGTGCGTGTCGCTTTGACCCGCCATGTTCGGGTCGTGGCCCGTTCCGGTGGATGCGGGCGTGACCGGATTTTCGGTTTTGGGCGGATCGCCCGGTTTGCGGTTGCGGTTGTCTTCAGCGTTGCTTCCGGGACTTTCGAGCGTGTCGCCTGTGGCAGTGCGGTCGTTTTCCATATCCGAATTCACGCGGTTCGATTGGACAGTCCCTTCATCGGACATACTTGATCCCGAGCGGTTGTTGTTGGTGCAGGCCAGTGTCAACACGGTTGCGATTGCGAGCGCGGAGGTGATTTTTGCATTCATAATCATGTGTTTTAATTTATAATCGTTTACTCCAGATTTTCGAGATCGGTCAGCGCCGGCCCGTTCATCACCGTTCCATTGCACGAGAACCGCGAACCGTGGCACGGGCAATCGAACGTTTTCTCGTCGCCGTTCCATTGGACGATACACCCAAGGTGCGGGCATACGGCGCTGAATACGTGCAGATGATTATCGGCATCCCGGTAAACGGCCATCTTTTTCACGCCCGAGGTCATAACGCCGCCTTCTCCGCGCGGAAGTTGTTCCATCGATTCCACGTCGGACGGACGTACCCAATCCAGGTATTGAG
>JAEWLN010000180.1 GCA_023457535.1 Bacteroidota bacterium
TTTTCATTGCGATTTTTGAATTAAAAGTGTTTAATAAAATTAGGAATAAATTAAACAAAATAGTTGATTTTGTGGTTTGTTTAACTGGTGTCTAACCATAATCAGGCTGATTTTATGTTGATCGTCAGCGCTTTAGGGAATGGTTCGTGGATTCGCAGCCATTAGCCTTCAACAGATGATAACATACGAACGTTATTAAATCGTCGTTAATACGATACCGCGACCACCCAAAAAATGTATTTTTGCGGAAAACAAACGAAAATATCACTTATGAATGTTATCAAAACAGCGGGTAAGGCACTCGTTTTAGCGGCATTTTTGATGATTGGTTTTACCGTATCGGCGCAGGAATTCAACAAGCTGGATGCCCAGGGCAAAAAACACGGCACCTGGAAGGGAGTTCATGCCGAATCCCGGCGCCCGCGCTACGAAGGAACGTTCGAACACGGCAAAGAGGTAGGCACGTTTAAGTTTTTTGACGATACGAAAGTAGGTCAGGTCGTTGCCACGCGCGAGTTCAAACCAGATGGTTCGGCCTATACCATTTTTTACAAAGACGGCAAATACAAAGTATCGGAAGGCAAGGAGGTCAACAAATTATACGAAGGCGAGTGGAAATATTACCACGAGAATCTGCCCGACATCATGACGCTCGAAAATTACAAAGCGGGAAAGTTACACGGAAAGCGCACCGTTTATTACCGCGGATCGGGCGTAAAAGGAGAGGAGAACATCGCCGAGGAAGCCCATTACGCCAACGGGCTCAGACACGGCAGTTACAAATCCTACACCTTAAAAGGAACCTTGCTCGAAGATTCCAATTATAAGAACGGCCAACTCGACGGACCGGCTTCGTACTTTGACCCGCTGGGAAAACTGACGGCCCAGGGAATTTACAAAGACGGGAAAAAAGTGGGTAAATGGGCTTATTATAAGGATGGCAAGCTTTTGAAAAAAGACAATGAAGAGGTGATTAAAAAGCGCCGCAAACCGAGTAAGCCTAAGTTGGATCCGACGCGGTAGGAGGGGATTTTAGGACGTGGTTTCTGTTACCATCAAGGGTCGCCCCACCCGCCCTGGGTTCAAGTTACCAAATCCGCCCCACACTTGGTTACAGTAAATCTGTAATTCTAACCTTCAGCGACTTAAAATTACAACCGCCTTAACTTTCCCCTGTTAAATATTCCCTTACCTTTGCTCGCTGAAAATTTCAGTCGGGGGATTCCGGTTGGCAAATTAAAAACCAAACTATGAAACGTGTTGTCGTTGGCCTTTCCGGAGGCGTGGATTCGAGCGTTGCGGCCTATTTACTGCAACAGCAGGGTTACGAAGTAATTGGTCTGTTCATGAAAAACTGGCATGACGATTCAGTGACGATATCCAACGAATGTCCCTGGCTCGAAGACAGCAACGATGCCTTATTGGTCGCCGAAAAATTGGGCATACCATTTCAAACCGTCGATTTGAGCGAACAATATAAAGAGCGCATCGTCGATTATATGTTCGCCGAATATGAAAAAGGACGCACGCCCAACCCCGACGTATTGTGCAACCGCGAAATCAAATTCGACGTGTTTCTCAAAATAGCACTTTCGCTCGGCGCCGATTACGTAGCTACGGGCCATTATTGCCGCAAAGGCGAAACCACCGTAAACGGCCAGCCTGTCTATAGACTGCTCGCAGGGGTCGACGCCAACAAAGACCAATCGTATTTTCTTTGCCAACTCTCGCAGGAGCAACTTTCCAAAGCGTTGTTCCCGATTGGTGAACTCACAAAGCCTGAAGTGCGCGCGATTGCTGCCCAAATGGAACTTGTAACTGCCCAAAAGAAAGATTCCCAAGGACTTTGTTTCATCGGGAAGGTTCGCCTGCCTGAATTCCTGCAGCAAAAATTGCAACCCAAAGTAGGGAATATCGTCGAAATACCGCGCGTGCACCCGGTTTTCGGACAAACGTCGCAGTCTTCCGGGCTTTATGACCAACTCGTCGCCGAAGCCACACCGATACAATTCGCGCCCGATATGGGCAAAATCGTCGGCAAGCACCAGGGCGCGCATTATTTTACGACCGGACAGCGCAAAGGACTCAACGTGGGCGGTACACCCGAGGCGCTCTTTGTCATTGCCACAGACATCGCCACCAATACCATTTACACCGGGCAGGGCCAGCATCATCCGGGACTGATGCGTAAGGCATTGTTCGTAGATGCTGCGGAGGTTCACTGGATCAGACCCGACATGGTACTTGCCGATGGCGGCTCGATGCGGGTGCGCGCGCGAATCAGATACCGTCAGGAATTGCAGGAGGCCACATTATACCAGTTCGACGAGGGTTTGTATGTTGCGTTCGACCACGCGCAATCGGCCATTACAGAAGGCCAGTTTGTCGCATGGTACCTCGATGACGAACTCGTAGGTTCAGGCGTGATTTCCAGATAGCGGCGCGCAAATTTTTCATGGGCATCGAAAATGGGCGGCGGTTATTTTGTAGCTTTACGACTTTAAAATTCTACCGCCATGAAAAAAATCATTGTTTTTTTACTGGTCCTGACAAGCCTGACCGGGTGGGCGCAGGAAGATGCGTGGGTATTTTTCAATGCCAAGCCGGAATCGGCGACTTTTCTTGCCAATCCGCTGTCCATGCTGACCCAGCGCTCGATCGACCGGCGTGCAGCGCAAAACATCCCGCTCGATTTTCTGGATGTTCCGGTGCACCAACCGTTCATCGACCAGGTCGGCAGTGCGCCGGGCATCTCAGTGATGGCCAGATCCAAATGGTACAATGCGGTCCATGTCCGCGGCTCACAAACCGATATTGCCGCGCTGTCAAACCTTGCTTTCATCGATCATATACGGTATGCCAATCCGGCGCTGAACATCGGCGATCGCATGGCACCACCCCAAACGGCGCCCAGGAATGTTCGCAAAACCTTTGAAACGACAGCCGATTTTGATTATGGCGATTCGGCCAATCAAATCGAAATGCTCAACGGACATCTGCTCCACCAGCAAAATTACACGGGCGAAGGTAAAATCATTGCTGTGATGGACGGCGGATTTCCCGGCGTAAATACTGCAGCGCCATTTGCCCGTCTGCGCGATAACGGTTTGATCTTGGGCGGATACGATTTCGTCAACCGCAGCGATAATTTTTACAGTGGCATCTCTCACGGAACGCTTGTGCTGGCTACGATGGGCGGGTACAAAGAAGGCGAACTTGTCGGCACCGCGCCGGACGCCTCCTATTATCTTTTTATCACCGAGGACGGCGCCAACGAAAGTCCGCTGGAAGAGTCGTTGTGGGTCGAGGCTGCCGAGGAGGCCGATCGGCTTGGGGTCGATATCATCACCACGTCGCTTGGCTATTCCACTTTCGATAATCCGACGTACAGCCATACCTATGAAGAGATGGATGGTACGACTACCTTTATTTCGCAAGGCGTGAATTTTGCGTTCAGCCGCGGCATGGTTTGCGTAGTATCGGCCGGGAATTCCGGAAATGCTGACTGGTATTACATCACCGCGCCCGCCGATGCCACCCACGCACTTGCCGTAGGAGCTGTTAATCCGCAAGGCAATTACGCGAGTTTCAGTTCGCACGGCCCTTCGTTTGATGGCCGCGTAAAACCCGATGTGGCCGCGCAGGGATTATTTGCAGTAGTCTCCAACGTGATGGGCGATATCTCAACGGCCAACGGAACGTCGTTCGCCTGCCCGATTATTGCCGGCATGGTAGCGAGCTTCTGGCAGGCTGTTCCGCAGATGACCAATACACAAATCATGGAATACATCAGGCAATCGGCGAGTATCTACAACAATCCGAACGATGAAATAGGTTATGGGATCCCGGATTTTGCCGATGCGCTCGAAGACGCGTTGCATACATCGGTGTTTTCACAACAGCCGCGACTGGCGCTGTACCCAAATCCGGCTGCCGAAGTTTTGTACGTCGAATTGCCGGGTTCGGCCAGGTTGACCATTTACAATGCTATCGGACAACAAGTGCTGCAGCAATACGTGCTTGAAAAAGACGTTATTGCAGTGGGACAGCTCGGATCAGGTGTCTATTTGTACGAGGTGCGATCTGAAGCGTTTTCGCAACGCGGCAACTTTCTCAAAAAATAATTTTTTTCCATTCATGAACAGAATCAAGCAGCTTTTTGGCGTCCGATACCCCATCGTCCAGGGCGGCATGATATGGAACAGCGGCTATAAGCTGGCTGCTGCGGTGAGTAATTCCGGCGGCTTGGGGCTTATTGGCGCCGGATCGATGTATCCCGACGTTTTGCGCGACCATATTAGAAAATGCCAATCGGCGACCACGCAACCCTTTGGCGTCAACGTGCCGATGTTGTACCCGAACATTTCCGAGATCATGGATATTATTGTTCAGGAAGGTGTCCGGATCGTATTTACATCGGCCGGAAATCCCGGGACCTGGACCGATTTTTTAAAGCAGCACGGTATTACCGTCGCGCATGTGGTCAGCAGTTCCAAATTTGCGCTCAAGGCACAGGAAGCCGGCGTAGATGCGGTCGTGGCTGAAGGTTTTGAAGCCGGCGGGCACAACGGCCGCGAAGAAAGTACCACCATGACGCTGATTCCGATGGTACGCGAAAAAATCCAGATCCCGCTTATCGCCGCCGGAGGCATCGCAACCGGGCGCGGCATGCTCGCCGCAATGGCCCTGGGCGCAGACGGCGTACAAATGGGTAGCCGTTTCGCCGCTACGGTAGAATCATCGGCGCATGAGAATTTCAAAAAGACGATTGTGGAGCTTGGTGAAGGAGAAACCCATGTGACGTTAAAAGAGCTCGCACCGGTCCGGCTGATCAAAAATAAGTTTTACCACGATGTGCAATCGCTGTATGCTCAAGGTGCTACGGTAGAATCGCTGCAACAATTGCTTGGCCGGGCGCGCGCCAAACGCGGAATGTTCGAAGGCGACCTGGTTGAAGGCGAGCTGGAAATCGGACAGATAGCGGGACTTATCCAAACTATTAAGCCTGTCGCAGAGGTCATGGCCGAGGTGGTCTCGGAATACAATACGGTGCGCCAAAGCCTTTCACAATTGGAAATCTAAAACGTTCGAAAATGCCAAAAATCAAAATGATATTGCTCTTGCTGACGGCTTTGACGCTGCAAAACAGCCATGCCCAGGTGTACAAATTCATGACTACCGGATTCAGTGTTATGGAAAAAGACGCCTCGGGGAATTGGGGGAAATGGTCTGAATTGCAACCCGCGTCTATTGTCGTGACGCTTGATACGAATAAAAACCGGATCGTCGTTTATTCGCAGGAAATCCAGTTGTTCAACATCGTTGATTACGAAGAGGAACAGGAAAACGACGACGATCTGGTGTATGCTTTCTCCTGCGCCGATGAAAACGGGACGCCGTTTGCGATTTCGATTATTACGCGAAAAACGCAGGGCAACCGCAAGCAAATGTACATCAGTCATAAAGATGTGATCGTGGTGTATAATATCGTCAATTACATCAACAGGGACGAGAAATAATCAGCCTGCTAAAGATCCGCTTCGGGCGGATTTTTTTATGTTGGTAATTCGTATTAAAATGTTGTTAATGATTTTGTTCATAACATTAGAAGGCTTCAAAATTAGGCATGCGATATTTGTTTAATATAGTATCGTCGTTTCAACTGCTTGCATGCTGCGGGCACATCTGGTGCGGCTTTGGGTAGTTTTTGGGTTGATCGGCACGTTTGTTTGCGGTAAAATCCGGCCCGCTCCCGTTGTTCTAATCGGTCAATTCGTATGCTTATGAGAAACATTACGCTCATTCCAAAAAATATCGCTTACCTCTTTTGGTGTCTGGCGTTTTTTGCGGGGCTTGAAGTTCACGCGCAATGTCCCACCGTTATTGACCCTACCCAGTCCTTTTGCGACATCAATTCGCCAACGGTTGCAAATCTTTCGGCAACCAACAATGGAGGGGGAGTCGTTTGGTATGCCAACGCAACGGGCGGCACTCCGCTGTCCAATGCAACCGGGTTGGTCAATGGCGAGGATTATTACGCCGACAGCGCAGCCGGATGTGGAACGCGGCAGTTGGTAACCGTTACGATTTACAGTGCGCCACTGGGACTGAATTTTCAAGGGGTTTGCGTTGATATTGCGTCCAACGCCACGATTTCTGACCTGCAGGCAACCGGGAACAATGTACAGTGGTATTCGGTCTCTACGGGCGGATCGCCCTTGTCGCCGACAACCGTTCTCAACGACAACACCATTTATTACGCCTCGCAAACCAATCCCGACACCGGCTGCCAGACCTCGCGTTTGTCTGTATTTGTCAACGTAGGCGTGGTGCCGGTTCCTACCGGAAATCCGGTTCAGCAGTTTTGTCTTACGCCCGGTTTTACACCTACCGTAGCC
>JAEWLN010000181.1 GCA_023457535.1 Bacteroidota bacterium
TGCCTGCTGCGTGTAGACCTCATAATCGGTCACTGCAAATGCAACAAGATAGGCGGGAATCGGGTAGGTGTGCCGGAAATGCGTGTTTTCGGTATTGTTGCCGTTGTCCGTCACCGATTGCTCGAGCCCGTTGGCCACCGCGGTGTAGGCCGTTGGCGCCGTGATGTAAATGTCGATACCGTCGTCGATCTTGTCGTTCAGGTCCTGCTTGCACGGCCACCAGTCGCGCGCACCGAAGGGTTCGGACAATGTCCAGAGTACGGGCGTACCGTCATGATAGGTGCAAACGAACGACCCAAAGCCGCTGCCGGTGGGAAATCCGGAATAATCGACAACTACAGTGTAATCAGTGCCTGCGGTCAGTACGCCCGGAAACGTGATAATCAGTTCGCCCGATGCATTGTGCACAAAACCCACTGGCGTGCCCTGATAAGTAACGCCGGAAACCGTCATCTGGTACGGCGCCTGGCCTTTGGTCAACTCAAGCGTGATGGTGTTGGTATTCTCCAATGGTGCAAAACGCGTAGTGACCCTGCCGTCAATTTCGAGCAGATAATTCTCGCCGGCGCTGACGAAATTGTCGATATCGGCCGTCAATTCTATTTTGGCGTATTTGACGTCGTAGTTCCACGTATTGGGATTCTCGAGGAAGTTCATGATCCGGGCTGCCGATTTTTTCTCGGCTTCCACCATCTGCTCAAATTCGAGACGGTCCGTTTGCGCCCACGCCGATACCGAAACCAGTGCCAGCAACAAGTAAAGGTTTTTCATCTTTTCAATAAATTTTCGCAAATCTAAACAATAACCCATTCACAACGTGTTAATTTGAAACAAAATGCAGCGTTATCGCCAAATTTTTCGAAAGATGTTCAGGCAAGCATGGCGTTGCGCCGCATTGTTGCAAAATTTGATTAAATTTGCGCTCATTTAAACCCGGAAGTATGTTACAGATCGCATTTATCCGCGAAAACCAGGAGCAGGTGGTCCGCGCCCTGGCCAAACGAAACCTCGACGCACACGATTTGGTGGCTGAAGTGGTCGCCCTCGATGAGCAACGTCGTGCCGCGCAGGTCGAGCTCGACAATGTATTGGCCGAATCCAACCGGCTCTCAAAGGACATCGGCGATTTGATGCGCGCTGGCGAAAAGGCCAAAGCCGCCATTTTGAAGGAAAAAACCGTATCGCTCAAAGAACAGAGCAAACAACTCACCGACAAAGCCGAAATGCTTGCCGGCGAACTCCAGCAAAAGATGTATCTGCTTCCAAATCTTCCGGCCGATATCGTTCCGGAAGGCAAAACACCGGAGGATAATCTCAACGTGTTCCAATCGGGCGAGATTCCGGTATTGCACGAAAATGCCCAACCGCATTGGGAATTGGTCAAAAAGTACGACATTATCGATTTTGAGCTCGGCACCAAAATTACGGGCGCCGGATTCCCGGTATACAAAGGCAAAGGCGCACGGTTGCAACGCGCGCTGATCAGCTATTTCCTCGACAAGAATACGGAGGCCGGTTATCTCGAATTCCAGGTTCCGCACCTGGTCAACGAAGCGTCAGGTTATGGAACGGGCCAGCTTCCCGATAAAGAAGGGCAAATGTACCACGTTGGGCTCGACGATCTCTACCTGATCCCGACGGCCGAGGTTCCGGTCACCAATTTATACCGCGACGTAATCCTGAGCGAATCTGAGCTTCCCGTCATGGCCACAGGCTACACGCCGTGTTTCCGACGCGAGGCCGGTTCCTACGGTTCGCATGTGCGTGGCCTTAACCGCCTGCACCAGTTTGACAAAGTAGAAATCGTCCGGATCGAAAAACCGGAAAATTCGTATGCGGCCCTCGATGGCATGGTCGACCACGTCAAAGGCATACTCGATGAACTCAAATTGCCGTACCGCGTGCTGCGTTTGTGCGGCGGCGACATGGGTTTTGCCTCAGCGCTCACGTATGATTTTGAAGTGTTTTCGACTGCGCAGGACAGATGGCTCGAAATTTCGTCGGTGTCCAATTTTGAAACGTTTCAGGCGAGCCGGCTCAAATTGCGCTTCCGCGATAAGGACGGCAAAAACCAACTCGCCCACACGCTCAACGGATCGTCACTGGCTTTGCCGCGCGTGCTGGCGGGCATCATTGAAAATTACCAGACGCCTGATGGCATCGTGATTCCGGAAGTGTTGCGCCGCTACACCGGTTTTGACATCATCAATTAGGCGTTAATCTTATCTGACCATGCACTAAATTGACGCGAATTGTGTTACTTTAGTAGGGTATGTTTTTGCCGATGAAGAAATTGCTTGTGATATTGGGTTGGCTTGTCTCGGTTTGCGCATCGGCGCAGGGCGACCAGCTTGCGCAGAATTATTTTGACAAAGGCGATTTTGAAAAAGCGCGCATCAGCTACGAGGAACTCAACCGTGTACAACCCGGAAACCAGTTCTACTTCCAGCGGCTTATCGAAAGCTATCAGCAACTCCAGCAGTACGATGTGGCCGAGAAAGCGCTCACGGGCCGCATCGCGCGCTATCCGTCGGGCGGACTTCTGGTCGAGCTCGGATACAATTACCAACTCAAAAAAGACCTGGGCAAAGCGCGTAGGTATTACGAAGATGCGCTTGACAAAATCCGCAAAAATCCGTCTGAAGTATATGCCATTGCGCCTACATTCGAACGCAAAGTGCTCATCGATTACGCATTGCAGGCTTACCAGCTGGCCGTTTCGCTGCAACCGGCGATGAATTTTAACTACCAGATGGCGTTGCTTTACGGACAATCGGGCGATATGGGCAAAATGATCGATATGTTTTTGACCGAATCGCAGGCCAATCCGCAAAACCTGATCATGATCCAGAACGTATTTGTACGGTTCATGACCGAAGATGCCGAGGCGACGTTTAACGAATCGCTGCGAAAGGCATTGCTGGTGCGTGCCCAAAAGAACCAGGATATTTTCTGGAACCAATACCTGAGCTGGTTTTACGTGCAGCAAAAGGAGTATGGCAAGGCATTCATTCAGGAAAAGGCAATCTATAAGCGCGATCCGGAAACGTTTTCCAATATCGTCAACCTCGCCCAACTCGCGATCGAGGAAGGCGAAACCGGGACCGCCCGCGAAATCTTCACGTTCATCCTTGAAAACACGCGCGATCTCGAACTGCAGATCCAGGCGCATTATTACCTGACGCAAATGCGTATCGACGGCGCGCAGGCCAAGGATTATCCGGCGATCGAGTCGGACCTTGCGCTGCTGCTCAAACAATACGGCATCAGTCCGTATTCGCTGCAACTGCAAATCCTCAATGCCCACTTTGTAACGTTCTACCTCAATAAGCCCGATGTGGCAAAGACACTTCTGAAAACCGCGCTCGGTTTGCCTTTGTCGAAATACCAGCAAGCCGACGTCAAAATGGAACTTGCCGATATTTTGCTGTATGAGGAAAAATTCAACCAGGCGCTGATCTATTATTCGCAAATCGAAGAAGACCTTAAAAACGATGTCGTTGGGCACGAAGCCAGCCTTAAATCTGCACGGACCAGTTATTTTAAAGCCGACTTTGATTGGGCGCAAAAACAGTTCAAAGCGCTCAAATCGGCTTCGACGCAACTCATCGCCAACGATGCGCTCGAGTATTTTTTGCTGCTCAACGACAACACCGTGGCCGATTCGACCCAAACGGCGCTCAAGCGTTTTGCACGCGCCGATTATTTGCTTTACCAGAACAAAAACAAGGACGCGCTCGCGCAGTTCCAGTCGATCTTAAAGGATTTCAAAGGACAGGAAATTGAAGCCGTGACATTGCTTCGTGTGGGGAAAACCTATGAAAAACTAGGCGATACCAATGCGGCGCTCGCGCAATACCAAATGCTGATCGACAAACATGCCGATTGCATCTACATCGACGAAGCACTCTATTTTTCAGCCGAAATTTATAACAAAAGCAACCAGCCCGAAAAAGCCAAACCGCACTATGAGAAGATTTTGTTCAACCATCAGGACAGTATTTATTTTGTGGACGCGCGAAAGAAATTCAGGCAGCTCAGAGGAGACAATAATCTTTGAGGAGGTTGTAAATTAAAAATTCCAAAATCCAAAGCGTTCGACATTTGACATTCGACAATCCGATTTTATGATCATCTACAACGTTACCATCAACATACAAGAAGAAATCCACGACCAATGGCTGTTGTGGATGAACAATGAGCACATCCCTGAGGTCATGGCCACGGGCAAATTCCTGTCGGCGCGGCTTGTGCGCGTACACGTGGACCAACCGATGGACACCATCGCCTTTGCGGCGCAATACGTCTGCAAAGACCAGCAAACACTCGAGCGCTATTACAATGAAAACGCCCCGGAAATGCGTCGCAAGGGATTGGAATTATGGGGCGAAAAAGCTTTGTATTTCCGGACCGAACTCGAAGTGCTGTCAGAATTTTAAACCAGAAAGCCAGATTTTTAAATCGTCGGATCGCTGCAAAAAGCATCCGGAAATCCCGAATCTGACCTCCGAAGATCTAAAAAAATGGACAAAGTAAAAGCCAAAAAACACCTCGGGCAACACTTCCTTAAAGATGAAAGTGTCGCGCGCAACATCGCCGATACGCTGAGCCTAGAAGGATATGAGCACGTGCTGGAAATCGGGCCGGGCATGGGCGTTTTGACCAAATACCTGCTCGAAAAACCCGTCAATGTGCACGTGATCGAAATCGACAAAGAATCGGTCGATTACCTCAATGGGCATTATCCCAAACTGCACGGGCACATCATTTCGCAGGATTTTCTCAAATACGACATCAACAAGGTTTTTGAAGGCAGGCCGTTTGCGATCATCGGCAATTTTCCGTACAACATCTCGTCGCAAATCGTCTTCCGGGCGCTTGAATTGCGCGCCCAGATTCCGGAGTTTTCCGGAATGTTCCAAAAGGAAGTTGCTGAGCGCATCTGCGAAAAACAAGGTTCCAAGACGTACGGTATCCTTTCTGTACTCGTGCAGGCATTTTATGATGCGGAGTATTTGTTTACCGTCAGCGAGGAGGTTTTCAATCCGCCGCCAAAAGTCAAATCGGGCGTGTTGCGTTTGCGCAGAAAGCCAAACTTTGCGCTCGCCTGCAATGAAAAACTCTTTTTTACGATTGTCAAAACGGCGTTCGGGCAGCGGCGCAAAACCATCCGAAACAGCTTAAAAACACTAAATTTGTCCGATAATTTGCGCGAAGACACTATCTTTGACAAGCGCCCCGAACAGCTTTCAGTAGCCCAGTTCATAGCGCTCACGCAAAAAGTAGAAGCCGATGGAATTTAAAATCAGCAAGGAACTCATCAGCGAGATCGAAACGTTGATCCAGGCCAGAAACGACAGGGAACTGAACGTCTTGCTGGCCGATATCCACCATGCTGACATCGCAGAAATCCTCGACGAACTCGATTTTGACGAAGCGACCTACATATTTAAAATCCTCGACAGCGACAAAACGGCCGAAATCCTGCTCGAACTCGAGGACGACATCCGCGAGAACATTCTCAAACGCCTCTCGCCAAAGGAAATCGCAGAAGAGCTCGACGAACTCGAAACCAATGACGCGGCAGACATCATCGCCGAACTTTCCAAAGACAAAAAAGAAGAAGTCATCTCCGAGCTTCAGGACGTCGAACACGCAAAAGACATTGTCGATTTGTTGCGCTACGACGAAAATACCGCCGGAGGCCTCATGCACAAAGAGCTCGTCAAAGTCAATGAGAACTGGAACGTGCTCACGTGCGTCAAGGAAATGCGCATCCAGGCAGAAAACGTCTCGCGCGTCCACTCGATTTACGTCGTCGACGATGAAGACCGGCTCAAAGGACGGCTTTCGCTCAAAGATTTGCTTACCACATCGACCAAAACCCCGATCGGTCAAGTCTATATATCCAAACTCAATTCCGTCAAGGCCGACACACCCGATGTGGAAGTGGCGCGCATCATGCAAAAATACGATCTCGAGGCCATTCCGGTCGTCGACGAACTCGGGCGGCTCGTGGGGCGCATCACGATCGACGACATCGTAGACGTCATCAAGGACGAGGCCGACAAAGATTACCAACTCGCGGCCGGTATCTCGCAGGACGTCGAGGCCGATGACAGCATTATCCAGCTTACCAAGGCGCGTTTGCCGTGGCTCGTTCTGGCGCTGCTCGGCGGATTCATCTCGGTGCGCGTACTCGGATTGTTTGAGGGCGCGATGGCCGAGCACGGCAATTTGTTCTTTTTCACGCCACTCATTGCGGCGATGGCCGGGAACGTGGGCGTACAATCCTCGGCCATTATCGTCCAGGGTCTGGCCAACGACACCCTGAGCGATTCGCTGCTGAACCGGCTCATCAAAGAAATCTCGCTCAGTTTGCTCAACGGCGTAATCCTCGCGGCCATTTTGTTTGCGGGCAGCCACATCTTGCTCAACGTCGACTACATGATCGGCATTATTGTGACCGTCGCGCTGATTTCGGTGATCGTGATTGCGTCGCTGATTGGAACATTTGTGCCGCTGCTGCTCAATAAATTCGGCATCGACCCCGCGCTGGCTACCGGCCCGTTCATCACGACGAGCAATGATATTTGCGGCATTTTGATCTATTTTTCCATCGCGCGCTGGATTCTTAATTTTTAGGGCGTTGCCTGCGGCCGGGCTTTCGCGCTCGCTTTTTGCCTTGCCCCGGCAAAAGAGCTCAAACAACCGCTCAATCCCTAACGCAACGGTTTCCTATTGTAAATTCAAAGTTATGAACGACATCAGAATACTCCATCTGGACGCCAACCATCCGCTGCTGCCCGCGGAACTCGAGCAAGCCGGTTTTTCAAATGACCAGGATTATGGCGGTACGCGCGAGCAGATCGAACAAAAAATCCATCAATACCAAGGCATCGTGATCCGCAGCCGGTTCAGGATCGACCGCGATTTCATCGATAAGGCCGTGAACCTGCAGTTCATTGCACGCGTGGGCGCCGGATTGGAGAGCATCGACGTGGAATATGCCCAAAGCAAAGGAATCGCGCTTATTGCTGCGCCGGAGGGCAACCGCAATGCCGTGGGGGAACATACGCTCGCGCTTTTGCTCGGCTTGTTCAACAAGATCAACACCGCCGATGCGCAGATCCGCGCCGGTCACTGGAACCGCGAAGCCAACCGCGGGCACGAGCTCGATGGCAAGACGGTAGGCATCATCGGCTATGGTAACATGGGCAGGTCGTTCGCCAAAAAACTGCGCGGATTTGACGTCAACGTGCTGTGTTGCGACATCCTTGAAAATGTAGGCGACAGCAATGCCACACAGGTTTCGCTCGAAGAACTCCAACGCCAGGCGGACGTTTTGAGCCTGCACATTCCGTGGACGCCGCAAACCGATAAGATGGTCAACGCGGCCTTTATCGCCCGATTTGAAAAGCCGTTCTGGCTTCTCAATACGTCACGCGGCAAAAACGTCGTCACCGCAGATCTGGTGTCGGCTTTGGAAACGGGTAAAATCCTCGGCGCCGGGCTGGATGTGTTAGAATACGAAAAATCGTCGTTTGAGCATTTGTTCCATGACGGCAATGTACCCGAGGCATTCCGGTACCTGCTGCGGTCTGAAAAAGTGATCTTGTCGCCCCACATTGCCGGTTGGACATTTGAAAGCCATGAACGGCTGGCGCAAACCATTGTCGATAAGATCAAAGAAAAATACTTTGGGAAAAGCGCCATAAACCCACCCGAACCCCGCGTTACGGGAATTGGCGGTTTTTTCTTTAAAAGTGAGGATCCGGCCGCGCTGCGCAATTGGTACGGCCATCACCTCAAACTTGATGTAGACCAATGGGGCTGCACGTTCTGGTGGAAAGATGCGGCGGGTAACAACTGCTCTACGCAGTGGTCCGCATTTGCTTCGGATACGAATTACTTCGCGCCATCCCCAAAGCCGTTTATGCAAAACTTTCGCGTCAACGATCTCGATGGCCTGCTTGAAAAGCTCAAACAGCAAGGCGTATCCATCGTAGGTGAGCCGCAAACGTACGACTACGGCAAGTTTGGCTGGATCCTCGATCCGGAAGGCAACAAGATTGAACTTTGGGAACCCAACGATGCGCCGTTTTTGTAAAATAGTTCCATGACGCAAAAACAATTTTATACGCTTGTGGCCGCTTTTTGGCTGATCGGAAGTGCGTGGATGCTGTTGTCCGGCGGCGGCGGTAATCCTTTGCTGCGCTGTACGATCAAGCAATTTACCGGTGTGCCATGCCCGTCCTGTGGCACAACCCGTGCGGTAAAGCTGGCTTTTCAGGGCGAGTTGCAGGCGGCTTTTTACATGAACCCGATTGGAATCGTGGTTGCGATCGGGCTTGTCCTGTTGCCCGTGGTTTTGCTTTGGGATGTGATCACCAGGCGAATGGACCTGTACCAATTATTCCAGCGCGCGCATCGTTGGCCGCTGAAAGCCCTGGCTGTGACCGGTATCGCCCTGTTGTTGCTAAATTGGATCTGGAATATGGCAAAGGCGGTGTAACCTATAGGTTTTCGCCCGAGAGTTCGCCTTTTTCAGTGAGTTTGCGCTCGAGTTCAGCCTGGAATTCCTCCATGACGGGTTTGACGGTGCTTTCCGGCAAATCGGCAATACGGATATACATGAGTCCGTCCACGGCATTGTTGAACAGCGGATCTACATTGAACGCGATCACGCGCGCATTTTGCTTGATGTACTTTTTGATCAGGACCGGAAGACGCAAATTTCCCGGTTCGATCTCGTCGATGATTTTGTCGAATTTGTTGAGGTCGGCTTCGGCTTCGTTGAATACAAAATCCTTGTCGGCGTCTTTGAGTTTGACCTTGAATTCTTTTTTAGGGTAAACGTATTGCGCCACATACGGATCGTAATAGTGCGATTTCATGAATTCGATCATGAGCGACTTTGAAAAATCGGAAAACTGGTTCGAAATGCTTACGCCGCCAATCAGGAACTTATGCTCCGGATAACGCAGCGTACAATGCACGATCCCTTTCCACAACAAAAACAGCGGCATCGGTTTTTGCTGGTATTCGCCCACGATGAACGCGCGCCCCATTTCGATGGACTTGCTCATCATGTCGAACAATTCAGGCTCGAAACGGAACAATTCATGCAGGTAAAACCCGCCAATCCCATATTTTTTAAAGATTTCGTTACCCATTCCCATGCGGTAGGCGCCCGCGATCTCCTGGGCGTCGTCGTCCCAGAGGAACATGTGGTGGTAATATTTGTCGTATTTGTCCAGATCGAGCGATTCGTTGGTGCCTTCACCCACTTCGCGAAACGTAATCTCGCGCAAACGGCCTATCTCGTGCAGGATGTTCGGGATTTTTCCGGCCTCGGTCAGGAACACTTCGTAATTCTTGCTGTGCGTAAGCCGGCAGTCCGTTTTGCGAAGCATCTCTACTTCAGCGCGCATTTTTTCCCTGCTCGCCGGAGCGACAATCTTTTTGGGGTTTTTGGGCAACTTCAGCGTAGGCGTGGTCAAAAACGGGGCGTCTTTTTCGAACGCATTGGCCAACATATATGTTTTTTTGCGCAAAAAATCAGAATAGGATTCGATCGTCCCGTGTTCGTTTTGTTCAGCAACCGATATGGGTTTGCCGATGCGCACCTTGATCACGCGGTCCTTTTGGGTCAGCAACTCCGAGGGCAATTTGGCCGTGCGCAATGTGTCGTTCATTTTCGACAACAGGTAAAACAACTTGCTGTTCTTGGCGTGGAAGTAGATCGGGACCACGGGCACCTGCGCCTTGCGGATGACTTTGATCGCGCCTTCTTCCCATTCTTTGTCGACCATAAGTTTGCCGTCCTTGTACGTCGATACCTCTCCGGCAGGAAACATCCCGAGCGGTTTGCCATCGCTCAAATGGCGCAGCGTTTCTTTGATCCCTACAACACTCGACTTTGTTCCTTTGAGATTTTCAAACGGGTTCACTGGCATAATGAACGGCTTGAGCGGTTCGATACGATGCAGCAAAAAGTTGGCGATGATCTTGAAATTGGGCTCGCGTTCGAGCATCAGTTTGAGCAATAGAATGCCGTCAACCCCACCCAGCGGATGGTTTGAAATGGTGATGTACGGACCTTCTTTGGGAAGTCTTTTGAAATCTTCTTCAGGGATTTCGAATTTGATCTGGAATTCATCGATGATTGTATTGAGGAAATCCAGGTCTTTGTGATGCTTGGTTCGGTCGTAGATTTTGTTGAGCGTAGAGATTTTGAGCACCTTCATCAGCATCCACCCGGCAAATGTCCCGAAAATTCCATATTTTTCAGCATTGATCGCTTTGGCGACCTCTTTGGCGGTGACTAAACCCATCGATTGTTTGTTTTGGTGCTCCGGGCAAAGATAGCAAAAAACGCTAATTTGCCTAGTTTTTGTGAATGATAGTTTCACAATTTTACTACTTTTGGAAACCCAATTTGTACAACAGAATGAGAATTATTTCCTACAATGTCAACGGTATCCGCGCCGCGATCAACAAGGGGTTTATCGATTGGCTCAAGGCAACGGACCCCGATGTGATCTGCCTTCAGGAAATCAAGGCCACACAGGAACAAATCCCTACACTCGATTTTGAACTCGCCGGCTTTCCGTATCACTACTGGTATCCGGCCAACAAGAAAGGATACAGCGGTGTGGCGATTTTGTCCAAGATCAAGCCGGATCATGTCGCATTCGGAACCGGCATCGAACACATGGATTTTGAAGGGCGCAACATCCGCGCGGATTTTGGCGATATTTCGGTGATGAGTTTTTACATGCCCAGCGGCACCAACGCCGTGCGCATCCCGCACAAGTTCATGTACATGGACGATTTTCACGAGTACATCCGCGAGTTGCGAAACCAAAGGCCAAACCTGGTGGTGTGCGGCGATTACAACATCTGCCATCAGGAAATAGACATCCACGATCCCAAGCGCAACAAAAATGTGTCGGGATTTCTGCCACACGAACGCAACTGGCTCGACGCATTCATCAACGAAGGTTTCATCGATAGTTTCCGCCATTTCAACAAGAACCCGCATCATTACACCTGGTGGAGCAATTTTGGCAACGCGCGCGCAAACAATAAAGGCTGGCGCATCGATTACATTCTGGTCAGCAAACCGCTCGAAAGTCGGTTGACCCGCGCGGTGATTTTGCCTGAAGCGCGCCATTCGGACCACTGCCCGGTGTTGGCGGAATTGGATTAGGAGCTTTTTCCCGCTTTTCGTTTCAATCTTTTTCGCTTTGCCAAGCTTCAAAAGGATTTTCACTGCAATCGGGGCTAGGGCATCCCACAACAAATAAAATTACCTAACAGATAAAAAAACCATGATCAAACAAGTAACCCTATTGGCAATGACAGCCGCGTTGGCTACCTCTTGCGTATCCAAAAAAGTCTACAACGAACTGGAAGAAAAATACGCTAACCTGCGCAAGGAAAACCGAAAACTGCAGGATGCGGGCGACGATTGTGAAAAAGCGAAGAAAAAACTCGACGGCGAATATGCCGCGCTGCAATCGGAATTGGCCAAAACCAAAACCGAGCGCGACAAACTTTCAAACGATTACAAATCGGCAAGCAACAACCTTGCGGCGCTCCAGTCGTCTTATGATGCGTTGTCGAAAAACAGCGACGAGGCGCTTGCATCGAATATGAACAAAAACCGCGATTTATTGGCCCAGCTCGAAGAAAAGGAAAAGGCGCTCGCGGCAGAAAAATCGCGTCTTGACAAATTGCGCAACGACCTCGATGACTCCTCGCGCCGTTTGGCCGAGCTCGAAAACATGATGGCCAACAAAGAGGCCGCGATGAAAAGGCTCAAGGAAACACTGTCCAAGGCGCTCAACAATTTTGAAGGCAAAGGGCTTACGGTACAACAAAAGAACGGGAAAGTGTACGTATCGATGGAGAACAAATTGCTGTTTTCATCGGGCAGTTGGGCCGTGGGGACGGAAGGACGCAAAGCAGTGGTGGAAGTAGGCAAGGTACTGGCGGACAACCCTGACATTTCCGTCTTGATCGAAGGCCACACAGACAATGACGCTTACGCAGGATCAGGCCCTATCGCCGATAACTGGGATTTGTCAACCAAGCGCGCAACGGCCATCGTCCAGATTCTGGCCGAAAACAAAAAGGTCAAGCGCGACAACCTGACTGCTGCAGGAAGAAGCGAGTATGCGCCGTTGATGCCCAATACTACCGCTGACGGCAAATCGAAAAACCGACGTATTGAAATCATCCTGACGCCAAAACTCGATGAGATTTCAAAGATGCTCAACGA
>JAEWLN010000182.1 GCA_023457535.1 Bacteroidota bacterium
ATGTTGGAAAGTTTTAAACCCGTAACAAGTTTAAAAACTTTTCAATGGGCCGAATCAATAAAAAGTATAATTTAGAACGATCATTTTATTAACCAAAAATGGTCAACCTATTTCAGGACAAGACAAACCATGAAACAAACATTCGAACTGACAATCACGAATCAAAAAAGAGTTCTAACAGCTTTACTCCTGTTTCCGTTTGTGATATTTGGAGTTTTATTTATTAGTCTCAAATTCAATCCAGGTTTTGGTTTTTTATCATTCTTACTATTGGCATTTTTGATTTATTACTTTGTCATTGGTAAGCTAAATATCTCAATTGAAGATGATAAAATTTATTTTGAATGGAAGAAAAAGCTATTCTTCAATTATAATGATATTCAAAATCTTAATGAAGCTGACATTGAGAAAATAATTGTCGACAATGGTCAGTTTCTTAGAAAAATTGTTGCGAAAGATCGTGTTATAAATTTGAGCACAAGTAAAATAAAACCAACAGACGCTTATAGATTAATTACTTATTTCAATCAAAAATCCAAATTACAGAATTTTGAAGTTAAAGATAGCTGGGAAAATATAAATCCGAGAAGGTTAAAAATTATTTATGCGATAACTTGGATCATCATAATAGCTTCATTATTAATCTTAATTCTAGTAAGTGTTTTTAAAGGATTTAAACCAAATATGTTTTTCATAATTGGAATAATTCCGATGTTATTTGTTTATTTACAAAGAATCAAAAATGCAATTGAGAAAAATAAAAGTAACAGCAACTAACCGCCGCTAAGACGCCATTGCCGGGATTTTGGTATCCAGAAGTTGTCGTTTCACGAATAAAGTTTATCTTCGGCAGAGAGAACTCAGCCCGCTTTGATCGGCAACGGCGCTTAGCGGCCGAACGTTAGCTGAAATCCTTGAATCGCGAGACCAAAACAATACTCATGAAAGTGATAAAAAACAGATAATTAATGGAACTTGACTATTCAACACTAAAAGGAACGTTAAAAATTCTATCTGAGCTAGAAAGTGAAATTCTGGTGAATAAGCTATTGGAAATCCTTCATAATAACGAAATTCAAAAACCAGAAAAACACAATAGAAAACAGGATATTGAAACTAGCTATTTCAAAATAGATTTGACAGAAGATGAAATAGATGAAATTATTGAACTATTACAGGAAAATCAAATGAAATTTGTTGGTGATGGCGAGAATCATGAACAATTATTTTATCACTATTCTGATTTAATCGACAGTTGGATTGTTTAAAACGCAAAAGAAAAGTTTAAAATAAAAAACAGGGCTTCAGCTAACAGCCTTTTTACGCAAGAGCTGGTTTTTAGTAAGTTGAAACATTTTTCAAACCAAGAAAGTTTTATCTTAGCAGAGAGAACTCTGCTCCTATTTCCGCTCCTGCGCAAATAGGCGAAACGTTAGTGGCTATTTTGTGAGCAACATCATCCATATGAAGACATTTTACGCAGATGATACTTATTGCAAATCCGAGAAGTCTGAGAAGACTAACCGGATACATCTTTTTGGTGGAATCTTGATCGATAAAACAGATGAGCCTAAATTATTGGAAATTATTTGTGAAGCAAAATCTAAATACACCCATCCAAATTTACCGATGAAGTGGAATTTTAAAGATACAGTTATTAAAGATAAATTCGCTGAATTCAATAGAATTGACGAATATAAAGTTATGCTTGCAAATTCAAATTCTTGGCGTAAAGAAATAATACAGAATTCATTAAACTTAAATTATACCATAATTTGTGGAATCATTGAAAGTTATTCTGATGATGTTAAAGTTGCCAAAAAAACAAAACCTGAATTTCTTAAATATTCTTTCGAAAATCTTTTAATGAGATTAGGAATTGATGCAAAAGGAAATAATTATGAAACTTATGTTATTGTTGATTGGCCACCAGATGCTAATCCGCAACCATTAGTGCAAGCTTATTATCGATTATTCCATCAAGGCAAATCATCAGCAGGAATTAAATTGCAATGTGGAAAATTATCTGATTGTAATTATTTTCATTCGCTACTTTTTGCAAAATGTAATCATAGCCCGCTTCTACAATTTAGCGATCTTATTATTGGTTCAATCAAAGATTACGTAGACGCTAAACTTTCTAAAAGGCAAAATTTATTTGCAACCGAAATATTTGATCTTTACAAGCCAAAAATTAGAAATGCAAATGGAAAAATACTTGGATATGGAATCATTCCGCCGACAACTAATCCTTCGTTCAAAACAAAAATAAAACGTATTTTGGAAGAATAAAACAGCCACTAACCCTCGCTAACCAAAATTGCTGGTTTTCTGCGGCTTGAACGTTTGTTCAAACCAAGAAAGTTTTATCTTAGCAGAGAGAACTCTGCTCCTATTTCCGCAACTTCGGTTAGCGAGCTAACGTTGTGCGACACCTTTGAGAAATCCAAAAACTCTATGAAAAATATCATTTACTTTGTTATCTGTTATACTTTAATAAGTTGTAGTAGTAAATCAGGAATCACGATTGAAAATCTGAACGATAATTACGCCATGGTAACACGATATTATAACGAAGATTCTTTAGAAATGTGGTATCCTTACAAAATTAAAGTAACCAATAATACTTTAAAAAGAATTCATATCGGCGATGCTTCAGCTTCGCAGTTGAGATCAATGTGCGAAATTCTCACGGAAAATGGAGAAAATATCACATACATTGGTGAAATTAAACCTAAAATAATTCCGCGTTTTGGCTCAAAAGTTTTTGTTTGCTTTATAAGCTACAAAAT
Source organism: Bacteroidota bacterium (assembly GCA_023457535.1). GTDB lineage: Bacteria > Bacteroidota > Bacteroidia > Flavobacteriales > Flavobacteriaceae > Flavobacterium. The sequence goes on from JAEWLN010000182.1 coordinate 2,793, forward strand.
AGCGAAAACAATTCTACAAGGAGAAGTAAAAATCTCCAACCCAAAATTGGTTCTAAAGGCAACCTCATTAGATATTGAAATCTTGAATAAAAAAATACTTTATGACAAAATAAAAGAAGATTCAATATCATTTAATTTCAACAATGATGATGGATTCTATATGTGCAAAACTGCCAAAATATCTGAAGGTAAATTTCACACAATTACTATCGACGACATTACAAGAAATAGAAATGATAAAAAACATCGCTCCATATTTGACCCATCGCAATATTAAGTCAGGCGTCGCACAACCGCCGTTTCAAGCCATTGCGGGGTTTTCGGTAGCCGGAAGTTGCGGTTTCACGAAGAAATATTATCTTCGGCAGAGAGAACTCGGCTCGCTTTGATCCGCAACGGCGTGAAGCGGCCTAACGTTGGGCGCTATGTCTTAAAAATCCGCACAGAAATGTAATATTTAGAAATTATTGATTTGTGGGAACAAAAAATTAAGAGCGATTTCCAGATTGAACTTTTGGAAGTTCTTTATCAGTCTTACTCATTTGGATGCGGAATGTCAGCTTATCGAATAAAAGGAAAAAATGTAAAATTATTTTATGATGGTCGAGAAAAATTGATTGAGATTAAAATTTCTAAAAGCCATGAAAAATATCCAAATTGTTCTTGGAGTAATCTTGATAATTTCGAGATTGAAGAATTTCTAAATTCAAAATATGAAATCATAAAAAATAGTTTAAACGACTAAAAATAAAAGAGAATTAATTAGCCTGCGTAAAATCAATACACAGCGCCCAACCGCCGTTTCAAGCAATTGCCGGGATTTTGTTAAGTTGAACGTTTGGTTTTCACGAACTTTGTTTATCTTCGGCAGAGAGAACTCGGACCGCTTTGATCGGCAACTGCGTGAAGCGGCCTAACGTTATATGACAGCGGAAGCCACGAGAAAACCCCGGAACATTGGAAAATTTTATATCATGAAGATTCCAAAAATCATATTTGTTGCATTTTATGGCTTTAATATCAAAATCAAGGTGCTGATTGAACATCCGCCGAGCTTGCTAAGTTCGTCAGCTTTGTGCTTTGTGTTTAAATTGAGAGTATTTCAAAATTCAACTGCGCTTAATTTGATAACTGCTGAAACTAAATGTTGTGAAAGCAATATTTATTTCAATTTAAATTAAGGTATTTGGTGAACATCGGCCGAGCTTGCTAAGTTAGTCATCGGGTGGCTTCGCATTAAAATTCGCTATAATTGCGACCTTAAACTGCGCGAGAAATAAATCATCAAGAAATAATTTTAAAAGTAAATTACAAGTTAAAAAATTAAGCATAGCGCCGTCATATAACCGCCGCTAAGACGCCATTGCCGGAATTTCGGTAGCCGGAAGTTGTTATTTCGCGAAGAAACATTTATCTTGGCAGAGAGAACTCAGCCCGCTTTGATCGGCAACGGCGCTTAGCGGCCTAACGTTAGCAGTCATAGCCGAGAGAACGTAAAGCACGGACTTATTATAAATGAAAAATATATTTTTACTCCTTTTTCTAATATTTGTCATATCCGTGGGATGTAACAGTGCAAAACGTAAAATGAAAACTGAAAATGTTGTCGAGGATACCATTTTTACTTTTGAGCAAATGTCACTTAGAGCTAAGGAAAGATTACAAATAAGCGCCGATTTATTTGTGAAGGAAAAAATACTCGTTTTTAAAAATGAAGAACTTTTTGCAGAGGATTTATTGAAAGACCAAGAAAGTGTAAAGAGGTTTGCGAGTAATCTTATTTTTCAGAGATATCCAAATCTTAAATATATTCCAGATCAATATTATATAGGGGAAGACAATTCAAAAAAATTGTGGTTCTTTTATACCAATTATCCAAATACGTTTGACGGAGGAATTTATCTAATAGTGGTGAAAAATAATTGTAGAGTTTTATTCTTTAATAATTTTTGTTGTCCTCTATAATAAAGCCACGACTGCTAACCGCCGTTTCAAGCAATTGCCGCGTTTTCAGTAAGTTGAACGTTTGGTTTTCACGAAGAATGTTTATCTTCACCGAGCGAACTCAGTTCCGCATTGATCGGCAACTGCGTGAAGCGGCCTAACGTTAGCAAACATATGCAAAGGAACATCGTCATACTATTCATGATTTTTAATTTCGCGTTCGGTTTTGGACAAATGCGAAACAGATTTTTAGTTTCAGATGTTGAAAGATATAAATTGAAGGGCAAAGTCAAAAGTTTGAAGTACGTAGAGTATGAGCCTAGATTTTCGTCTGATTCAACATACACACTAAAAGTATTTGACTTTCTAAGTATGGCAAATAATAAAGTCTTCTTTAATGAACAGGGGTATTTGATCGAAAAGAATGAATTAGATTATGACTTAAATGATTCTGTTTCGGTTTCTGCAATTTGGAAATACAAATACGATAGTAAAAATAGAATAACTGAAGAAATAAGAACTCCAAAAAAATATGGCGACACAACCTCCTGGAAATATAATTATGTTGGCGATTCGATAACAATTATTAAACAGTATAATAAGACGTATAAAGTTTTATACTATAAATACTTGCAAAGAAAAAATATAGAATTGCTAACCACTGCAAATTCAGACAGCTCATATCGCAGAAAGGTTGTTTTTGAATACGATTTAAAGAATAGGCTTGTACGACAAGAAGATTATGAAAATTCAGACACAATTCACAATTTAAAAATCATAAAATATAAAGGAAAAACCATAGACTCTGATTTTTATGATGATAGAAAGTATCATTTTAAAATTTTGAAAAAGTATAAATATGATACGCAAGGAAACGTCACGGAAATCAGCAATGAAAAATCTTTGACAGGAAAGTATGTTTACACTTATGATGAGCAAGGAAATTGGATTGAAGAAAAACTATACAATGCGAAAGGTAGATTATACAACGTGTACAGGCGCGAAATAGAATATTACTAAGCATACGTCTGCTAACAGCCGGTAAGCAAAATTGCCGGGTTTTCGGTAGCCGGAAGTTGCGGTTTCACGAAGAAACATTATCTTCGGCAGAGAGAACTCAGTTCGCTTTGGTCGGCAACGTCGTGAAGCGGCGACACGTTAGTGGCA
>JAEWLN010000183.1 GCA_023457535.1 Bacteroidota bacterium
GGCCTCACCTATATAGAAGGGTTAGTTTAAAAAACAAAGATGGCGCGTTCACCCATCATTTCGTTGACTTCCTCGCCTACCTGTGCGATGATTTCGTCATTGGTGTGGTTCATCAGTACGCGGTCGATCATATCTACGATTTTTTCCATATCGGATTCGACGAGCCCGCGCGTAGTGATGGCCGGCGTGCCTATGCGAATGCCCGAAGTGACAAACGGCGATTTGTCATCGAACGGCACCATATTTTTATTGACGGTTATTTCTGCTTTGACCAAGGCGTTCTCGGCTTCTTTGCCCGTGATGTTTTTGTTGCGCAAATCGATCAGCATCATGTGGTTGTCCGTTCCGCCCGAAATCAGGTTATAGCCGCGTTTCATAAACGCTTCTGCCATTGCTTTGGCATTTTTCTGGACCTGCATCGAATAGTGGAAAAATTCATCGGTCAATGCCTCGCCGAATGCAACGGCCTTAGCGGCGATGATGTGCATCAATGGCCCGCCCTGATTGCCCGGGAATACAGACATATCAAGCAGGTTCGACATCATTTTAACCTCGCCTTTTGGCGTTGTGAGCCCCCACGGATTCTCGAAATCCTTGCCCATCATGATCATGCCGCCCCGTGGTCCGCGGAGCGTTTTATGTGTCGTGGTCGTTACGATATGGCAATGCGGGATCGGGTCGTTCATAAGCCCTTTGGCAATGAGTCCGGCAGGGTGCGAAATATCGGCCAGCAGCAGCGCTCCTACCGAATCGGCAATTTGACGGAAGCGCGCAAAATCCATGTCGCGGCAATACGCGGAGGCTCCTGCGATGATCATTTTAGGCTGCTCCTGGGTGGCGATTTGCTGGATTTTATCGTAATCAAAACGGCCGGTTTCCTTTTCTACGCCATAAAATGCGGTTTGGTACAATTTACCTGAAAAGTTTACCGGAGACCCGTGCGTGAGGTGTCCGCCGTGTGAGAGGTCGAATCCGAGGATTTTGTCGCCCGGTTTCAAACATGCGGCATATACGGCTGTATTGGCCTGCGACCCCGAATGCGGCTGCACATTAACGTATGCTGCGCCAAACAAGGCCTTGGCGCGGTCGATGGCAATCTGTTCGACCACATCTACGACCTCGCATCCGCCGTAATAGCGTCGGCCCGGATACCCTTCTGCATATTTATTGGTCAGGCATGAACCTGCCGCTTCCATGACCTGATCGGAGACAAAGTTCTCTGACGCAATCAGTTCCAATCCCTGGATTTGTCTGTCTTGTTCTTCTAAAATCAGGTCGAAAATTTGTTCGTCGTGGTGCATATGATAATATTTCGTTAAAACTTCCCAAAAGTACGAAATCGGTTTGTTAAATAATGAGTTTACTATATATTTGATAACTAAATTTTCAACATAAAAGCGATACCAAAGATGCCCATCACCGCCAACGATCCCACCCGAAAATCCTGGTTGACTGTTCCTCAGGACAGCGACTTCCCGATTCAGAATATCCCTTTTGGCGTGTTCATTACAAAGGACGATGTGGTGACCATCGGAACGCGGATCGGCGACCATGCGATTGACCTTGGCGCGCTGCAGCAACTCAACTATTTTGACGGCATTGAGCTCACCGATGACATGTTCATGCAGGACACGCTCAACGATTTCATATCGGACGGCAAAAAAACGTGGCGTTTGGTACGCAACCGCATTGCCGACATTTTCGATGAATCCAACGGCGAACTGCGCGACAACAAGGATCACCGCGCCATGGTGGTGTGTTCAATGGATGAAGTGGAAATGCAACTTCCGGTGCAGATCGGCGATTACACAGACTTTTACTCGAGCAAGGAACACGCGACCAACGTCGGGATGATGTTCCGCGACCCTGAAAACGCGTTGTTGCCCAACTGGCTGCACATTCCCGTAGGCTATCACGGCCGCAGTTCGTCGATCGTCCCATCGGGCATCCCGGTGCACCGGCCGATGGGACAAACGGTTCCGGCCGGCGAGCGTACGCCTGTATTTGGCCCGTCGCGCATGATCGACTTTGAGCTCGAAACCGCTTTTATCACTACCGACGCCAACATCATGGGCGAGAACATTCCGGTGCACGAGGCCGAAGATTACATTTTCGGGATGGTCCTCATGAACGATTGGAGTGCGCGTGACATCCAGAAATGGGAATACGTGCCGCTGGGTCCGTTCCTGGCCAAGAATTTTGCCACGTCGATCTCCCCGTGGATCGTGACGCTGGACGCGCTTGAACCGTTCCGATGCAAATCGCCCAAACAAAATCCTACCCCGCTGCCCTATCTGCAACAAAAAGGAAAACACGCGTTCGACATCAATCTCGAAGTGTCGATCGAGCCGGAAAATGCCGAACCAACGGTTGTATCCACCTCCAATTTCAAATACATGTATTGGACGATGAGCCAGCAGCTTGCGCACCATACTTCCAATGGATGCCGGGTCAATTCGGGCGACATGATGGGATCGGGAACCATTTCAGGCCCGACGCCCGATAGTTTCGGATCGATGCTCGAACTGACCTGGAGCGGAAAGAATCCCATTAAGATGAACGACGGGTCGGAGCGCAAATTCATCAATGACAACGACACGGTCATCATCAAAGGTTGGTGCAAAAACGCCGAAATCAGAATTGGGTTTGGAGAGGTTTGCAGCAAATTGTTGCCGCCGTTTGTAAGAAAATAAAACCGATTCTAATCCAAAACGAATCATTCCGGCTTTAGTTCTATAGTCTTTCGCTTATGGCAACCGCGCCTGTATGTCGTGTCAAACCGATACGGCATTGGCCGATGGGCGTTACGTTTCTTACGATTATGACTAATACTTGCACTCGGTTATGGCCGACGTAACTTTTTGTTCCCAAAAATCGTCAAGCGCTTATTAAATTTTCCAGAGCCGTGGCGTCGATATCCCCGTGCGATGCATCGTACAACGCCTTACCATTGGAAATCAGCAAAATTTGCGGCGATTGATGCACCACGTCGAACTGGCGTGAAACCGCATCAGATACTTCGCGGTGTTGTAGCAAATCCAAAAAATAGGGCGTAACTTTATCGTGTAGATCAAACGCTTTTTCAAAGTTCCCGAGTGCCATACGGCTGATGCCGCAACGCGTGCTATGTTTGAAAATAACCACCGGTCGATGCGTAGACGCCGCGATAATCGCCTGTAGTTGATTTGGATCTGTGAGTGGCAACCATGCGATCCTGCGGTTGGGAGCGTCGTCAGAACCGCCAAAAAGGCCGTTGAATATCTTCATAAAACGTTATTTTAAGACATTTTGTCGTGATTCTGTCAAAAGAAATGACAAAAAGACAGGTTTCGCACAATGGAATATGGATTGCAAAGCGCAGATTCAAAAGTACAAAACGCTATTTACAACTATACCGCAAATCGTTATAACATCATATCAAAAAAAATGAACATCAATTTACTTACTATCAAATCACAGGAAGCACTGCAACAGGCACAGGTGCTTGCCCAAAGTAACGGCCAGCAACAAATCGAAAACGAACATTTGCTCAAAGCCATCTTCGAAGTCGACGAAAACGTAGCGCCGTTCCTGCTTAAAAAACTCAATGTCAACGTAGCCTTGCTCGGGCAAATCCTTGACGCTACGATCCAGAGTTTCCCTAAAGTTTCTGGCGGCCAGCTTACTTTATCGCGCGATACCAACTCCACGCTCAATGAAGCCGAAATCATCGCCAGGAAAATGAACGACGAGTACGTTTCGATCGAACATTTGATTTTGGCCATTTTCAAATCTAAAAGTAAAATCGCGCAAATACTCAAAGACCAGGGCGTGACTGAAAAAGGATTGCAGGCCGCGATCGATGAATTGCGCAAAGGCGAACGCGTCACCTCGCAATCTGCCGAGGAAACGTATAACGCCCTGTCGAAATATGCCAAGAACCTCAACGACCTGGCGCGCGACGGCAAACTCGATCCGGTTATCGGGCGGGATGAGGAAATCCGTCGCGTATTGCAGATCCTCACGCGCCGCACCAAGAACAACCCGATGCTCGTCGGGGAACCCGGCGTGGGTAAAACCGCTATTGCCGAAGGTCTTGCGCACCGTATTGTCGATGGCGACGTTCCTGAAAACCTTAAGGACAAAATCATTTTTTCGCTCGATATGGGCGCACTTATCGCCGGGGCAAAATACAAAGGGGAATTTGAGGAACGCTTGAAATCGGTTGTCAAGGAAGTTACTACCTCTGAAGGCGACATCGTTTTGTTCATCGATGAAATCCACACGCTAGTGGGTGCCGGCGGCGGCGAAGGAGCGATGGACGCGGCCAACATCCTCAAACCCGCTTTGGCGCGCGGCGAGCTACGTGCAATTGGCGCTACGACGCTCGACGAATACCAGAAATATTTTGAAAAGGACAAAGCGCTCGAACGCCGTTTCCAAAAGGTTCTGGTCGACGAGCCCGATACAGAAAGTGCCATTTCGATCCTGCGCGGCATCAAGGAAAAATACGAAACGCACCACAAGGTCCAGATCAAGGACGAGGCGATCATCGCGGCCGTGGAATTGTCACAGCGCTACATTACCAACCGGTTTTTGCCCGATAAAGCCATCGACCTGATGGATGAAGCGGCCTCCAAACTGCGCATGGAAATCAACTCCAAGCCGGAAGAACTGGACGTGCTAGACCGCAAAATCATGCAGCTCGAAATTGAAATTGAGGCCATCAAACGCGAGAATGACGAAAGCAAACTTAAATCGCTCGGGATGGAACTGGCCAACTTAAAGGACGACCGCAACGAGATTTTTTCCAAATGGAAATCGGAAAAAGACATTGTGGACGGCATCCAATCGGTTAAAACCGAGATCGAAGACTTTAAATACGAGGCCGAACGCGCTGAACGCGAAGGCGATTACGGCAAAGTGGCCGAAATCCGCTACGGCAAGATCAAGGAGGCGCAAACCCGATTGGAAGACCTTCAAAAGCAACTTCAGGAAAACCAGTCCGGCAATTCCCTGATCAAAGAAGAGGTCACGCGCGAAGACATTGCGGAAGTGGTCGCCAAATGGACGGGAATTCCCGTCACTAAAATGCTTCAGGGCGAGCGCGAAAAGTTGCTCCATCTTGAGGCCGAATTACACCGGCGCGTCGTCGGGCAGGAAGAAGCGATCGAAGCCGTAGCCGATGCCGTACGCCGCAGCCGCGCGGGCTTGCAGGACATGAAAAAACCGGTCGGTACGTTTTTGTTCCTCGGAACCACGGGCGTCGGAAAGACCGAGTTGGCCAAAGCACTGGCCGAATATTTATTCGACGATGAAAACGCCATGACCAGAATCGACATGAGCGAATACCAGGAGCGACACAGCGTCAGCCGTTTGGTGGGCGCGCCTCCGGGATATGTCGGGTATGACGAGGGCGGGCAGCTCACCGAGGCCGTTCGCAGAAAACCTTATTCGGTGATTTTGCTCGACGAGATCGAAAAAGCACATCCCGACACCTTCAACATCCTGCTGCAAGTGCTTGACGAAGGCAGGTTGACCGATAACAAAGGACGCCTGGCCGATTTCAAAAATACGATCATCATCATGACCTCGAACATGGGCAGCGCGATCATACAGGAGAAATTCGACAACCTTCAGGGCGGCATCGAGGCGGCTACCGAAGCGGCCAAAACAGAAATTCTGGGGTTGCTCAAACAAACCGTGCGACCTGAATTTATCAACCGTATCGATGAGATCGTGATGTTTACGCCGCTGACCAGCGCCAACATTCAGCAAATCGTCGGGTTGCAGCTTAAATCGGTCACGCGTATGCTCGCGCGGCAGGGCATTGCAATGGATGCGACGCCCGAAGCCATTGCGTACCTGTCCGATAAAGGGTTCGATCCGCAATTTGGCGCCAGACCTGTAAAACGCGTGATCCAGCGCGAGGTTTTGAACCAGTTGTCCAAAGAAATACTTTCCGGAAACATTGCCACCGACAGCATTATCCTGATCGACGCATTCGACGGCCAACTCGTGTTCCGCAACCAAACCGATTTGAAAAACTAATCTTACGGCGATTTTTCACTTAAACACAGAATTGTAGTAAACATCAGCCTGAAAGACGTAATTTGATATTTTTTTAACAATTTTTACGGCGATTTGGGTTAAATTTATCGGCGATACTTCAGTTTGCTTAGCTATGCAAAGTCAATTTTCAACTAAACAAATAGATGTATGGACAAAACCAATGTCACAATCAAATTGCCTGGAAGGATCCTGTCCGAAAAGGAAAACCTCATCGACATCAACGAGCAGGAATTGGTCGACCGACTGATCCGGCTGCTGCGAAGCAGAAAAAACCTCGTTAACGTGTCATTTCAGTCCGGGGCCAAAGCCAATGCGCAAAGCATGAGCATGACCACACGCATTGAGATACTGTTGTCCGATGATGGCGGAGACTTCAACTATTATGAAGATTGACAAACGGGCCGGCGAAAGTCGGCCCTTACTTTTTGGTTCGGTATTGTTATTCAAAAAAATAGCTATATTTGACAAAAATCCGCGATGAGATCAACGTTACTTTTGGCGCTTTGCGTTTCCGGACTTCCGCTTGCGGCACAAAACTATACGGTCGACAAAACCGACGCGCAAAAAACGCCCGAGGTCAAAACCGTAGCCCTTACAACCGACAAAGCCGATTGGAACGAAAAGATCTTCCGCACTCCTGAAGTGGACGCCAAACCGCAACTCAAAAACCACCTTTCGCTGTCGGTACACGTGAGCAACAGCTTCAAATTTCCCGATCTCAAGAACAAAAAGGTCAAGATTTTTACGAGTTTTGTCGTCGAGCCCGATGGCAGCATGAGCGATGTGCGCACGTTCTACACCAGCGTTACCGATCTTGTCGCATCGGATCAGGTACCCATTGCCACCGCCGAGCAAAAAGCCTACGAGGCGCAACAAACCGAGTTGCTCAAAGCCGAAGCGGTACGTGTACTGTCGGCATTCAACGAAAAATGGACGCCCGCCATCGAGAACGGCAAGCCGGTACGCTGCCTGTACAATTACCCTATCAACTTCAACATCGAGTAATTATTGGCGCGAAAAGGTGTATTGTTTTTCGCCGTCTGCGTAAACCAATGTCTTTTTGTCCGGGCTGAACGCGAACCAAACCGGCGATCCTTCGAGTACAAAACGGTCTTTTCCAGCAGGCACGAGGCGGTATGCATTTTGCCCGCCGAATTGAACAAGCAAATCGTCCTCGGTTTCCAGAAAAGTAAGTTGCAAACGGACTTGCGTGCTTGAGAATACACCCAGATACGGCGTAGGTATCAAATCTTCAGTCAATTTATCTTTACCTGAAACCCAGGTGTTGTTCGACGGATCGATGTCCGGAAAAACATGGTCCGGATCGACCGCAATGCGCTGGATCGGCTCTTTGGACAGGTGCTTGAACGTCCAGCTTTTGTTGCGTTGCCAGATTTCGACCGGCAGCTCGAGACGCTCGGATTTGCCCGATGTGTATTGGATCAAAACGATAACCGGCATGGCCATTTGTTCTTTGTTGTCGATCGTGATCACCACGCCTCTGCCCGGATCATTGCGCACGTATTTGACTAACGATATGGACTGGTCCAGACGCCAGTTGTTCAATATCCAGCCGCGCCAGAACCAGCCCAGGTCCTCGCCTGCTACATTTTCCATCGTCCGGAAAAAATCGTCTGGCGTAGGATGCTTGAACGCCCACCGCGCCGTATAGGTCTTGAACGCGCGGTCAAATCGCTCCCTGCCGAGTATTTGTTCGCGCAACATCGTCAGGCCCGCCGCCGGCTTAAAATAGCAAAGCACGCCCACATTATCTTCTTTCATGTTGTCCGGCGCGCTCATCACGGGTTCCAATCCCGGATGCGTCATGTAACCGGCCTGCTCGTGCATGTCCAGTGGTGGGCGCTGGTACTCGCCGTTGTTGAAATCCGCGCTGCTCAGCGCGTTGATGAACCAGTTGAATCCTTCGTCCATCCATCCAAAAAGCCGCTCGTTCGATCCGACAATCATCGGGAACCACGTATGCCCGAACTCGTGATCCGTAACGCCCCACAAATCGGCGCCTTTGGATTTCCAGCTACAAAACACGATGCCCGGATATTCCATGCCGCCCGCCACCGACGCGACGTTGATCGCCGACGGATAAGGATATTCGAACCACATTTTGGAATAGTGTTCCATGGATGCCTTGGTGTATTCGGTGGAGCGTTCCCACGCATTGTTGCCATTGCTTTCGACGGGATACGCTGAAATAGCAAGCGATTTTTTCCCGCTCGGAAGGTTGATCCGTGCCGCATCGACGATAAAAGCCGACGACGAAGCCCAGGCCACGTCACGCGAATTTTTCATCTTAAAACGCCACGTAAGCGTTGGTTTTCCAGACGGACGCGACGACGGATTCCCGATTTCCTGGGCCGATCGGATCACGACGGTCTTGTCGCTTTTTGCAGCGGCGGCCCAACGTTGCTGTTGCGATGCGGTATAGACGTCCTGCGTATTGACCAGTTCGCCCGAACATACGACGATATGGTCAGACGGAGCGGTAATGCTCACGTCAAAGTCTCCGAATTCGAGGTAAAATTCGCCGGCGCCCAGATACGGCTGGACATTCCAACCGCGCACATCGTCGTAAACGCACACGCGCGGATACCATTGCGCCACAGAAAACACTCGTCCGTTTTTGCTGTCGTAATAGCCCATGCGGTCCGATCCGTACTCAGGCGAAATAAACGAGAATTCGATGCGGAGTTTTACGCTGCCGCCTCTGGCTTTGACCTTTTCAGGAAGCATTACTTGCATGCGTGTGTCGTAAATTGAAAACGGCACCTCGCGTACCGCGGCCTTACCCGATCCTTCAATCAGCCGCACCGATCTGATCTGGTGTCCACCCTGAAAAATCTGTCCTTGTGCGCCATTTCTACTGCCCCCGATCGGGATGACCGCATTGCCCCTAGAGTCGGGCGCAAACAAGTTCTGGTCTACGTGCATCCACAAAAAATCAAGGTTTTCCGGACTGTTGTTGGTATAGGTCAACTCCGCCGATCCGGAAATTTCGTTGGTTTGATCGTTCAGCGTGGCCGACAACACATAATCGGCTTTATTCTGCCAGTAGCGGCTCCCGGGCCTGCCGTCTGCCGTACGCACCTCATTGCCGTTTTGGGCGTAGAACAGCGGGTGGAACGCCTGATTGTAATCGTATCGCGAATCGGATTGCTGCGCCTGAATTGGGATACATGGACCGATCAGCAGCAACACAGCGGAAAGAATGTGCGTTTTCATCATTTGGAATTTTGGGTGTAGGTCCACCGACGCGCGGTTTTGTTACGCGATAAAAATAACAAATCGTACGTTCGATCGGCCAAAAAACAAACTATCTTTACCTCAAATCGCAACATTTTGCAAACCCTGCTTTCCTCCTGCGGCTTTTCAGCCACGATCGACCACCGCGGTGCCGAATTGGTTTCACTGACCGGCGACAACGGGCGCCAATACGTCTGGGAAGGCGACCCGGCTTTCTGGGGTAAGCATGCGCCGGTGTTGTTCCCCATCGTGGGCACTCTGAAAGGCAATCGCTACCGATATAACGGCCGGGAATACCATTTGCCGCGGCACGGTTTTGCGCGCGACCGTGAGTTTACGCGCATCGGGCACAACGACCATGAGGCGACCTTTGCGCTGGTCTCGGACGATGAAACGCTGGCCGCCTACCCGTTCGCCTTTGAGCTTCATATTATCTATTCGCTGAACGGGTCCTTGCTTTCTGTTGGCTATCGGATTCTGAACAAAACCGATGCCCCAATGCTGTTTTCGATCGGTGCGCATCCGGCTTTTGCATTGCCGGGAAATTTTGAGGATTATACGTTGGGGTTTGAGAAAAGTGAAAAACCGGTTTATCATCTGCTCGAGGATGATTTGCTGTCGGACCGCACTTTGCAACTGCCACTTACCGATCGCAAGCTCCCTTTGCATTACGGCTTGTTTGCAAACGATGCGTTGGTTTTTAAAACAATTGAATCGCGCGCCCTTACCATCATTCACAGGAACGATCCGGTATTGACGGTAGAATTTGACGGATTCCCGAACCTTGGGTTGTGGACCAAGCCGGATGCCCCATTTTTGTGCATCGAACCGTGGATCGGGTACGCCGATACGACACGCGCCACCGGCGAACTGAGCGATAAAGAAGGCATACGCCTGCTGGATCCACATGGAAACTTTGAAACAAAATTCAGCATAAAAATGCGATGAGCACCGGGCGGTAAAGGTATCTTTGAATACTAACCCACTAACGATGCGAAAGGCGCTTTTACTGTTGCTGGCGGCCGTTTTATCGGCTTCCTGCGCGGTCACCAAAGATTCCAACGATTTTGTCTTCCCTACCCAAACGGGAAAATTCCTTTACCTGAAGTCGTACAACAATGCGATGCGGCTCTGGAAGGTCAAATATAAAGAAGAGGATGTCATCACTTCTTACGGATTGGCACACGTCATCATCGCCGGGCCCCAGAACGGCAAGCCGGTCGTTTTGTTCCATGGCACCGATGCGAGTTCGACGATGTGGTTTCCCAACATTGAGGCATTGGCTAAAAAATACCGCGTGTATGCGATCGATTATCCGATGGAAACCGGCAAGTCGCTGGCCATCGTCAAAAGCATGGAACCGCGCGACATGATCTTGTTTTACAACGAGGTGTTCGAACATTACGACCTCAGGGACATCAACATTGTGGCGGCTTCACGCGGGGGCTGGGTGGCCACGTTGCTCGCGCTGGAACCCGACAACCGCATTGCCAAACTTGCATTGTTAAGTCCGGCGCAAACCTTTGGCGGGGTCGATAAACTCGGCAAGGCGCTCTCTGCGCTCAAGCTCAAAATGTTTCCCAACCCAAGAAGGCTCAACCGATTTTTTGAGCAATTTTCGAAACATCCGGAAAAAATCGACCATAAATACAAGGAACAATTTTATCTTGCCAATAAATTCGGGCGCAGCAAACCCGACTTGATGAAAATGTTCCGTTTCCCGAAAGAACATCTGCAAACGCTCCAAATGCCGGTCATGGTGATGGTAGGCGACAACGACGTGATCAACGACAAGGATATGCTTGTGCGTGCGAGTGAGTCGATTCCGCATGCAGAAACGGTGTTGATTCACGACGCCGGACATTTTATCAGCATCGATCAGGCTGCGATCGTCAATCAGAAATTGGTCGAATTTATAGAAAAAAAATAATGCTCGAAATTCGCTTTTTGCCGTTCCCGGAACTTCAAACCGACCGGCTTTTGCTGCGCCGCATGCTCGAATCGGACACACAACAGGTTTTTGAATTGCGGTCGGATCCTCAAATCATGCGTTACATCCCGCGCCCGTTGGCCCAAGATCCGGACGAAGCGCTCGGCCACATTCGGATGATCAATGAAAAGATCGAATCGGGCGAAGGCATCAACTGGGCCATCACGCGAAAAGGCGACCCTACTTTGCTTGGCATCATCGGACACTATCGCATCAGGCCCGAACATTACCGCGCCGAAATCGGCTATATGCTGCACGCGGCTTACCAAGGTCAAGGCATCGTTTCTGAGGCGATCAACGCGGTGGTGCGTTACGGCTTTGAACAGATGAAACTACATTCCATTGAGGCGATCATCGATCCGCGCAACGGTGCATCGGCGGCGGTGCTCAAAAAAAACGGATTCGTAAAAGAAGCGCATTTACGTGAAAACGAATTTTACGACGGGCATTTTCTGGACACGGTGATCTACTCGCTGCTGGCACATGACTTTGATGCCCGGTCGCAAAGCGCTCTTTCCCAATAAAAAACCATCGGCAGATTTCCCACCGATGGTTTGGACAAACATTTTTAAAATTTACTGAACGGCCAGCAATGCGTTGATGTTGCCATATCCGAACGACGCATTTTTATTAGGATAGAAATGGGCCGATTGACGCATTTTGGCCAGCACCTGGTCGCGGTTCCAACCCGGATTCCTGGCCCAGACCAGCGCGGCAATCCCCGCGGTCGTAGCCGTGGCCACAGAGGACCCGCCCACGTAATCCGACTGGTTGTCGTAGTAGCTCACAACGGGCACCGTTTTACCGGAAGCGCGTTGCATGACGACCGTGAAGTCGATTTTGCTGCCGCTATGGCAATCGTCGCACTTGGTGTATCCGGCGCCTTCTTTGATTCCGGTCACAGCCACCGCCTCTGCCATCGAGGCGGGAAAAATGACGCCGACAAAAGTCGTGAAACTCGTCGAAGTACCGCCTGCGCAAAAAATCAGCTTGCCTTTGGAATAGGCGTATTTGATGCCGTCCGATATTTTGCCAACCGAAAACACATGCCCCATCGACATGGAGATAATTTTGACGCCGGCGTTGTTGGCCAGTGCCGTGAATGCATTTTTGACGCCATTCTGTTCGTGCGCCCCGTCCAGCACTACGTTGGCTGCGGCGCGGTAGGTGATCAGGTTCGAATTGTAGGCCACGCCAACGGGCAATCCGTTGTCATTGCGCGGAGCTGCCGCCGCCGAGGCCATACTTGTTCCGTGGCCGCATTGGTCGGAAGGGCCATCGGTGGCAGTGGACCAAGGCCAGACTGAATCGACATACGTACCAAATTTCTGGATCGACCGGCCGGAAGAAACGCCGTCGTTGAAATTGCTGCCAAGCAGCGTCTGGTTTGGCGAGGTGCCCGTATCCACAATCCCGATCGTGATGCCCTGACCTGTGCTGTATGTCCAGGCCGCGGGAATATTGTGCTGGTACAACGTCCAGGCGGCTTTCGCATTGGGCGTGATCGTGGTGTAATCTGCTGCGGCAAGCGACATCGCGTCATAGCCACATCCCGAACCACCCGAACTTGACGACTCGTTGCTGCGCTCTAAACGGCGCGCGACCTCAAAATAGCGGTAGTCTGCAGGTTCGACATAGCGCACCAGATTGCTGCGGCGCAGCGCGATCAATGTCTCCTGTTTTGTTACCGCTACATCCATCGTGGTAAGGTATGGATCGGCGGCGAGCAAGGTCGTTTCGCGCGATTTGCCTTCATATTGCATGACCAGATCAAGCAACTGGTTCTGGATTTGGGCATTTTGCGGCGACTTGCTGCGGTCAAAATCATTGTCGGCGGTGCCGAATCCGATCGATACGACTTCGCGTCCGTGATGTACGGCGCTCCACAACAGGTGGTTTGAGGCCTGCTTCCAGTCGAATGATCCCTGGTTTTGCAACGCCTGATCGATTTGCGCATTGACCTGCTGCGGCGTAAGCGGATCCTTGGCAAGCACTTCCTGAGGCCCGGAAGCGCTCGGCACGGCTTCATCTTTGGTGCAGGCCACGGTGAGCGATAGCGCTGCGAGCATGAGTGTGATTTTTTTCATATCGGACTAATTAATTGGTTCACAACTAATTTACTGAATTTATTAACACTTTTTAACGTATCAGCGTCAAATTATCAACACCTATTTTGAGTTCGGTCGATTTGCGTACCTTTGAATCATGCAAAAGACGGTCAACATCCTCAATAAACGCGCGCGTTTTGATTATGAAATCCTTGAAACCTATTCTGCCGGCATCGTATTGACCGGCACGGAGATCAAATCGATCCGGCTTGGTAAGGCACAAATTGTGGACAGCTTTTGCGAATTCAACGACGCCGGGGAACTATTTGCGGTCAACACCTCGATCGAAGAATACAGTTTTGGCAACCAATTCAACCACAAGGCGCGGTCCGAACGCAAACTGCTGCTCAATAAAAGAGAGCTTAAAAACCTCGCTCGCAGCGTGGAAACAAAGGGTTTGACGATCATTCCACTGCGCCTGTTCACCAACGAAAAAGGAATCGCCAAGCTCGATATCGGGCTTTGTAAAGGCAAAAAGACCTACGACAAGCGCGAGTCACTCAAGGAACGGGATACCAAGCGCGATCTGGACCGCATTAAAAAGACCTACCGATGATACGGACGATCCTGAGGCAGGCCCGCGAAAACAAAGGGCTCACCACGCGTCAGGCAGCCGCATTGCTCGGGATCGATCAGGCTTTGGTCAGCAAATTCGAGAACGGCCAGCGCATTCCGGCACGCGCGCAACTAGAACCATTGTCCGCTGTGCTCGGCATTGATCCCGATGCGTTATCGGTGTTGTGGTTAAAGGAAAAGATATTGCAATTGGTCTGGCGTGAACCGATGGCAGAAAAAGCGCTACAGGCCGCACTCGACGAGCTTCAACCGCAGCGCCCTGCCCCGCCTCAACAGGCCGCGCTCCAACAATTGCTCGACGAGATGGAAGCGCTCAAACACAAGTTTGGGAATTTGCGCAACCCGTAATCAATTTTTATTTTCAAGTAACGGGACGAACCGGAATTCGCCAAGCTCGTGTTTTTCGAATTGGGTTTCGTTTTTGCGAATCAGCAACGTCATGATCTGATGCTGTTCCCCGAGCGGAATCACAAGCCTTCCTCCGATCTTGAGCTGTGCCATGAGCGCTTTGGGAACAATGGGTGCGCCCGCGGTAACGATAATGCTGTCGAATGGTGCGTGGCCGGGCAACCCTTTATAGCCGTCGCCAAAAGACAGGTGTTTGGGCCTGATCCCAAGTTTGGGCAGCAATGCCGAGGTTTGCTTGAACAATTCATTCTGCCGCTCGACACTGTACACCTTGGCGCCTAAATGGAACAGCACGGCGGTTTGGTAGCCGGAACCGGTTCCGATCTCGAGCACTTTATCGTCCTTTTTCACCTCGAGCAACTGACTTTGAAAAGCAACAGTGTACGGTTGGGAAATGGTTTGTCCGGCGCCGATCGGAAAGGCTTTGTCCTGGTAGGCGTAATCTTCGAACGACGAATTCAGGAACAAATGGCGCGGGATTTTCCGGATGGCGGCGAGCACGTTTTTATCGGTAATGCCTTTGGTTGCAAGTAAATCGGCCAATTGATTGCGGAGTCCTTGATGTTTGGCGGTGTCTTTCAAAATTCGGGGGATTTGTTCCGGTAAAAATAAGCCTTAATTGAGAAATTACAAATTTGGTTTGGCTAAAAATCGGGCGCGTTTAAGGAATCAAAACGGGCCATCCGCACAACCGCGCCTGCGCAGCCATAATTTGATTTTCAGATTTTGATTTTTTTACGCTTTTATTCCTATTTTTGTTCAAAATTCAACAATATGTTAAAAGTTGGGGTTTTAGGAGCGGGCCATCTGGGAAAAATACACCTGCGGCTGTTGCAGCAATCGGCCAAATACGAACTGGTCGGATTCTATGATGAAAATGCAGAATATGCTGATAAGGTTGCCGCCGAATTCGGTTACAAACGCTTTCCCACCATCGCTACGCTGATCCATGCCGTGGACGTCGTGGACATAGTTACCCCTACGCTGTCGCACTACAAATGTGCGCGGGTTGCGATCAAATCCGGCAAGCACATTTTTATCGAAAAACCCATTTCCAATACGGTCGAAGAAGCCGAGGAAATAATCGAACTGGCCCGGGAACACAACGTCAAAGGACAGGTGGGCCATGTCGAACGATTCAATCCGGCGTTTATCGCAGTGAAAAATGTGATCGAGAACCCGATGTTTATCGAAACGCACCGTCTGGCGGAATTCAATCCGCGCGGCACAGATGTTCCGGTTGTGCTCGATTTGATGATCCACGACATCGATGCCATTTTGAGCGTAGTGCGGTCTAAGGTCAAAAATATCAATGCCAGCGGCGTATCGGTCATTTCCGACACCCCGGACATTGCCAATGCGCGCATCGAATTTGAAAACGGATGCGTGGCCAATTTAACGGCAAGCCGGATCTCACTCAAAAACATGCGTAAATCGCGTTTTTTCCAGAAGGACGCCTATATTTCTGTCGATTTCCTCGAAAAAAAATGCGAAGTCGTCAAAATGAAAGACGCTCCGGAAGTGCCCGGCGATTTTGACATGATCCTTCAAAATGCCGAAGGCGTCAAAAAACAAATTTATTTCGCCAATCCCGACATCGAGCACAATAACGCCATTCTTGACGAGCTCGAGACTTTTGCCGACGCGATCACCCAAAACACTACGCCGGTCGTAACGCTCGAACACGGCACAGAGGCACTGCGCGTGGCTTACCAGATCATTGATTGTTTCAAAAAGTAAAAATCCCTACCAGATAAACCCCATCACCCAATGAAAAACATTGCAGTAATCGGCGCCGGAACCATGGGCAACGGCATCGCACACACTTTTGCACAAAGCGGTTTTACCGTGAAACTGATCGACGTATCGGAAAAATCACTCGACAAAGGCATGGCGACCATTGCCGGAAATCTCGACCGCATGGTGGCTAAAGGAACCATCACCGAGGACGATAAGAATACGACCATCGGCAATATCATTACATATACGGATTTGAAAGACGGCGTCGTAGGTGCAGATTTAGTAGTTGAAGCAGCAACTGAAAACGTCGATCTTAAACTCAACATATTTAAGCAGTTAAATGATCTTTGCAGCCACAGCACTATTCTGGCGACCAATACCTCTTCGATTTCGATCACCCAGATTGGCGCAGTGGTTTCGCACCCCGAGCGCGTCATTGGAATGCACTTTATGAATCCGGTGCCGATTATGAAGCTCGTTGAGATTATCCGCGGATACAACACATCGGACGAAGTGACCCATACGATCATGGACCTGTCGGCAAAGCTCGGCAAAGTACCCGTGGAGGTCAACGATTATCCGGGGTTTGTCGCCAACCGCATCCTGATGCCGATGATCAATGAGTCTATCGAAACGCTCTACAATGGCGTGGCCGGCGTTTACGAAATCGACACGGTGATGAAATTGGGCATGGCGCATCCGATGGGACCGCTCCAACTCGCTGACTTTATCGGACTTGACGTATGCCTGGCGATCCTGAACGTGATGCACGACGGATTCAAAAATCCAAAATACGCGCCGTGTCCGCTTTTGGTCAATATGGTACGCGCAGGAAAATTGGGCGTTAAATCGGGTGAAGGTTTTTACGACTATTCGGAAAGCAAAAAGGCGGAAAAGGTGGCTAAAATGTTCGCCTGACGGATGCCCAAAAGATTCAATTACAAATAACGACAAACAGCATATAATTTTGGCAAAAATCGTCCCGTTCAACGCCGTTCGTCCCACGCCCGATAAGGTAAGTCTGGTCACGTGCCGCACGTACGACGATTACAGCCCGGCGGAATTGGCTGCGTATCTGGATTTTAATCCGTTCTCTTTTTTACATGTGCTCAATCCGGCGTATGTGAACCAGCAAAAAATCGGCCTTGAAAAACGCTTTAAGCTTGTGGCGCAAAAGTACCACGATTTTAAAGCCGAGCAAATTCTGATCGAGGAACCCGAACCCGTTTTGTTCGTGTACGAGATCCAGTCCAAAAGCCGCGTGTTTACCGGAATCGTTGCCGGGACCAGCATTGCCGATTATCAGGACAATACCATTAAGAAACACGAAGACACGCTGCAGTACCGCGTCGAATTGTTCAAGGATTACCTGCACCAGACCGGGTTTAACACAGAACCCGTTTTGATCACCTATCCGGATCAGCAGGACTTAAACGACTGGATCAATCAAAAAAAGCTAACGCCTTCACTCTATTGTTTTTCTACAACCAATAAAGAGCAGCACACGCTGTGGAAAATTGAAAATGCCGCAGAAATAAAATGGCTGCAGGATCGGTTCGACGCCATAGGAAATGTCTACATCGCCGACGGACACCATCGTTCTGCCTCGGCTGAATTGCTTTACCAGGAAGACAGCGCCTCGGGCAATCCGCACCTGAATTACTTCATGAGCTTCCTGATTGCCGAAAGCAACGTCAAGATTTACGAATACAACCGCATCATCCGCGATTTGAACGGCCATTCGAAGCAGAGCCTGCTCGAGTCATTGTCAGCGCTGTTCTGGATCAAGAACAAAGAACAGGAACTGTGGAAACCCACGCGCAAATTTCAGTTTGGCATGTATCTCGACGGCGAATTCTACAGCCTGACGATCAAGGATGAAAACAGTTTTGAGAACGTGCTCGAACGGCTCGACGCGCAAATTCTATACAAAAAGGTGCTGCATCCGATTCTGGGCATCACAGACCTGCGCAACGATGAACGCATCGATTATATTCCGGGCAACCAATCGATCGTAACGATAAAAGAAGTGATCGACGAAGGCGAATTTGAAATCGGGTTCATGCTTTATCCTGCCGACATCAACGAAATCAAGTCGCTTGCGGACCAACACCTGATCATGCCGCCCAAAAGTACGTATATCGAGCCCAAGTTCAGAAGCGGTTTAATTGTTTATGAAATCTGACATGCACATTGCACAAAACTTACAGGCGATCAGGTCCGGGCTGCCGCCCCACGTAACATTGGTGGCGGTTTCCAAGACAAAGCCCGTCGAATTGATCATGGAGGCATACCAGGCCGGTCAACGCGTATTCGGCGAGAACAAAATCCAGGAAATGGCCGACAAGCACGCGCAATTGCCCAAAGACATCCAGTGGCACATGATCGGGCACGTGCAAACGAACAAAGTAAAACACATGGCGCCGTTCGTGAGCCTTATCCATGGCGTGGACAGCCTGAAACTGCTCGCGGAGATCGACAAACAGGCGCAAAAGAACAATCGGACGATCGATTGTTTGCTCCAGATCCACATTGCCCGCGAGGAATCCAAATTCGGACTCGACGAAAATGAATTGTTCGAACTGCTTGCATCGGACGATTTCAGGAAGTTTCAGAATGTTCAAGTAAAGGGTTTGATGGGAATGGCTACGTTTACTGATAATCAAGACCAAATAGTAAAAGAATTTACGTTCTTGAAAAGGCTTTTTGACCGGTGTAAGATCGGGCATCCGCAATTCACGATCTTGTCGATGGGCATGTCCGGGGATTACCCTTTGGCAATTTCTGCCGGAAGTACAATGATTCGGATTGGAAGCAGTATCTTTGGCGACAGATAATCATTTATAATTGGGAATGTCTTGGTGCTGGACCTGACATTCGACTTTCGACTCAACATTTGTACGCAATCCTCGACATAGAAACTACGGGCGGCCAATTCAACGAAGAAGGCATCACCGAAATTGCCATCTACAAATTCGATGGCCATCAGGTAGTGGACCAGTTCATTAGCCTGGTCAATCCGGAAATCCCGATCCAACCGTTTGTGGTCAAACTCACCGGCATCAACAACGCCATGCTGCGGTCTGCCCCCAAGTTTTTCGAAGTGGCCAAGCGCATCATCGAAATCACCAAAGACTGCGTGCTCGTAGCGCACAATGCGTCGTTTGACTACCGCATCCTGCGCACCGAGTTCAAGCGGCTCGGTTACGATTTTGAATCACAAACGCTGTGCACGGTGGAACTGGCGCAAAAACTGATCCCCGAACAACCTTCTTACAGCCTTGGCAAACTCGTGCGCGGTCTCGGCATCCCGATCGCTGACCGTCACCGTGCGGGTGGCGACGCCATGGCTACGCTCAAATTGTTCCAACTGCTGCTCGATAAGGACCTGACCAAGGAAATCGTCAAAAGCCTGATCCATACCGAGGTCATCAAAGGACTGTCGCCCAAATTGCTTGACATTGTCGAACACCTTCCCTCGCGCACCGGCATCTATTACATTCACCGGCAGGATGGCAAAATCATCTATATCGGGAAAAGCCGCAACATCAAAAAGCGCGTCAATCAGCATTTTACGGGGACCACGGGCAAGTGCAAAAAAATCCAGCTCGAGGTATTTGCCGTCACGTATGAAGAGACCGGAAGCGAACTCGTTGCGCTGCTCAAGGAAAGCGAGGAAATCAAGATCAACAAACCCATTTACAACCGCGCGCAAAAAAAGACCATACTGCCGTGGGGCGTCATTTCCCAAACCGATGCGTCGGGTTATCTCAGGCTGCACACCGACCGAACGGGCACTAAACACGCTCCCATCGTGTCGTTCTCTTCCTTACAGGAAGCCAAAAATGCATTGCACCGCGTTACCACGCAATACCGCCTGTGCGCCAAACTCAATGGGCTCCAGGAAGTGGAGGGCGCGTGTTTCCCGTACCGGGTAGGCCAATGCAACGGCGCGTGTATCGGTGAAGAAGCTGTGGAAAACTACAATGCGCGTGTGGCGGAATTCATAGGCAAAATGGCCTTTGAACACAAAAGCATGGTCATTATTGACCGCGGACGCAAACTCGACGAGCGAAGCGCGATTGTCATCGAAAACGGGATTTACAAGGGATATGCGTTTTTCGGACTCAATTATCAGATCCACAACCTTCAGGTACTCAAAAACATCCTGATCCCCATGGAGCACAACCGCGACACACGCAAGATCATCGCCGATTATCTGGCCAAAAATAAGTCCGCGAAAATCGTTTCGTTCTAGTGGTTTTCGTATTTTTGAAAAGCTGCTAAACACACGACTTTGCGACCCATTTCCCAAGACCAGC
Source organism: Bacteroidota bacterium (assembly GCA_023457535.1). GTDB lineage: Bacteria > Bacteroidota > Bacteroidia > Flavobacteriales > Flavobacteriaceae > Flavobacterium. Next base: position 20,454 of record JAEWLN010000183.1, read on the forward strand.
TCAGAAGGCGATTTCACCAGATCATTTACGAGGCCGATACGCCCGCGGGCAAATTGTTCGACCTGATCCTGTTGTTCCTGATCATTGTCAGTGTCGTGGCGGTGATGCTCGAAAGCGTGGTGCCCATCCATGCCCGATACGGCGCAGAACTCCAGATCATCGAATGGGTCATTACGATTTTCTTTTCGTTTGAATATGTGGGCAGGATTTTATCGGTACGGCGTCCGCTCAAATACATTTTCAGTTTTTACGGCATTATCGATTTGCTCGCCACGTTGCCGGCGTACATCGATTTGTTCTTCCCGGGCATGCATTTTCTGGCCTCACTGCGCGCGGTGCGGCTGCTGCGGATTTTCAGGATCCTCAAACTGGTGCACTTTGTGGGAGCGGGCAATGCGCTGATCGAAGCGCTGCGCAAAAGCCGTAACAAAATCGCCGTTTTTTTATTTGCCGTCGTGGTCATTTGCGTCATTCTGGGCACGATCATGTACCTTGTGGAAGGCCCTGAAAGCGGATTTACGAGTATTCCGGTCAGCGTATACTGGACGATCGTCACGCTGACCACCGTTGGATTTGGGGATATTACGCCTGAAACGCCGTTCGGACAGTTCGTATCGGTCATTATCATGATCCTGGGTTACGGCATTATTGCTGTACCGACGGGTCTGGTCACGGCGCAATTCATGTCCCGTACCGATGAAGATACCCACACCAACACCCAATCCTGTCCCAACTGCAGCCGCTACGGCCATCGCGACGACGCCGATTACTGCTATCACTGCGGCGCAATACTGAACGAAGATGAACTGTAAATACCTGCTTGTGGTCATCGGCCCGACAGCCATTGGAAAGACTGCGCTGTCCATCCAACTCGCGCAGCATTTTGGCTGTGAGATCGTATCCTGCGATTCGCGCCAGTTTTTTAAAGAAATGCGCATTGGGACCGCTGTGCCCGATGCCGGAGAACTTGCCGCTGCGCCACATCATTTTGTCCAGGACAAATCGATTTTTGAACCCTATACCGTAGGCGATTTCGAGAAAGATGCCATCGCGCGGCTCGACACGTTGTTCGCAAAAAATAATTTTGCCGTTCTGGTTGGCGGCTCAGGCTTGTACGTGAATGCGGTTTTGAACGGCTTTGACGATTTTCCCGAGGTGCCGGCACCCATCCGATCCGAACTGACCCAAAAGTACCAATC
>JAEWLN010000184.1 GCA_023457535.1 Bacteroidota bacterium
ATCTTGACCGCGTCGTTTTGGAGCAGTTCCAGCTCGCGGTGGCCGGCACGCGCGGCAAAAAATGCCGGATAGCGTTAGAACGGTTATGCCAGTTGTATGCACTGTCTCAAATAGAGAAAAATGCGGCATGGTTTCTTGAATCGGGCTATATGGAAAGCGTCAAGAGCAAGGCCATCCGCAAAATGGTCAGCCAGTTGTGCTGGGATGTCCGACCTGATGCGGTGCCGCTTACCGACGGCTTTGCCATTCCAGACCATTGCCTGGCCGCACCCATCGCATTCAAAAGCTGAAAAAACCGGTATCGATGCTCCAATGGATTTGCGGATCGTAATGAAGTGCACCGTCGCGTACCACAAGCGGGCTGTCGAAATTATTGGTATACAATCCACCGGTGCCTAATCCCTGTGGCATCGGATTGCCCAGCGTATGGGTGAACTGAGCAATGGCATTCAAACCGATATTACTTTCGAGCGCCGATGTGACCCACCATTTGATCCCGTATTGCCCCGCCAGGTCGATCCACTGCCGCGTGCCGCGAAACCCGCCGATAAAACTAGGCTTGAAAATGAGGTATTGCGGACGTATCGTTTCGAGCAGCATTTGTTTTTGCGCCGTGTTGAACACACCAATCAGCTCCTCGTCCAGTGCAATCGGCAATGGTGTGGCGTTACACAGTTTTGCCATTTTGTCAGGCTGTCCATTTTTAATAGGTTGCTCTATGCTATGAATGTCGAAACCAGATAGTTGATGTAATTTATCTAAAGCATTTTCAAAACTAAAAGCGCCGTTTGCGTCTACGCGGATTTCCATTTGTTCTTTGCTGAAATGCGTGCGTATGAAACGCAGTAAATCCAGTTCTTTTTCAAAATCGATCGCGCCTATCTTGAGTTTGATGCATGTAAAACCGTCGGCTATTTTTTGCTCAATCTGCTGTTTCATGAAGCTTTCGTCGCCCATCCAAACGAGCCCGTTGATGGGTATGGAAGAACGCCCCTTTGTGAACTCCGATGGGAATAGTTCAAATGGATGGCTGCTTTCCAGAGACGCGAATGCCATTTCCACACCAAACTGGATCGACGGAAATTCCATCAGCGCTTGCCACAATGCCTGCTCACCCATCGCGATATTTTCGCACACCCACTGCAATTTGGCTTCGTAATCCGGACGATCGTCGCTACTGAGCCCGCGCAACAGGCCACACTCGCCTATTCCCTTTTTGCCATCGCGCTCCAGGACCAAAAACCAGGTTTCCTTTTGCGTTAAAACACCACGCGAGGTCCCGGCGGGAATTTTAAAGTCGAGCAAATAGCGGTGATAAGTGGCTTTGATGATCATTATTTGAACAAGTTGAGGACTTTGTCAAAATTTTCGGCGGGCAACCCTGCTTTTTTGAATGCATCAAAATCGGCGCGCGTGCGGTCTTTCCAGCTTTGGGTCTCGGATACGTTTTGCGATGCGTACTTGCGATGGATCCTGCGTGCGGCACTCCATTCCCCGGTGAGCAGATGCGCGTGTGCGAGGTTGAGCTTGATGGCCAGTTCCGAGGGATCGCGCTTTTCGCCGTCGGTCAGGAATTTGAGCGCCTTGTCGTATTGTCGCGTAAACAAATAGGCATACCCGATGGCGTTATAATCCAACGCTGTGGCGCGGTTCTCCTGGATAATGACCTGTAATTTGGCGATGGCATCGGGATATTCGGCCGATTTGAGGAACGCGGCGGCCTGTTCGCGCAAGGCGGTGTAGATCGCGCTTGAAGCATCGGTTTCCGTAAGGCATGCTTTGCCGTAATCGCGGAATGTCTTGGCTTTTTCTGCCGCGAGCAGCCGATTGTATTCCTGGTATTTGTAATCTTTCTGGAATTTGTCGAGCACGCAAATACAGTAATCATCCGGATCAGGCAATCGTTTGGCCAGATCAGCGCTTTCACAAATGGCCAATACTGCTTTTTTGTTTTCGGCGGTCCAGCCGCGGCTCAGTTTGCGGTCGACCCACGGCACAACCTCGAGCACGATTTTTTGTTTGAGGATCCAGTTGTTGCTCTCAAAGGCAAACCAAAGATTCGTCGAATTGGGATTCAGGCAGGCGAGCTTTTCTGCCGAGAGCACCTTGGCTTCCTTGTTAATGGGCGTATCCTGATACAAGCACGCCTTTTCCGGCTTGCCCGTTTCTTTGTATTTTTGCGCATTCTCCGCCGTGGTAAAAATCCCGTAGCGGCATTTGTCATCGCCCGATACCTTGGACAAAATGAACAGCGCGCCGGCAGAACCCTGCGACAATCCCGTTGGATCAGGGATGGATTTGAGCACCGATACCAGACTGCCTGCCAGTTGCTGGTTTTCGTCAAGAATCGTGATGCGGTAAACGACCTGGGTGGTTCCCACCGGGAAATCTTCTGTTTTGATGACGATGCGGTTGCCGGCCGGCACGACGATCTCGCGCGCCGTGGAGCGGTCTTTGTCCCAATAGCCGTCGTGTTGGGCGGTGACCGCCAAAGTCCACAGGAAAAGGAATAGCGTAAATGTTTGTCTGGTCATGGTTTGGACGCCGGTGCCCTAGCCCCGGTTGCAGCAAACTATCCTTTTGCCGGCCAAGGCAAAAGATAGTGCGGAAAACGGGAAAAAGCTCCTGAAAAAAAAATTACAAATCAATCGAATCGCCTATGGGCAGCAGCATGAGGTCTTTGCCCGCATCAAAAAACTGCTTTTTGGCCTGGGCGTGGTCAATGACGATGTAGCCAAAAGTATCGTAATGGTAGCCGAGCACTTTGTCGCATTGCACAAAATCCGACGCGATGATCGCATCGGCCACATCCATCGTATAATTACTGCCGATCGGGAAAATCGCCAGATCCAGTTTGGTGCGCAACGGAATGAGTTTCATGTCAAAGGTAAGCGCCGTATCGCCGGCAATGTAAATGTTTTTGTGCTCTCCTTCGATGACAAAGCCGCCCGGGTTGCCGCCGTAAGTGCCGTCAGGGAATGCACTCGAGTGGATGGCATTAACGTATTTAACGGTTCCAAAATCAAACGTCCAGCTGCCGCCATGGTTCATGCCGTGGCTTTTGAAACCTTTCTTTTGGTAGTAATCGGCGATTTCGGCATTCGAAACAATCGTCGCGCCTGTATTTTGGGCAATCGCCTCGACGTCGCCTGTGTGGTCGCCGTGTGCGTGCGTGACCAGGATGTAATCGGCTTTGAGCTGGCCGATGTCGATATGCGACGCTTTTGGATTTTGCGAAATGTAAGGATCGACGATGATGTGCTTGCCGCTGACTTCAAGCCCCAGCGCGGCGTGTCCGTAGTAGGTAATTTTCATGATTATTGGTAATGGTTAACGGTGGCGTTGAAAATCTGGACGATGATGTCCGTAAAAAAGTAAATCAGCGATAGCGACATCAGCACCGAAATCAGGAACGTACTGATGGCAAGTTTTTTCAATTCCGGATCCAGCAGCCTTGGTTCCTGGTTGGCATGGACGGTTTTAAGGTGGCGCACGAGCGGAATGTACGCAATCAGGAACAAATACATGTCAAAATTGAGATGGCCCGGATCGCCGTCCTTGTACCAATCGAACAAAAATGCGAACACCAGCATGAGCACCATGGCCGATACGATCAGGAAATAATGGTATTTCTTGGCTGCGGCCCCGCCGATTTTCACGACAATGGTATTTTTGCCAGCTTTTTTGTCCGATGCCTCATCGCGCATATTATTGAGGTTCAAAACCCCGACACTGAGCAATCCGATGGCCGATGCGGGCAGGATCAAAAACGGATCGATTTCCTTCAGATACATAAAGCTGACCCCGAGCGTGCTGACCCAGCCAAAGAATACAAACACGAATACATCGCCGTAACCGCGATAACCGTATGCGGTATTTCCGACGGTATACCGGATGGCCGACGCCACAGCAATTGCACCCAGGGTCAAAAAGAACAGCGAGAAGACCAGATTGGTGTCCTTGAAGGCAAAATAGATCAGCGTGATGGCCGACAGCATCGTTAGCATGGACGTAAATGCCATGGCACGTTTCATCGCCGCGGCCGAAATCACACCGCTCTGGATGGCGCGCCTGGGCCCTACGCGGTCCTGGTTATCAGTTCCTTTGATGCCATCGCCGTAATCGTTGGCAAAATTCGACAGGATTTGCAACAGCAGCGTTGTGGTGATCGCAAAAGTAAAGATCTTCCAATTGGGCCGCGCCTGCGACATGGCGTAAAAGCATCCGAGGATAATTCCGGAAACAGAAAGCGGTAGAGTACGTACGCGTGCGGCTTCAATCCAGTGTTTCATAGCATTTGTGGTTTAAAATCGGAACCCGAAACCAAGATGGACCACGCCATAGGTTTCCTCGTTGGGATAATAATAAGAATTGTCATTGCGGTTTACCTTGAGTGCGTAAAGCCGGATCCCGGCGTCGGCAAACAGTATTTTTGCAAAATCGAAGCGCAAGCCGCCTGCAAAGGTAGCGCCCTTGTATTGCACTTTATAGGTGCTGCCGTTGTAAAAGCTGCCGTCGTACGCATCGGGCACAAAAGCAATCGGCCTGGCAAGCTGCATTTTGGTTTCATAAAACGCATACCCGCCGGACAAATACGGCTTGAGCGCAAACCGGAACGGCTGGGCTTCGATGTAAACATGCGGGTTGTACACCACATAGTTTTCATAAGGCGCATCAAGGGTGCGGTACGATCCGGACATGCCCGCGCCAAAGTGAAATGCGCCCAAACTGACGGCGCGTACACGTAAATCGACGCCTCCGGAAAACGTCTGGTTGTCGCCCAACGGCGGATTGTAATGCAGGCCGATGTTGAAACGGTCCTTTTCCTGGGCCTGTAACGTAAGGGCCCCGGCCAGGACAACGCCTGAAATTAGCTTTTTTATCATATTTTTCACATCCAGTTGCTGTCCGAGGTTTCGATTTCGTACAGCCAACGGTTCACATATTGTTTGATGATCGTAAAATCACCGAGTTCGAAGCTGATCTTCCCGCCCGCAGTGTGCAATGTCAGATACCCGATGTCGGCCGCTTTGTGCCAGAACAACTGCGAAACAGCAATGGCCTGGATTTTTTGCGGCTCGATGATCTCGCGCCGTACATCCCATGCGCCGCTTTGCTTGATGATAAAATCGTCGGCGATAAAAAGCCTGTAATTGCGGTAGCCAAAACAAATCAACGTCATCGCAAAAAGAGCGTAAACGGGCGCGATCCAGAGGTAGGGCGCGAAAGTGTCATCGGAAAGCGTTACCACGGTCAAAAATAATCCTAAAGGTAATACTATTGTAAGGACAATTGCAAAGATGAGTTTGCGAAAATTGGGACGCAGCACAAGGCCTTGAGTGGGAATCTTGCCCAGGAGCAACTGCAGGATCGCATCGCGCTCAGCACTGTTGCACCCGGGAATTTCGACAGCTTGCTTGCGTTCTTCGCGTCCGCCGGCCGTAGCCTGCCTGATCCGGAGCTCGAGGATGTCGAGTTTTTTCTGGAAATAATTGCGCGTGACCGATACGATCTGGACTTTCTCGGGTTTGATAATCGTACTTTTGGTGCTGAACAGCCCGAACGAAAGCAACAACGAGCCTTGTTGCCGCGCCACGGTATAACCGTAATAGCGAACGACGGTGCGCACCACGTTAATGACCAATATCGCCGCCATCAGCCAGGCAAAGAACATCCCGATCGATTGCATGACCACGGCGCTGTCCAGATAGCCGCTCACCCGATCTTCATCGATATAGCCGCGGTTGGCAAACTGCAGCACATTGTCGTACAAGGTAAAAAAGAACGCGAGCAGCAGCCCCAGCGTACGGACGTAATTTGAGGTAACCCCGATCTTGAGCAGGCTCGCCAGGCTGATGCGCAAAAACGGCCGTTCGGCAATTTCCGACCCGGGCTGTTGGGCGGGCATGGAGCGATCGTTGTCGAGCAACCGTGCCTTGAGCGCCAAAGCCACCGGATGCGATACCGCTTTGATCGATACTTCGCGCTCGTTGCTGCCAGCAGTGTCCACATCGAGCGCGTATACGCCGATCATACGCTGCAACAGCGATTGCCTGATGTTGACCTGCTGGATTTTGTAAAGTGCAATGGTGGTGCGTGTTTTATTGACGATGCCTTCCGTTATCACAAATTCCTGGTTGTCTTCGTCAAGAAAAAACGTAAAGTTGCGGTACTTGAGCCAGGCAATTACACCGATACCCGCCACGGCCATGCAAAGCGTCATGACGAGCGCCACTTTATCGACCGAATCGAACCTGAAAATCCAAACCACCAAAAGCGGCCAAAGTGCACGCGCATATTGCTGGACCGTATCGAAAAACATGACGATCACCCCTACGACCGATTGGCGTTGCGGCGCATTGAAATGCTCCATTTACAGTTCTTTTTGGATTTTGCCCATGAGCAGTTGCTTGATGTTCTCGGCCAGCGGTTTTTCGATTCCCGGAATGGCAATGTCGCCCGATGCGCCGCCCGCGGTAAACACCTGCACGGTCGCAAGCCCGAACATACGGGAGAGCCAGCCTTCGTGTAAGGCCACGTGCTGTACGCGGTTGTACGGGATCACGATCGTAGTGGTCGAAATGATGCCGTATCGGTACAATACATCGTGGGTCCTGAAAGCGAATGCCTTTTTGCGAAACCCGATGTAAGACAGCGCCACAACCGGCACAATGGCCGCACACACGACTACCATGATCCGAACGGCACCAATCCTGAACTCAGGGACAGCCACAAACCCAACGGCCATTGCAAGCAGCACCGCGCCAAAGACAATGGCCCAGGTAATCATCTGCACTTTCCAGTAATCGCTGTGCAATGGCGTGAGCGGCACTTTTTCAAATTGCGGCAGCCGCGCAGGATCCAGCGCGTTATTTTCAAATGGTTCGGGTGTTACGGAAGCCATTTTTTTTCAAAATTAGGTTTGCGTTTTTCGAGAAAAGCGTTGCGCCCCTCGACGGCTTCATCGGTCATATACGCCAGACGCGTGGCTTCGCCGGCAAATACCTGTTGGCCCACCATGCCGTCATCGGTCAGGTTCATCGCAAATTTGAGCATTTTGATCGACGTTGGGGATTTGGCCAGGATTTCCTGCGCCCATTGATAAGCGGTTTCCTCGAGTTCGGCATGCGGAATGACGGCGTTGACCATGCCCATTTCAAAAGCTTCCTGGGCCGAATAGTTGCGTCCTAGAAAGAAAATCTCGCGCGCTTTCTTTTGTCCGACCATTTTGGCCAGATACGCCGATCCGTAACCGCCGTCGAAACTTGTCACATCGGCGTCGGTTTGCTTAAAGATCGCGTGTTCTTTGCTGGCCAGCGTCAAATCGCACACCACGTGCAGCGAATGTCCGCCTCCTACGGCCCATCCCGGAACAACCGCAATCACGGCCTTGGGCATAAACCGGATCAGGCGCTGGACTTCGAGGATGTTGAGCCGGTGCATGCCGTCATCGCCCACATAGCCCTGGTGTCCGCGCGCACGTTGGTCGCCGCCTGAGCAAAACGACCAGATGCCGTCCCTGGATGACGGACCCTCGGCCGAAAGCAACACCACGCCAATGGAAGTATCTTCCTGCGCGTCGTAAAACGCCTGGTACAGTTCGCTTGTGGTTTTGGGCCTGAACGCATTGCGCACCTCGGGGCGGTTGAATGCGATGCGCGCCACGCCATTGCATTTTTTGTAGGTGATGTCTTCGAATTCTTTAACCGTTTTCCAATCAATGGGCGTCATATCGTACAATTTTTAGCGTAAAAATAAGTATTTAAATCCACAATAGGGAAACAAACAAGGGCCAATATCGCGCGGTTTGCCCGGTAATTTTATCCGACACCAAACCGATTGGAATTCAATTAATTGTCCCGCAAACAACCTCAGCCCCATTTGACCGAAGTCATTGTCAGCGAGCCCCCGACGGCCTTATCGTTAAAGAAAGTAGCGTCATCCTTGTCATCGCGCAAAGCCATTGCATAAAGCAGCGGATAGTAGTGGTCCGGCGTCGGAATGGCGAGTTTGGCGGCAGCGTTGAGTTTTTCATATGCGATAAGCGATTTGAAATCGTGGTTGCCGATGCGCTCCTTGAACACTTCGTTCATTTCGACGGCCCAATCGAAACCGTACTCGGGTTCATTGAGTTTGTCCCAGGCGACCATGCGCAGGTTGTGCACCATGTTGCCGCTTCCGATCACGAGCACGCCCTTTTTGCGCAATGCCTTGAGCTGTGCAGCCAGTTCAAAATGGTATTGTGGCGGTTTATTGTAATCGATGCTGAGTTGCAACACCGGAATGTCGGCATGCGGATACATGTGCCGCACAATGGACCAGGTGCCGTGATCGAGGCCCCAGTCGTGATCGAGCCCGACATGGGTCGATGTGATCAGGCCAGCGGCTTGCTGCGCGACCTCAGGACTTCCGGGCGCCGGATATTGCACCGCAAACAGTTCATCTGGAAATCCGCCAAAATCGTGAATGGTTTTAGGGTTCGGCATCGCGGTAATGTGTGTGCCGCGCGTGAGCCAGTGCGCCGAAACGACCAATACCGCCTTTGGTTTGGGGATTTCATTTCCAAAGCGCGACCACGTTCTCGAAAATTCGTTGTCGAGGATCGCATTCATCGGCGACCCATGCCCAACGAACAAAACGGGATGTACCACGTCCTGCTCCCCGAGCGATTGTGTCCAGTTGTAAAATGGGTGTAATGAAGCCATGGCAATTCCTCCTGTAAGGGTTTTGATAAAATCTTTGCGATCCATCGGATAAACATTTGTATATACAAATATATGGCGGAGCTACGGGTTGCCAAAGGTTTTGGCGCAATATTAACTTTGCACCAAATGAATTCCGTCCGGCCGGATCTCAATCATACGGTCTTTGTAGAGCGCACCGATCGCTTTTTTGAACGTTTTTTTGCTCATCTGCAAAATGGCTTTGATGTCCTCTGGGTGCGAATCGTCGTTCAGGCGCAGCATTCCACGATTGGCTTTGAGCTCGGCCATGATCCGCGCCGCGTTGGGTTCGACATTTTCGTAGCCTTGTTTTTGCAGCGAAACGTCAATTTTATGGTCCGGGCGAATGTTTTTGATGTGGCCGATGAGTTTATCGCCCGTACGGATCGCATCGTCAAAGACCTCATCCTTATACAGCAGTCCTTTGTGTTTGCCGTTGATGATCACATTGATGCCAAGATCGGTGATGTGCGATACGATAAGGTCTACCTGCTGCCCTTTCTCGACCGTTAAATGTTCATTGTCCAGAAACTGGTTGGTCTTGCTCGAGGCCACAAGCCGGTTGGACTGCGCATCGAGGTACAGGTACACCAGATAGCGCTTGCCTTTTTCCATCTCGCGCGCCTGTTCGCGAAACGGCACAAGAATGTCCTTTTCAAGTCCCCAGTCCAGAAATGCGCCCACGCGGTTGGTGTAATTGACGCGCAGCAACGCAAATTCATCGCGTTGGATATATGGTTGAAGCGTCGTGGCTACAGGCCGTTCCTCATGGTCGAGGTAAATGAATACGGAAATCTCATCGCCAATGTTGAATTCCTTTGGCACATATTTGTTGGGCAGCAAAACATCTTCAGCTTCGTTGCCGTTGCCCAGGTACAAACCCACTTTGGTGTGCCGCAGGATTTGGAGCGTATTGTATTTCCCGATTTCAATCATGCTGCAAAGGTACGCAGTTTGCGCTGCTTATGCCAACGCCTTGAAATATTCCTTTAAAATCTTGTCGTTTTGCTTCTCCGGCGTAAAAATCTCGAGCAGGCCTGGCCCCGGATGTTCATACAGCGACCTCATGCCGGCGTCTATGCCCTGCTCATCGTTGGCCGTAAAATATGCAAAACCATACATTCTGGCCAGATGCACGGCCGTCAGCTCATGCGATGTTTCAAAAAAAGTGTTGAAAACCGGCGTTTCCTTATGGCCGGGCAAAATCCTGAAGATGCCGCCGCCGCCGTTATTGACCAATATGATTTTGAAATCCTTTGGAATGTAATTGTTCCAAAGCGCGTTGCTGTCGTAAAAAAATCCAACATCGCCCGTAATCAGCGTCGTAGGCCTGCCCGATCCCACTGCCGCGCCAATGGCCGTAGACGTACTGCCGTCGATCCCGCTGGTCCCGCGATTGCAAAATACCCAAACCGAAGGATCTGCGTCTATGAGCTGCGCGTAGCGAATTGCCGCGCTGTTGCTCACCTGCAGCATCGCGTCTTTGGGCAGTTGCGGAATAATTTGTGAAAACGCCTTCAGATCGCTGAACGGAATCCGCGCCATGTATTTTTGGTGCCTGGCCTCGCGCTGCATGCGTACGGTTTGGCCCAGCTGCGCATATTCACTGCCAACAGGCTTTGTAAACGGCAGGATCTGCGCAAAAAAATCATTGGGCGTCGTCTGGAAATGATGCGGCACCACTTCAAAAGTATTGTAGGCGCGCAGCGGATCGATATGCCAGTGGTGATCCGGTTTGTATTGCCGCAAAAATGCTTTGACGCGCTTGGAAACGATGAGCCCGCCAAAGGTGATCAGGATCTCAGGTCGGAAAGCCTTGAAATCCTTTTCCCGGAATGGTGTGATGATCGCATCGATCCGGTTCAAAAATGACGGATGGTGCACATTGGAAGTTGTTTCAGTCATCACCATCACCGATGGATCGCCGGCCAGTGCGGCAAGTACTTCTTCATCGACCGAATTGGGTTCATTGACGCCCACGAGCACCAGTTTGCGCTTTGCGGCATTCCAGATATTGGTCGATGCGATGATGTCCTCGGGCGAAATGTTCTTGTAGATGCGCGCCGTGGCCAAAATCGTAGGATCGACCGATGGCTTACGCGTCGTTTCATACAATGGCTCTTCGAACGGCACGTTGATGTGCGTGGGTCCTTTCCTGACAAGCGCCTTGTTGATCGCCTCGTTGATCAAAAGATCGTTCTCTTCGGAGGCCTCTTCGGTCAGGTTCGCATTAAACAAACTGTGGTTTTCAAATACATTGCGCTGGCGGATGGTTTGCCCGTCGCCGATGTCGATCCTGGACGCAGGCCTGTCGGCAGAAATCACCACGAGCGGGATCTGGCTGTAGAATGCCTCGGCTACCGCAGGATAATAATTGAGCAATGCCGATCCGGACGTACACAGCAGCGCGACCGGTTTGCCTGTTTGCTGGGCGATGCCAAGGGCGAAAAATCCGGCGCAGCGCTCATCGGCGATGCTATAACACGTAAAATACGGATGCGACGCAAACCCTATCGTAAGCGGTGCGTTGCGCGATCCGGGCGAAATGACCACTTGATCGATGCCTTTGGCCTTACAAATTTGCAGTACGCTTTGCGCTAACGGAATTTTGGGATAAATCATTTCAGGCCGCTTTTTAAAGGCCAAACAAATTTAGTTACTTTTGGGTAAAGATTGAACATCCCATGGAAATTATCATCCGCGATGCCCTGCCCGCAGATTTGCCGCACATCCTAGAAATTGTCAACCACGCCATCCTGCACACCACGGCCAATTACAACTATGAGCCGCAAACCCTCCAAATGCAGCGGCAATGGTTTCTGGACAAGCAAAAACACGGATTTCCGGTCATTGTCGCCGCGTGCGAAAACCAGGTTGTCGGGTATGGCGCATACGGGACGTTCCGCCAGAAGATCGGGTACCAATATACGGTGGAACACTCGGTATATGTGCTGGAGAACCATTACGGAAAAGGCATCGGGCGGCAATTGATGCTGGAATTGATCCGACGCGCGCGCGCCCAGAACCTGCACGTGATGATAGGCGCAATCGACGCGGCCAATGCAGAAAGTATCGCATTTCACAAAACCCTGGGCTTTACCGAAAGCGGCGTGATCCGCCAGGCCGGGTTCAAATTCGGGAAATGGCTCGATTTGCTGTTCATGCAACTGATCCTGTCGCCGGCCAGTCGATGATCTTGGGTATAATCAGCAACGCGATCGCACGCAAAAAATCACAGCCGGGACAACGCAAAAGACGGGCTCACCAGGTGTGAAAAGTGCTTCTTTTGCGCGTTTAACGGTTTTCCAGCCATGAGATGATTTGCGGATCGTTCGGTTTTACCTTGGACGGCAGCACGCGTTCGAGCTCGCCGTTTTCGTTGAGCAGGTATTTCTGGAAATTCCACTCGACGTCCGAATCCTGCAATCCGTTTTTGGATTTTTGGGTCAGGAACTGGTAGACGGGATGGATGGCTTTGCCTTTGACGGTGATTTTGGCCATCATCGGAAACGTCACACCGTAATTTTTTTGGCAGAACGCGGCAATCTGGTCGTTGGTTCCGGGTTCCTGGCTTCCGAAGTCGTTGGTAGGAAACCCGATGATGACCAATCGGTCCGCATATTTGCGATACAACTGCTCGAGTCCTTCGTACTGCGGCGTGAACCCACATTCCGATGCGGTGTTGACAATCATGACTTTCATGCCTTTGAGGCGCGCAAAATCAAATTCCTCGCCTGAGAGCGTTTGCGCTTTGAGCGGATGAATCGACGGTTTGTTCATGGATCTGGATTTAGCGATCTGTGGTGCATTGCCCTGCGCGTGGCCGGCGCAGCTGAAACTGAGCGCACACAGTAAGATCAGGTATTTTTTCATATCGGTTTGTTTTGCCTAAAGTTAGCAAATAATCCTTAACCGATGCCTGCCGCACGCAACTTTAAACTTTTCATGTCGAACGTCGAACGTCGAACGTCGAACGTCGAATGTCGAACGTCGAATGTCGAATGAGGGTCAACGTTAAACTTTTCGTGTCGAACGCCGAACGTCGAATGTCAAACGAGAGTCAACGTCAAACTTTTCATGTCGGACGTCGAACGTCGAATGTCAAACGAGAGTCAACGTTAAACGTTAAACTTTAAACTTCCTGTACCGCCAATACACCACACCGGAAAACAATAAAAATCCACTCAAAATGTATCCATAGACAATCACGTTCTGACGTTCGCCGCTCGCGTACGAGTGCAACCCTGAGAGGTGGAAATTGACGCCAAAATAAGTCATGATGATCGACGCAAAAGCCAATACGCTAAAGAAGTTGTAAATGAACTTTCCGCGCAACGCCGGCACAAAACGCATGTGGATCACAAATGCATACACCATGATACTGATCAGTGCCCAGGTTTCTTTAGGATCCCAGCCCCAATAGCGACCCCAGCTCTCGTTGGCCCATTGGCCGCCAAGGAAGTTTCCGATGGTAAGCATTACGAGCCCGATGGTCAGCGCCATTTCATTGATATACGTAAGTTCTTTGATGTTGAGCTGCATTTTCTTTTTGTTTTCTTCCGATACGAACAACATCAGCAACATCGCCACCAATCCGAGCACCATTCCGAGCGTAAACGGGCCGTAACTGGCCACGATGACAGCCACGTGGATCATAAGCCAGTACGAGTTGAGCACCGGCTGCAAATTGGCAATGGCCGGATCCATCCAGCTCCAGTGTGCGATCATCAGGATCATCGACGCTACAAATGTGCCCGAAGCCACCGTCAGCTTGGATTTTCGCGCCAGCACCAGCGTAAAGAACATCGTTGCCCACGCCACATAGATCATCGATTCATACGCATCGCTCCACGGCGCGTGGCCGGAAATGTACCAGCGCAGGATCAGCCCGGCGGTGTGCAGCAAAAAGAAAAACCCAATCAGCACGTGAAAACAATTGATGCCAAACCGGACCGCTTTTTTGTCCGAGAAGATCTGCACAATGGACAAAAGCAACATCAGCACGCCGGCAATCATGTACCACGAATACAGTTTTTTGAAAATATCGTATTTGTTGTACAGGATCTCAGAATCGATCTTTTCGTCGCTCGGCATGATCTTTCCGCCATAACGGTCCTGGAATTTGCTGATACCCTGCAGGTAAAAATCGGCTTCTTTGTAATTGCCCGTCTTGACCGCATTGCCGACCGCCATCAGATACAAGGGCAGGATTTGCCTGGTAAATGTCGAATCGATGCCTTTGAGCCCGGCCTGGTTGAGCTGCAGATACGACACCCATTTGTTGTTGGCGTCGCCCGGAATCGGGAAAATTTTGAGAATACTGCCGCTGAGCGCCGAATTAAGCAGGTTCACGCGCTTGTCCGCTTCGATAAAGTCCTTTTGGAACTGATCCGGGACGGCGGCTTTGTACGCCTGGTCGAGATAGGGCGAAAGCTTGTAATTGCCCTTTTGGTCAAAGAATTTGATAAACGGCGCATACTTGTCTTTTTTGTCGATCCCGATCAGTTTCCGGATGCTGTCATTGCCCGATTTAAGGTAAATCAGCGGCACTTCAAACCACGCCGCAGGGAATTGCGTCATGGACAAAAACACCTGATCTGAATTCATGCCTTTATACGTGTCGTTCTTGCTGACCTTGCGCAAAAGTTCGGACGAAAAAGTGTTGACCGGTTTCATACGGCCGCCTTCGTCCTGGATCACCAAACGCCCGAATGCCGCAGCATGCGCCTCAGTGACTTTGTATTTGGATAACAGCGAATCGACCTCTTTGGCAGAGATCGGCTTGTCTTTTTGCGGTGTGGATTGCGCATCGTGGCCGTGCGACGAATGGCTTTGCGCGGCTTGATCGTGGCCGCTGTGGTCATGCCCATCGTGGTTGTGCCCATCGTGGTTGTCCTGTGCTGCGGCGCCCAGACTCAAAAACAACAGCAACAGTGTCATCAGTTTGGCTTTTTTGGCCTTGACCGCGTCGAGCTTTCTGCGCAGATCGCCAAAACGCGAATGTTTGGTGAACAAAATGGCGATCATGCCAAAAAACAGCGCAAAATAGCCGATATACGTCACCCAGGTTCCCCAGTAATCATGGTTGACGGACAACACCGTCCCTTTTTCATCCGGATCGAACGACGCCTGGAAAAAACGGTAGCCTTTATGGTCGAGCACGTGGTTCATATAAATGCGTGCGTCGAATTTTTGATCGGCGTCGATCACAGTGACCTGACTTTCGAATGCCGCATAGCTTTTCTCCGTGCCCGGATATTTGGTCGCTATAAAATCATTGAGTTGCACCTTGAATGGCGTGGTGTACACCTTGCTGCCAAAAAATACGGTAAAATCGAGCTTTCCGATCGTGAAACTCTGCGGCTCACCTTGTTTTCCTTTGGATCCGAGCACGGTAATTTCGCGCTGTTGCCCTTGTGAGGACACCGTCATCGTGACCGCATCGTCGTGTTGCTTGGACTTGATATCGCCGTTGGATTTGTAGGATTTGACGCCTTCAACGGCAGGTTCGGGGAACACGAATTGCGCCCCGCCCAGATTGTACAATGAGCGCATCATCAGCGGTTGGACCGAATCTTTGATGACCTGGCCCTGAAGTTGGTCGGCCATGCGCATGAACTGACCTTCGAACGGCGTCTGGATGGTATAGGCGCCGCCGGTGGTGTTGATGTTGATCGCCCCTTGCGTAAACTTGTTGAGCGCAAACAAAACGTTGTGGATGTTGGCCACTTCGCCTGATTTAAGGTAATGTTCATGGCGCGTCCCTTCGCCCGACTCTACCATTTTAAGGTATAACGCGCCATTTTGCTTAGGGATGACCGTTTCTGTCGCACCCATGACGTAGTTTTTGAATTCGATTTCAAACGGTGTATCGGCAAACTTTTCGGAAATCGTAAAATCATTGTTGGCCACCGGCGAAAAAAGCAGCGGCTCTTCGAAAACGCGGCGTTTCATACCACCTTTGTAATCGCCGTCGACCAGGACGGTAAGGAATGTCCGGTCCGAATAGATCTGGTCCGAGGATTCCCCTTCGCGTATCGGCATTACGCCCTCATAACTGATATAGCGCGTGATGAACGCGCCGGCAAGGATCAAAACAAACGACAGGTGCAGTATCAGCGTAGCCCATTTCTCCTTTTTATACAATTGATAACGCTTGATGTTGCCCAAAAAATTGAGCATAAACACCAGCATGATGGCTTCGAACCATTTGGCGTTGTAGATGTAAATGCGCGCGGTGTCTGTATTGTAGGCGTCTTCGATAAAAGTTCCGGCAGCCATTGCGGCGGCAAATACCAGGAATAGAATCGCCATTAATCGGGTGGAAAATAAAACGGAAAGTATGCGTTTTTCCATGAGAGGAATTTTTAAGTGCGACAAAAGTAACTAAATTTTGTGGATTGCGCAGCGGATTTGGCCGGGCCCATCCGCACCCCCACAGGCCAACCAAACAAGCGCGTGCAACCCTGCACATTTACAACGCATTACGCATCGGAAAAGGCAACCCGGCATAAACTTTAACAAGACTTTAATACACAAAAAATTAAATTATTTGATTTATCAATTATATTTGCGTCAAATATCATCGATCAGAAAAGTGGGTTGGTTAGTTTGTTAAGGATGGCGTACCTCAATCAGGTACGCCTTTGATCGTTGGCCAAAATACCCGCTTTTGTTTCAGGTTGGGTACACAAATTGTCCGGTTCATGTCCTTTTTTCGCCCTTTCGTTACATTGGGGTAATAGTGGTGCGCGGGGTGCTTTTACTTTTGCCGGTGAAAATGAACGGTTTCGTTCTTTTCGCAAGTCAATCATCAACAATCAAAAATCACCCACCATGAAAAGATGGATTTTACCGTCGGCATTAATCGCGCTGACACAACTCAACGTATGGGCACAGCCCGTAGCAACATCGGCCAACGTCACCGATTTTACCGGAGAATTCTACTTCGCTCCTGCCGACAACTTCACGCCCGGACCCGCCGGAGCCAATCAAACCTGGGATTTTTCGAACCTTCAACTGATGTTTGTAGGAACGGACACGCCCATGGAAATTTCCCAAACGCCATTTGCGGCACAATTTCCCACGGCCAATAACTGCTACAAATTCAGCAGCATGTTTCCACCGGACCGCTACTATTACCAGAAGATATCGCCGGACAAATACGAGATCATCGGTTTGGCGATCACCGCTACTTCCGGAGACAATTACACACCCAACCCGCGCACTTTCGCTACATTTCCGTACACATTCGGAACGGTTTTCAACGACACCTACCGCACGGTCGAGGAAACCGCGGACACATCGGTCCAGATTACCTACGACGCATACGGCACGCTTATCCTTCCCACGGGAACGTACCAGAATGTGATCCGTCAGAAAGTGGTCAAAAACGGCACTTCGACCGATTATGTGTGGTTCAACGTCCAGCCGTTCTACCCGCTGGTACAAACGGTGCTTGAGGAAAACAGCCTTGGCATCGTCAAAGCGATCAATCTGGGAACTGAAGAGCGCGATTTGGGTAAAAAATTCGCCGTATATCCAAACCCGACGCAGGATGTGCTCCGGATCGAGCCTGTCGGGGCCATGCACAGCGACGCTGAAATCGAATTATTCGACCTTTTGGGCAAGCGCCTGATCCACGCACAGACCGCCACATCGGGCAACGACGCGACCGAACTGAACCTAGCAGCGCTCAATGCGGGCATTTACATACTCAAGATGACCGACAAGGCCACAAAATCGGTTCATAATCAACGTGTTGTAAAAAAATAACGTTATTCTACATCGGTTCAATCGGTGGTTATACTGACCGATACCACTTTCTTTACAAAAAATAAATCATGGAAAAATCAATCGCAAAATCGGCATTGCTCATGCTGGTTATCGTAACCGCTGTGGTTACCGGTTATGAGGTGCATCTGCGCAACGGCGGATTGCAGCCTTCCTACGACGACAGCCCTTCACTTTGGGCCGACAAACGCGCCGATGTGTACGGCGACAAACAGGATCAGGTGGTTTTCATCGGTTCTTCGCGCATCAAATATGACCTCGACGTCGATACCTGGAAGCGGCTGACCGGTATACAGCCTGTTCAACTGGCCTGCGTAGGTTCCACGCCTGTACCGATCCTTAAAGATCTGGCCGCCGACCCGGACTTTCGCGGCCGTTTGGTCATCGACGTCACGGAACCCATTTTTTTCTCGTCCATGCCGTTTTTCTACGAGCGCCCCACCAGCGGGCTCAAATACTACCACGACCACACGATCGCGCAGGATGTGAGCTTCCAATTGCATTCGGCACTCGAATCACAACTGGTGCTGCTCGATGAGGAAAACCTGTCGATGAACGCACAACTCGGTATCATGCCTTTTATTTTCCCGATGCTGCAAAACCGTCCGGGCGTTATGGGTCCGCCGGTGTTCCCGATGGAATTTGCGCGCACCACTTTTGACCGCCAAACCTATATGACACCGCATTTTTTGGCCGATACCGCGCAGGTAGGCATCGTAAAAAGCATCTGGGCCGGATTGTCCAAAATGCCGATGCCACCGCCTATGAACGATGCGCAAATCCTGGCGTTTTTACAAGACATCAAAAAATGCACAGACCAGATCAAGGCGCGCGGCGGCGATGTTGTTTTTGTGCGCACGCCATCGAGCGGGCCGTTCCGCGAAATGGAAAAAATGGGCTTTGCGCGCCAGCGGTATTGGGATAAAATGCTGGCCGTAACCGGATGCAGCGGCATCCACTTCGAAGACGACGTAGCGACCAAAAACCTGGTGTGCCCCGAATTTTCGCACCTGACCGTGGAAGATGCGCGCCGATACACCCAGGCATTTGTACGCAACCTG
Source organism: Bacteroidota bacterium (assembly GCA_023457535.1). GTDB lineage: Bacteria > Bacteroidota > Bacteroidia > Flavobacteriales > Flavobacteriaceae > Flavobacterium. The sequence goes on from JAEWLN010000184.1 coordinate 18,578, forward strand.
TCCAAAATAAAGGGCTGGAACGTCCAGTCAGAAAAATTACTTACAAAAATCTAAACCATGGTATTCAACTCCTATACATTCATTGCGTTTTTCGCAATCATGCTACTGGTCTACAACCTCCCGATTTCCTGGAAGGCCAGAAAAATGTCGTTGCTCATTGGCAGCTATTTGTTCTACGCGGCGTGGAATCCGCCGTTTATTTTACTGTTGTGGCTTTCTACCGTAGTGGACTTTTTCGTGGGTCGTGCGTTGTATACACAACAAAATCCGGTCAAGAAAAAGATCCTGCTTGTGGTGAGCCTGATCGGCAACCTGGGTATGCTTTGCTTTTTTAAATACGGAACGTTTTTGCTTGAAAATTTTGTGGCGCTGGTCAACACATTCGGTGTCGATTTCCATCCGGCCGAACCAAGCATTATTTTACCGGCAGGAATTTCGTTCTACACCTTTACGACATTGTGCTACACGATCGATATGTATAAAAAAGAAAGCCAACCGGTTAAATCCCTGCTCGATTTTTCACTGTTTGTGACGTTTTTCCCTCATTTGGTGGCCGGTCCTATCGTCCGTCCGCCGCAACTGGTACCGCAATTCGAGCATCCGCGTTCAGCAACGATGAAACAACTGCTTGACGGATTGCTGCTGCTTTCCCTCGGGCTATTCATGAAAGTGGTTTTGGCCGATGCAATGCTCGCCGATACCGCCGATACCGTATTCAACACCCCGGAAGCCTTGTCGGCGCTCGACGCCTGGGCTGGTGTACTGGCCTTTTCCGGGCAAATCTTTTTTGATTTCGCGGGGTATTCGACCTGCGCTGTGGGTGTAGCTTTATGTCTTGGTTTCGTGCTTCCGCAAAATTTCAATTATCCGTATGCGGCCATAGGTTTTTCCGATTTCTGGAAGCGGTGGCACATTACACTTTCTGCGTGGCTGCGCGATTATCTGTACATTCCGCTCGGAGGCAACCGCAAAGGCAAGTTCCGCATGTATATGGCCCTGATGCTTACGATGTTGCTTGGAGGCTTATGGCACGGCGCCAACTGGACATTTGTCGCCTGGGGCGGATTGCACGGTCTTTACCTGTGGGCCGAGAAATTCATCAGCGACAAACGTCGCCCGACCGCTGAAGATCGGGAACGCCGGAACAAACAATGGACCGGTTTCCTGTATGCGTTTTTTACATTCATGCTCGTCAACGTGACGTGGGTATTCTTCCGGTCTGAGTCGTTTGGAACCGCATGGCGCATCCTTGAGTCCATGTTCGGCATGGTCGATGGCGGCAAAATGGTGCTGACCACGATGGCGCTCGTCAAAGTCGCCATTGTAATTCCGGCGCTGCTGATCTTCCAATGGGTCATGCGCAACCGTAAAGTCGTCGAAGAAGCGTACCGCATGAAATGGTGGTCGCTTGGGCTCGCCTGGTCCTTTTTGGTACTGATGCTGATCTGGGCACAGGAAAGCGGCGGCGCATTCATTTATTTCCAATTTTAATCAATCTTTCAATGAATCCGGGCGCAATCTTCACGGTTGCGCCTTTTTAATAATCATCAATCAATCACAATCAAATCATGAACACCTTATTTGCAACGTCAATGGCATTGCTGGCCGCGGCGTCCATTGCGGCGCAACCGGTCGTGAAAGCGTCGGATATCGCCGATTACCTCCCTACAGAAGCGCTCGTCGGGACCTACGAAAACTTTGAGCCCGGAGCGTCGGGCGGGAATCTCACATGGGATTTTTCCGATCTGCAGCTCCATGCTTCCGGTACGTGCGACTGGATGCTGCCGTCAGACATCGGGTCTAAAAACCCGCCAAAAAATGCCACGCTTTGTATGGCTTATACGGGAGCATCGGGCGAAAATTTTGAATTTTTCAGACACACGCCATATACACTCGAATGGATCGGACAATCTTTTTCCGGCCAGACCGTGGGTGCTGCCTCGCGCGCGCGTACGATAATGACCTTTCCCTACACCTACCAAACCAAAATTTTGAATACCGCTTTGGACAACAGCGGACGCGCCACGGTCTCCACAAGCGTTTACGACGGATTTGGCACGCTTATCATGCCCTACGGGACGCACCAAAACGTCATCCGGCAGCGCATCGAACACAATGGGACAACGGATTACATCTGGTTCAGCACCCAACCGTTTTATCCGATCCTGCAAACCGATCGTGCCCGCAAAACGCTGGGCGTGATGATGCATACGGCCGGTGCGGGATTTACCTCCGATTTATCGATGGCCATTACTGAAAGTACCTGTCCGGGGGTGTTTTCGATTGTCACAAAAGGCCCTGGCCATTTGCGGATCGATGACCTGATGGGCAATAAGGTCGCGACGCAGGAGTCGGGCGGCGGCGAAATGACGGTGGATCTGCGGCACTGTGAAGCAGGAATTTACCTGGTAAGCCTGACGTCGGGCAAGAAATACGCCATCCGGAAAATAGTCAAGACCAGTTCCGGCGGCAGTATTCCCAAGCCCGAATCATCCCTAACGGCACAAGTTTCGAGATAGAGAAATAAACGCAAAACGGCGCGGCGATGGCTGCGCTTTTTTTGTTTATCGGAAAAAAAAAAATCTGCCTTGATAAAAAAATTTCCGTCTTGGTTGTAACAAATACACCTTTGATATCGTCATATTTGATATATCAAATAATTTCAATCATCATGAGAAAAATCATTGCCCTGGCCCTTACGGCCTTTGCTTCCGGTTACGCACAACCGGTAATCCAGTCCAATTACGTACAACTGAACTTTCCGACCGAGGCTTATTTTGCCGAGGTACAATCGTTCGATCCCGGTCCTGCGGGCGCCAACCGCAATTGGACCATTACAGGTTTGGACCTGTACCTGGTTGGGAACAGTACGACCATATCACCGGTAGGAACTCCGTTTGAAAATTCGTTTCCCACAGCCAACTTTTGCAGCGCTACCACGGGCCAGTTTCAAGGCGGTTATTCCTACTTCCGACTCGACACCCAAAAAATGGAATTGCTCGGAGAGGCTTTTACGGGAATCGGCGTGTTTACCAATGCGCCCAATCCGCGTACTTACATCGAATTTCCGTACACTTACAACCGCGTGATCAACGACACCTACCACGCCGACAACATCGCTTTTACAAGCACCTATGACGGATATGGCGCGCTGACCGTTCCGTTTGGCACGTACCATAATGTCATCCGGCAAAAAATAGAGGAAGCCGGTACGACAAACTATGTGTGGTTCAACGTCAACCCGTTTTTTCCGATTGCGCAAACCGTTGAAGGCGGCATCGGACTCATGACCAACCCCGGCGTGCTGTCGGCTGCGCAATTTACGCCATCGGAAGCGCTTGTCGTAGCGCCCAACCCGTCGAAAGATACTTTCCGGATCGAAGGGCTCGCGACCCGGGCCGAAATTCGCGTCACCGATATGCGCGGACAATTGATTTGGCAAGGGGTGGCCCATCCGGGCGCTGCGGTAATCGACCTTGCCCATTGCGCGAGCGGGGTTTTTATACTCGAGGTACGCCAATCGGACAAAACGCACATCCAGAAGATCGTAAAATACTGATTTAAAGACCAGGCTTCAGGCGTTCGCGTTCATCTGGCGTTTGACATTGGACCGCCTCTGCATTTAAAAACTGACTATGAAAAAAATATACCTTCTGGCTTTGTCTGCCACTTCAGGTTTTGCACAGCCTGTCATTACGGCTTCGCAACTGCCGGCCACCTTGCAAACTGAGGCCATGGTCGCGCAAACAAGCGGCCTTCATCCCGGCACGCCCGGCGCGGACAAAATCTGGGACTTTTCCGCATTGGAACTGATGTCTGTCGGCAGCCTTGACGTTGTTGCGCCATCGCAAACGCCCGCTGCAGCGATGTTCAGTTCCGCCACGCATTGCATGGCCTATTTGGGATCGTTCGACGAATCGTTCCAATATTTACGCAGCAGCAACGGCCAACTCGAGCTTATCGGCGAGGTGTATCCGGGGATCATTGCGCTGAATTATCTGCAAAATCCAAAAACGGTGGTTGCCTTTCCCTACACGTTCAACACCGTGATTTCCGATACTTATCAAAGTAATTTCGATGATCATCCGATTGCATTTACCGCGACTTATGACGCTTACGGAACCTTGATCATGCCGTTCGGATCCTATCAGGCCATTCGCCAGACCATCATTCAGGACGGGCAGACGGATTACATCTGGTATAATGTCGACCCGTTTTTTCCGATCATCCAGACCGCGATGGCCAATGGTTCGATGGGCATTATGAAAAACACCGACATCCTGACGCGCACCACCTTTAGCTACAATCTTCAACCCGCGCTTTGGCCCAACCCGACGCGCGACCAGTTCGAACTGCGCCTCTTTGGTACGGCCGATGCGACAGTCGACGTATTTGACCTGGCGGGTAAGTGCGTGTTGCGTCAACGCGCCACCGGAACCCGACCGATCGTCAGTCTTGCCCACTGCGATGCGGGAATGTACCTGGTGCGGGTGAGCTGCAACGGGGAGTCCCGAACCTTAAAAGTGGTCAAACAATAAAATCAATGTCCGGTTCGCCGGGCATTTTTTTTTTGCACGCCGTTGCGATTCTTTGTACTTTTAGCCAAATCTGCAGCCATGTCCAACATCCAACTTATCATCGAAGAACGCCCGAGCCTGGTAGGCAATTTTATGGTCGGGCGATTGCTGCCGTTTCGCGAAAAGCGCACCGTCGGGCCTTTTGCATTTATCGATCACATGGGTCCGGTTTCACTGCGCGATTACGAAAATTTCGATGTGCCGCCGCATCCGCACATCGGACTCTCGACGCTTACGTACTTGTTTGAGGGCAGCATCATGCACCGCGACAGCCTCGGCAGCGAAATCGAGATCAAACCCGGCGAGGTCAACTGGATGACGGCCGGCAAGGGCATCGTCCACTCTGAACGCACGCCTGAATACCTGCGCCATTCGGAAAAATCACTGCACGGACTCCAGATTTGGGTGGCCTTGCCCAAGGCGCTCGAGGAAATGGAACCTGATTTTTACCACGCATCGGACGGTGACATCCCGCATTGGCAGCAAGGAACGCTCCAATTCAAACTGATTGCAGGGAAGGTCTTAGGGCATCAATCGCCTGTGCCGGTGTACAGCCCGCTGTATCTGATCGAGATAAAATCCAAGGACCGCCAGATCGTTTCCATCGGGCAGGAATTGTTTGGCGAAAGTGCGCTGTACATTCTTGAAGGTTCGATCCAAAGCGACGGGCACAGCTACGGCCCCAGACAAATCCTGGTGTCCAATGATGCTTCGCTGTGTGCCTTTACGATGACCGAGAACACGACGGTCTATATTTTTGGCGGGGAGCCGTTTGAAGAAGAGCGTTTTATATATTGGAATTTTGTCGCATCGGATCCCGACAGGATCGAATCGGCCAAAAAACGCTGGCTCGAACAAAGCTTTCCCAAAATAAACGGCGAAACCGAATTTGTCCCTCTTCCCCAACCCACTGCTTTAAAACCCAAAACATGACGCACGTAACGGCCGCTACCGGCAAAGAACGCTACAAAACCCAGGTCAAGACGGCCCATCATATTTTAACGGTCGACGAACCGCGCGATATAGACGGCGGCGACCTCGGACCAAAACCCGGCGAACTGCTCGCAGCCTCGCTGGCCTCGTGTACGTCCATCACATTGCGCATGTACGCCGACCGCAAAGGCTGGGATTTGCACGAAGCGATGGTGGGCGTCACACTCGACAACTTTCCCGCGGAAGGACGCGCCGAATTCAAAATGGAAATCCGCCTGTTTGGCGACCTCGATGATGACCAGCGCTTGAAAATGCTCGAGATTGCCAACAAATGCCCGGTTCACCGCATGCTTAAAAACACCATTTCGATACAAACGGTGCTCAAGGATTAATTGCGCGCGCGTTTTGACCCTCGGGGCGTTTTTACTAATTTAGCCGAATGATTGATGTAACGCTTATCGGTTCGGGCAATGTGGCGCACCATCTTGGGTTGGCGTTGCTCGCATGTAAGGAAATACGGCTGGTGCAATGGTACGCGCGCGATAAGCGGCAGATCGGGAATTTTGCACCGCAGGTTGCGGTTACGGACCGATTGTCAGATCTGGTCACTGCCGACCTTTACCTGATCGCGGTATCGGACGACGCCATTGCCGGTATCAGCGCGCAGCTTCCGTTTGAAAACCGGCTTGTGGTGCACACCTCGGGAAGCGTTCCGATGAACGGGATCGATGCCAAAAACAAACGAGGGGTCTTTTATCCGTTGCAAACGTTTTCCAAAACCAAGGACGTCGATTGGGGCGCGGTACCGATTTGCATCGAATCTGAGCACGCCGCAGATTATCCCATTGTTGAAGGTGTCGCCAGGCAATTATCGGCGAATTTGTACAAAATCGATTCGAAACAGCGTCAGGCTTTGCACGTTGCGGCGGTGTTCGTAAGCAATTTTGTCAACCATTTGTACCAGATTGGCGATTCGATTTGCCAGGCCAACGGTCTTTCATTCGACATCCTCAAACCGCTCATTGGCGAAACTGCAGCTAAAATCCTGACACTTGCCCCACAACAGGCGCAAACCGGCCCGGCCCGACGCGGCGACCAAAAGACCATCGCGCGGCATCTGGCATTTTTGTCGGAGCCCAACCAGAAAAAAATTTACGAACTCCTAACCCATTCCATACAAAATGGCCAAAAGTTATAAGGAAATCATGAACGAGATCAATACGTTCATTTTTGACGTGGACGGCGTGCTGACCGACAGTTCCGTCCATGTGACGCCAACGGGCGAAATGTTGCGCATTATGAACATCCGGGACGGTTTTGCGATGAAAGCGGCCGTGGAAAGCGGCTACCATGTGTGCATTATTTCAGGCGGATCCAATGAAGGGGTGCGTATCCGGCTGCGCAATCTGGGCATCACGGACATCCACCTGGCCGCGCCGGATAAGGTTGCGACGTTCAAAGAATACATCGAACTGTACGGCATCAGGCCTGAACAGGTTTTGTACATGGGCGACGATATTCCGGATTACCACGTGATGCAGCTCGTAGGATTGCCCGCATGCCCGCAGGACGCAAGCCCGGAAATCAAAGGCATCTCAAAATACATTTCGCACAAGAACGGCGGTCGTGGCGCGGTGCGCGATGCCATTGAGCAGGTCATGAAACTGCAGGGCAAATGGATGGAAAATTTTGACGGCAAACACGACTGAACCCAAATTCAGAAGACAAACCTTAAAGACAAATGAATTTCCTCAAACTCATACGCCTGCCCAACTTACTCATGCTTGCCGCGATGCAACTCATTGTGCGCTACGGTTTTCTTGCCATGCAGGACATTCCGCTGGCGCTGCACCACTGGCAATACGGCCTGCTCGTGCTGTCAACGGTACTGATCGCGGCGGCGGGCTACATCATCAACGACATTTTTGACCAGCAGACGGACCGCCACAACAAGCCCTCCCGCGTGGTCGTGGGCGCAACGATCAGCGAAGAACACGCCTATTATTGGTATGCAGCGCTGAACATTTCCGGGGTGGGCATCGGGTTTTACCTGGCCAATGTGGTGGAAAAACCGGGATTCGCCTCGCTGTTTATCCTGATCGCCTCGCTGTTGTATTTTTATGCGACCACACTCAAGCAAATGCCTGTCATCGGAAATATAGTCGTGGCATTGGTATTGGCTTTAAGCGTGCTGATTGTGGTGCCGTTCGATATTTTTCCGGCCACATTCCAAGGGAACCGATCGCAAATGCTGACGGTATCGGCCGTATTGGTCGATTATGCGGTATTTGCGTTTCTGGTCAATCTGCTGCGCGAGATGGTCAAGGATCTCGAAGATGTCAACGGTGATTACAACCAGGGCATGCGAACATTGCCCATCGTACTAGGGGTCAGCCGTACGGCGCGCCTGGTTTTTGGCCTGAGCCTGCTTCCGGTGGCGCTGTTGCTGCATTACATTTATACGTATCTGTTTGCCAATAACCTGCTGGCATCGGTGCTGTACGCGCTGGTGTTTGTCGTGGCGCCGATGATCTATTTCTCTGTACGGATGTGGTCGGCGCAAAAAACGAACGAATTCGCGCATCTGAGCCTTGTTTTGAAACTCGTCATCTTTTTTGGCATTATTTCCATGGGCGTCGTGTCCTATAACATTTTGCACCATGCTTAAATCCGGTTACAAAATCATCCTGGCCTCGGGATCGCCGCGCCGGCAACAATTCTTCAAAGATCTGGACCTGGATTTTGAGATCCGGCTCAGGGAAGTGGAAGAGATTTATCCGCCGGAATTAAAGGCCGCGCAAATCACCAATTACCTCGCGCAGCTCAAGGCCGATGCGTTCCAGGGCGAATTGGCCGATGACGAACTGCTGATCACAAGCGACACGATCGTTTGGCACAACGGGCAGGCGCTTGGCAAGCCGCGCGATTACGAAGATGCCGTTTCGATGTTGAAAAGGATGGCCGGGCACACGCACGAAGTCATTACATCGGTGTGTTTTACGACGCGGCAGCAATCCGAGCTTTTGCACGAGGTTACCAAAGTGACGTTTGAAAACCTCAGTGAAGCCGCAATCCGTTACTACCTTGACAAACACCGCCCGTTTGACAAAGCGGGCGCCTATGGGATACAGGATTGGATCGGGTTGGTAGCCATTTCCAAGATCGAAGGCTCGTATACTAATGTAGTTGGGCTCCCGACGCACCGCGTATTCGAATACCTTTCAAAATTCGACGGTCATGTTTAACCGCGACATTTATATCGAACTGCTGGCTACGGCGATCCTGACGGCCATCGTGGTCCTGCTCCGGCTGGTATCGGCGCGCGTGATCCGGCATTATGCTAAAACGAGCGAGATTCTCGAGAACCGCGTCAATCTGGTGATCCGGTACAACACCATCTTTTTGACGGTTTTGTTCATCACCGGCATTTTTATCATTTGGGGTGTGCAGACCGATGACATCTTCCTGACGATTTCCTCTGTGATCACGGTGGTTGGCGTGGCGTTCTTTGCGCAGTGGTCGATCCTGAGCAATGTCACATCGGGCATTATATTGTTGTTTTCATTTCCGTTCAAGATTGGCGACATCATCAAAATCCACGACAAAGATTTTCCGATAGAAGCTGAAATAGAAGACATCCGCGCTTTTCATACGCTGCTGAGAACGCGCGACGGTGAGCGGATCTCCTATCCGAACAACCTCATGCTCCAAAAAGGGATTTCGATCGTAAATAATTTCTACGAAGACAAAGAATTCACGGATTAGTCACTACTTTTGCAGCCGAATTCTGAATAATCGGTCTGAAAGCGCGGGGCAATACGCGATTTTATTGTAGTCCAATTCGTCTAAAAATCGATTATTAGTGCATTTCAACGGTATTTTTTACACTTTATCGATATTTATTCAAGCCAAATGTTTAATTTTACGGAGTAATTTAAATGTGGATAGTGTATCACCTTTGCAAGCTTTCGGGCGGGCAAAATTAAAACTCTGACATGATGAAAAATTTAAAGAACATCGCGTGGCTTTTTTTATTGATTGTATCATCGGCAAGCGCACAAACGGCTCCTGTTAAAAACATTAATGGCGCACTCGTTGATCCGCAAACCAATTGCGTGCTTCGCTACTATTATTTTCCGAATCTCGAAGCGTATTACGACACGCAAAAAAATGAATATTGGTATTCTGAATCGGGGCAATGGATCGTGGCCAAGGACCTTCCGGCCGGTTATCGCGGTTATTCGCTCTACAACAAGGTAAATGTAGTCATCCACGATTATGACGACGACGACCCTACACAATATCTCGCCAGACACAAAAAGAAATACCCGTATATTACCAAAGCCAACATCAAGAAACTCACCGCTTCGGTAGATTAAAAACGTTAAACTTTTTGAGTTGGACAATTGCGGAACGGTAATTGGAACTGCGGCTTTACTAACTGTCGAATTGACTAAATCATTAAGCTATGAAAATGCTCCAATCAACCACAGCCGTTTTATTGATGTTATTTGTTGCCACGCACGCACGGGCTCAGGTATCGGTAAATGTGAATGTAGGGATTCCGCTTCCGGTAGCCGTTGCGGTTTATGAACCAGTCCGATATGCCCCGGTTTACGCGCCGCGCCCGGTGTATGCCGAACGACCGGTTTACGTCGAAAGGCCCGCGCGCGTGGTGTATGTGCGTGAGAAACACCACAAACACAAGCACCACAAAAAACATGGACGTGGCCACCACCACTGCCATTAATTAAAATAACCGCACTCCTTTTGAGCAAGGCCCACCGCCTTGCTCTTTTTGTTAAAGAAAACCAAATTCAAAACACGCCCATCCAAATTCACTATATTTGGGATTGATTTAATTTACGGTTATGTTTCAACCCCGATTGCTGTTCACCCTCCTTGTTTTTTCCCAGTTTCTCCACGCCCAACAACCTGCCAAGCCCCACGCCGCTGAAATTTACAACCAGATCCGCAAGCTCAGTTTCCTGGGGTCTGTGTTGTATGTCGCCGCGCACCCTGATGATGAGAACACGCGGTTGATTTCCTATATGGCCAATGCGCAACACGCGCGCACGGCTTATCTATCACTTACGCGTGGCGATGGCGGACAAAACCTCATTGGACCTGAACTGCGCGAAGGATTAGGCGTGATCCGCACCCAGGAACTGCTTGAGGCGCGCAAAATAGACGGTGGCGAACAATTTTTTTCGCGTGCCAACGATTTTGGGTATTCCAAAACACCGTCGGAAACGCTGCAAATCTGGGACAAAAAGGACGTACTTGGCGATATGGTCTACCTGATCCGGAAATTCCAACCCGATGTAATCATCAACCGCTTTGACGCGCGTACGCCCGGAACCACACATGGCCATCACACCGCCTCCGCTATGCTAAGCCTGGAAGCGTTCGATATGGTCAACGACGCAAACCAGTATGCGGACCAATTGCAACTGGTACAACCGTGGCAACCCAAACGCCTGTTTTTTAACACCAATTGGTGGTTTTACGGCAGCCGCGAAAAATTTGATCAGGCCGATAAGTCCGGTTTGTACAAAATCCCGACCGGCGTGTACTATCCCACCATCGGCCAATCCAACCAGGAAATTGCGGCTTTGAGCCGTAGCCGACACCAATCGCAAGGTTTCGGCAACACCGGCGTGCGCGGCGAGGACTTTGAATACGTCGAGCTGCTTAAGGGCGCCGATGCCCAGGACAAAACCAATCTATTTGAAGGCATCGATACCTCGTGGGGACGCGTGCCGGGAGCAAAACCGATTGGCGACTGGCTTGCCAGGATCGACCGGCAGTACGATTTTAAAAATCCGTCGGCGAGCATTCCCGATCTGGTGCAAGCCTACGCGATGATCTCGGCGTTGCCCGACAATCACTGGAAACCCATCAAATTGGCCGATGTGCGAAAAGTCATCGCCGCGTGCGCCGGACTCTACCTCGAAGCCGTTGCCGAAACAGATCAGACCACGCCCGGCAGCACGGTCAAACTCAAGATAGAAGCCATTAACCGCAGCAATGTTCCGATGCAGCTCACATCGGTCAAGACTATGGAATCGGCCAATGCAATCGCGGCCACAGACCTCAAACCCAACCAACTTTTTACGTTTGATGCCAGCATCGATGTCAAACCCGACGCCGGTTACACGCAGCCCTACTGGCTTGCCGAACCGGGAACTACAGGCATGTATACCGTTTCAGATCCGAAACAGATTGGCGTTCCGGACATCATCCGAGACCAAAAGGTACTGTTTAACGTAACCATTGGCGGGATTCCGATCCCGTTTGAGCGCACCATCATTTACAAATTCAACGACGATGTCAAAGGCGAAGTTTACCGCCCGTTCGACATTGTACCCGACGTTTCAACATCCATCGCAGACAAAGTGGTCATTTTTAACGCCAAATCCAAAACGGTCGGCGTAAAGGTCAGGGCCGGAAAAGCCAACGTCAGCGGCGAGGTAATGCTGGAAATGCCGTCGGACTGGAAAGTATCGCCTGCAAGCCGCAGCTTCCAACTGGCGCGTAAGGGCGAAGAACTGACATTTTACTTTGAGGTGACGCCTCCGGGCAAAACCGCCGAAATTACCGCCAAAGCAGTCGCGGTGGTCAATGGCAAACGGTTTGACCGCGAGCAGATCAACATCGCCTACGACCACATCGCGCGCCAGCAAATACTCAAACCGGCCGAGGCGCGATTGCTGCGGCTCGACGTCAAAACGGGGAAACAGAAAATTGCCTACATCATGGGCGCAGGCGATGAAGTTCCGGCCGGACTCGCGCAAATGGGTTACGATGTATCGGTGGTCAAAGCAGAGACGCTGACGGCGGAAACGCTGAAGAACTTTGATGTCGTCATTACCGGGATCCGCGCCTACAACACGGTTTCTGCGCTCGCATTCAAGCAGCAATTGCTGTTCGATTTTGTCGCTAAAGGCCATACCATGATTGTGCAATACAATACGCTCGACGATTTTGTCACCAAGGACATTGCGCCCTATCCGATCAAAATTTCGCGCGATCGCGTGACCGAGGAAAATGCATCGGTCCGGTTTCTCGCGCCATCGCATCCGGTGCTGAACGTTCCTAATAAAATTACCGTGGACGATTTCAAAAACTGGAAGCAGGAACAGGGCTTGTATTACCCGAGCGAGTGGGACAATGCTTTTACGCCCATCCTGTCGTCTGCGGATCAGGGCGAATCGGAGAAAAAAGGCGCACTGCTTGTGGCCAAACACGGCAAAGGACACTATATTTACACCGGACTGAGTTTTTTCAGGGAATTGCCAGAGGGCGTTTCCGGCGCCTACCGACTGATGGCCAACCTGATTTCAATCCCAGCCGATAAATAACTGAATATGCGCAAAACTTCTTCCTGGAAAAAAAGTTACACTTGGGTACTGATCGCCAACGCGATTTATATCCTGCTGTTTTGTCTGATTATGGAAATGTACGCCTGATGCAACAAATTGACTGGATCGTATTGTGCGTGACGCTGTTGTTCATCGTCGTTTATGGGGTGTGGAAAACGCGCGGCAGCCAGAATGTGGAGGAATACATTCTGGGCAGCAACGAAACGCCGTGGTGGACCGTCGGATTATCGGTCATGGCCACGCAGGCCAGCGCCATCACGTTTTTGTCCACGCCCGGACAGGCTTACCACGACGGAATGGGATTTGTGCAATTTTACTTTGGTTTGCCGATCGCAATGGTGGTCATTTGCTACACCTTCATCCCGATTTACCACAAATTGCGCGTATTTACGGCCTACGAATACCTTGAGCAGCGTTTTGATCTCAAGACGCGCTCGCTGGCCTCGATCCTGTTTTTGATCCAGCGCGGACTGGGCACGGGACTGACGATTTACGCGCCCGGAATTATCCTGTCAGCGCTGCTGGGCTGGAACCTGACGCTGATGAACATCATCATTGGTGTGTTGGTGATCGTTTACACATTTGCAGGCGGTACGAAAGCCGTCAACGTCACGCAAAAACAGCAGATGTTCGTGATCATGACCGGCATGTTCCTGACGTTTTTCCTGATCCTTCACCTGTTGCCCAACGACATGACACTGAGCAATGCGATGCATATTGCCGGGGCCAATGACAAGATGGACATTGTGAACTTTTCGTATGATCCGGAGACGCGGTATACGTTCTGGAGCGGAATCACGGGCGGTTTCTTTTTGATGCTGTCGTATTTTGGGACCGATCAGTCGCAGGTGGGCCGATACCTGTCCGGGAAATCCGTCCGCGAAAGCCAGATGGGACTGATCATGAACGGATTTTTGAAAGTGCCGATGCAGTTTTTCATTTTGCTGATCGGCGTAATGGTGTTTGTGTTTTTCCAGTTCAATCCGGTGCCGCTGAATTTTAATCCGAACAACAAAATTGCGGTCGAAAAATCAAAATACAAAAATGAATACCGGTTGCTCGAGGCCAAACTCGACAAATTGTCTGAAGAGAAAAAGGAAATCAACCTGCTCTACATGGACCACCTGAACCAGAATTATGACAACCCGATCCTGCGCAAGGAACTCGTGGCGCTTTCAAGCAAGGAAAACGACCTGCGCGAAGAGGCCCGCGAACTGATCGCCAAAGCGGACGGCAAGGCGGAAACCAACGACAAAGATTACGTTTTTATCCACTTTATCCTCAATTACCTGCCCAAAGGACTGATCGGGCTTTTGCTTGCGGTGATCCTCTCGGCGGCCATGTCATCCACAGCATCGGGGCTCAATGCGCTCGCTTCGACCACAGCCATCGATATTTACAAACGCAATGTCAAGGGCCAAAAGAACGAAAAGCACTTTGTCAACGCCACCAAGCTTTTTACACTGATGTGGGGCGTGATCGCGATTTTGTTTGCCTGCGTCGGGACATTGTTTGAAAACCTGATCCAGCTTGTAAACATTGTAGGGTCGATATTCTACGGCACGGTGCTCGGAATATTCCTGGTGGGATTCTACATTCGCTACATCAAAGCCAATGCAATGTTCTGGGGCGCGGCGGTAAGCCAGACGATGGTGCTTTATATCTACTACTTTTTCATCCACATGCAACCCAAGGGGGAAGAAAAACTCGGCTACCTGTGGTTGAACTTCATCGGCGCGATGCTTGCAATCGTACTTTCGTTTGCGGCCCAACGCCTGCTGTTCCACAAGGATCCGAAAGACAGCGGTCCGGCCAACGCATAAAAAATCCCGCTCGATGGCGGGATTTGTTTTTGGATGGAAGCTTTATTTTTTGCTCCACTCGGCGATGCTGTCGTTGTTCATTTTGACATAGTCGGCATTTTTGGCTTCCGTGGCCATGGCCATAGAGGTCTTTGCCGTTTCGATCGCTCCTTTCTTGTCGCCCATTTTGGCCTGGATCAGCGATTTGACGCGGTACATCCAGAACGATTTGTTTTTGTCAAGCTCAACGGCCTTGTTCGCGTACGCAAGCGCTTTGGCCATATCGCCGTTGGATTGATAGAGGTATTGCGCAGCGGCGAAATACTCGCTTGAAGACGGGCCGTTCATCGCTTTTTCAATGCTGGCCATTGCAGTTTTGTGCGTCGGGACTTCAAATTTGACCGGGACTAGCGTTTTCTCCCATGAGAGCTCGAGCACGCCGTAATTGTTGTCGAGTCCGTTGACGCCAACGGTAAATGATTCCACGTTGCGGTTGAGCATCTCAGCCTTAGCGGTTGTTTTTAGCGCTACTTTGGCGTCGCTCCAATCGTCAGGCGTCCCCCAGTTTTCCGTATCGCTGTAGAAAAAGATATCCCAGTTGTCCGCCTTGGGCGTAGCAAAAATCGCGTATTCGCCTTTTTTGAGCGTCTTGCCGTCGATGACCACATCTTCGCTGAATGAAATCGTGGTGTTTTTATTGGCGCCCGTACGCCACATTTTTCCAAATGGAACCAGGTCGCCAAAAATTTTGCGCCCCTTCATACCTGGACGTGAATATTTGATCTCGACATCGGTCAGTCCCACCGTTTGTTTAACGGTAGCCGACGGACTCGGGGCCGGTGTTTTGATTTGCGCCTCTGCAGCCACAGCGATCAGGCAGACCGCCAACATGCATACAATTTTTTTCATAAGTAATGGGTTTTTGTTACGTTTTCAAATTTACAAATTCAACGGCCCTGAAATGTTAATTAAACCTTAATTCCTAATCGATTCTGTTTAATAATATCGCAAAATTATTAAACATTTTATACTTTAGCCCGATGAAACTCTATACGCTGCACAAACGACAACAACTGCCGATAAACCGGCAGACGGCCTGGGAATTTATTGCCAACCCAAAGAACCTTGCGGTAATTACACCGCCCGATATGGGTTTTCGCACGCGTTCCGGCGATGACCGCGCGATGTTTCCTGGACAGATCATCCACTATACCGTCACGCCGCTGTTTCACATCCCGATGCAGTGGATAACTGAAATAACGCATGTCGATCCGGGCCACTATTTTACGGACGAGCAGCGGTACGGCCCGTACGCATTCTGGCACCACAAACACTTTTTGCGCGATATTCCGGGCGGCGTCGAAATGGAGGACATCGTTCACTATGGCCTTCCGATGGGCATCCTCGGACGGTTGGCGCATCGTTTCCTGGTGCAGCCGCGACTCGAGAAAATTTTCAAATTCAGGCAAGACAAACTCACGGCGCTGTTTGGAGCGTGGCAAAAAGACCCGATATGAACGTATTTTGGTTCCGACGCGATTTGCGGCTTGAAGACAACCGCGGACTTCACCAGGCGCTCTCAAACGGAAAGGTGCTGCCTATCTTCATATTTGACAAAAACATCCTTTCAGAACTCCCGGCCGACGATGCGCGCGTGACGTTCATTTTTGATTGTCTTGCAAACATCGACCGCGAACTTAAAAATTACGGCTCGTCACTGGCCGTTTTCCACGACGAGCCGCAATTAGTCTTTACCCGGCTTGTACGCGAAAACCGGATTACGGCCGTATATGCCAACGAAGATTACGAGCCGTATGCGACCCAGCGCGATGGTATAATCCGCGGGTTGCTGCGCGTGCAAGATGTTGCGTTCCACACCTTCAAAGACCAGGTGATTTTTGAAAAAGATGAGATCGCAAAAGATGACGGGACGCCGTATGTGGTATACACGCCCTATGCGAACCGTTGGAAAAATCACTTTAACCAAGAAACTTTAAAAACTTACGAGTCAACAGCGTTACTTAAAAACAGTTTGCCGCACCTCAACCCGTTTTTGACCTTATCGGATATTGGTTTTGAACG